>NZ_CM001440.1:3197553-3504860 GCF_000244975.1 Saccharomonospora cyanea NA-134 | reverse complement strand
GACGTGGCCGTGTTGAAGTGCCTGCCGCTGGGGGGTGTGCACCGCGCGCTGCGGGTGGCGGAGGCGTGCGGGCTGCCGTGCGTCGTGTCGTCGGCGCTCGAGACGAGCGTCGGACTCGCTGCCGAGGTGGCGTTGGCGGCGGCCCTGCCCGAGCTGCCGTTCGCCTGCGGACTCGGCACGTTGTCGCTGTTGGACGGTGACGTGGTGCCCCCGTCCACGGGGTTGCGGCAGGTCGACGGGTTCGTCTCGGTGCCGGCCACCAAACCGGAGCCGGATCCGGTGCTGGTGGACGCCTACGCGCCCACCGATCCGGTCACCGCAGCCCGCTGGCTGTCCCGCCTCTCCAGGGTGGGCACGTTGCTTCAGGGGCGCTGAGCGTCCCGGGTGTCGGTGCGCTGGTCCAGATGCAGCAGCATGCGTGTGTTGCCCAGCGTGTTCGGCTTCGCGAACGGGAGGTCGAGGAACTCGGCGACACCGGTGTCGGCCGACCGCCGCATCTCCTCGTAGACCTCCCTGGGAACGGGTGTGCCCGTGATCTCGGTGAACCCGTGCCGGGCGAAGAACCCGGTCTCGAAGGTGAGTACGAACAGCCGCGCGAGCCCGAGTTCGCCCGCGAGGTCTATGAGCCGCTTCACCAGTGCGTGGCCGATGCCGCGGCCACGCGCGGACCTGTCCACGACCACCGTGCGGATCTCGGCGAGGTCCTCCCACATGACGTGCAGCGCACCGCAGCCCACGACGCGGCCGTCCAGCTCGGCCACCCAGAACTCCTGCACGTCCTCGTAGAGCGTGATCAGGTCCTTCTCCAGAAGCACCCGGCCCGCGTCGAGGTCGACCAGTGTCTTGATGGTGCGCACGTCGGCGATGCGGGCGCGCCGGATCAGGGGTGCTTGCACAGGCATAGACGCTAGCGCTTACGGCGATCGGCCGTGACCAGGGTGTGCTCGGACGTGCCCGAGGGCCCGTTACCCTGAACAGGTGTCTAGCGCTGAATCCTCGCCCCACCGCCGGGTCTCCCTGTTGACGCTCGGGTGTGCCCGCAACGAGGTCGACTCCGAGGAACTCGCAGGTCGGCTCGTCGAAGGCGGCTGGGAGCTCAGTGACGACCCCACCGCCAGCGACGTCGTCGTGGTGAACACGTGCGGTTTCGTCGAGCAGGCGAAGAAGGATTCGGTCGACACGCTGCTCGCGGCGTCCGACACCGGAGCCAAGGTCGTCGCCGTGGGGTGCATGGCCGAGCGCTACGGGCAGGAGCTGGCGGAGAACCTGCCGGAGGCCGACGCGGTACTCGGCTTCGACCACTACCCGCACCTCGCCGACCGGCTCGCCGACATCGCCGAGGGCAGGCGGGTCGAGTCGCACAAGCCGACCGACCGCAGGACACTGCTGCCGATCACTCCCGTCGAGCGGCAGGCCGCGGCCGAGGACGTGACCGTGCCCGGTCACGCGGGCTGGGGTCCCCGCGTGCTGCGGGCCCGGCTCGACGACTCCCCGGTCGCTCCACTCAAGATCGCGTCGGGTTGCGACCGCCGCTGCTCGTTCTGCGCGATCCCGTCGTTCCGGGGTTCGTTCGTCTCACGGCACCCCGACGAGCTGGTGGCCGAGGCGGAGTGGCTCGCCACGCAGGGTGCGCGGGAGCTGTTCCTCGTGAGCGAGAACTCCACGTCCTACGGCAAGGACCTGGGCCGCGACCTCGGGGGCACGCGGGCACTCGAGCGGCTGCTGCCCAGGCTGGCGGAGATCGACGGCATCGCCCGGGTGCGTGTCTCGTACCTCCAGCCCGCGGAGACCAGGCCGGACCTGGTGCGGGTCATCGCCACCACACCGGGTGTCGCCGACTACTTCGACCTGTCCTTCCAGCATTCCAGCGAGGCCGTGCTGCGGCGGATGCGGCGGTTCGGCTCCACGGATTCGTTCTTGGCCCTGATCGAGCAGATCAGGTCCTACGCGCCCGAGGCGGGCATCCGCACCAACGTGATCGTCGGTTTCCCCGGGGAGACCGAGCAGGACGTCGCCGAACTCGAACGGTTCCTCACCGAGGCGCGACTCGACGCGGTCGGCGTTTTCGGGTACTCCGACGAGGACGGCACCGAAGCGGAGACGTTCGACGGCAAACTGGACAGCTCCGAGATCGCCGAACGGGTCGGCCGGGTGTCCGCGCTGGTCGAGGAACTCACCGCGCAGCGCGCCGAGGACCGCGTCGGTTCGGTGGTCGACGTGCTCGTGGAGTCGGTGGAGGAGGAGATCGTCGGAAGGGCGGCGCACCAGGCACCCGAGGTGGACGGCGAGTGCGTGGTGCTCACCGACGCCGAGTACGAGGTCGGTGAGCTGGTCCGCTGCGAGGTCGTGGACAGTGCGGGCGTCGACCTGGTGGTTCGCCCGGTCGGCGCTGCGGATTCCGCGACGTGAGCACCGACAAGGCCGACAGGACGGGCATGGCCGACGACGTCGGCCGGACGAGCGCGACCGTTCCCACGCTGAACGTGGCCAACATGCTCACCATGTTGCGCCTGGTGCTGGTGCCGGTGTTCGTCGTGGCGCTGTTCGCGGGGGACGTGCCCGATGGGTCCGAGGGGCTCGACGTCTCGCCCTGGCGTTACGTCGCCACGGCCGTGTTCGCCCTGGCGGCCGTGACCGACCGCCTCGACGGCTGGGTGGCCAGGCGCTACGGCCTGGTGACCGATTTCGGCAAGATCGTCGATCCGATTGCCGACAAGGCCCTGATCGGGGCCGCGCTGCTGGGCCTGAGCGTGCTCGGTGAGCTGCCGTGGTGGATCACCGCCGTGATCCTCGGCAGGGAGATCGCCGTGACGGCGTTGCGCTTCTGGGTCATCCGGCACGGGGTCATCCCCGCGAGCAAGGGGGGCAAGGCCAAGACCCTGGCGCAGGTGGCGGCCATCGGCGTGGTGCTGCTGCCGCTGCCGGTCCAGGCCGAGCCCGTCGAGTGGGGCCTGCTGGGCCTGGCCGTCGTCCTCACGGTCGGCACGGGGGTGGACTACCTCGTCAGGGCGGTACGGCTGAGGACGATCGCCCGTCAGGGGCGCGTGGAGCTGGAGTGAGTTCGCCGGGCCTCGGGGACAGCGTGGCCGAGCAGGCGGTGTGGCTCGTGGCCGAGCTGACGCGGCGGCGGCAGACCGTGGCTGTGGCCGAGTCACTCACGGCCGGGCTCGTGTGCGCGACGATCACGCGGGTACCCGGTGCGAGTGCGGTGCTCCGCGGTGGCCTGGTGGTCTATGCCACCGACCTCAAACACACCCTGGCCGGCGTGGACGACCGGCTGCTGGCCGAGCACGGCGCCGTGCACCCGGAGGTCGCCGCGCAACTGGCCGAGGGCGTCCGGCGCCGTTGCGGCGCCGACTGGGGGCTCGGCCTCACGGGAGTGGCCGGGCCCGATTCCCAGGACGGTGTCGGACCCGGAACCGTGTACGTCGGTCTGGCCGGACCCGGTATCGGTGAGGTGCGGACCGTGAACCTGGCGGGCGACCGGGAGAGGGTGCGAACGGGCTCGGTGGAGGACGCCCTCCGGTTGCTCCGGGAACATCTTCGGTGACGGAAGCGTTCGCTGTGGGCGGACGTTCGCGTTGTGCACCTGCGTTTCGTCCCCCGGTCTCGGTAACGTGGACACATGGGAAGGGAGGCGCGTGATGACCGTGCTGTTGCGTGAGGCGATCGGTGATCGGCTCCGTCATGCCCGCACCACCAAGCGCCGGACGCTGCGCGACATCTCCCGCGCCGCCAGGGTGAGCCTTGGGTACCTGTCCGAGGTCGAACGAGGGCAGAAGGAGGCGTCCAGCGAGCTGCTCGCCTCGATCTGCGAGGCACTGGAACTCCCTCTGAGCGAGCTGCTGCGTAACGTCGCCGCGGACGTCTCGGCACTCGACCGGGTCGATGCGGCCGTCGAGCCCCGGCCGGACGAGTTCGCGGCCGTGAGCGGCGCCGAGGGAGACAAGGACACGCCGGGCGAGGACCGGGTGAAGGCAGGCGAACGCGGCTTCGAGGGCGGTCGTCTTGCCGCTGGCCGCAGGGGCGACGACCTCGCGGACTTCCGGCTGTCGCCGACACTCCGGACCACCATCCGCGCCCCGAAGTCGAAGGCGGTGCTGGCCGCGTGAGGCCACGGGGTCAGGGCGATCCCTGAATTCTCCGGGGTCGTCTGGAACGGCGACGTCCGACCTGACACGATGGAACCCACATACGGGATCACGTGTTCGGGAAGCGCGCCGCGAGTGCGGCGTTGACGTTTGCCGGGCAGGTACGGTACCGGTCGGCAACTGTGGGACGCGAGAAAGCAGGCGGAGGAGATGGCCAACCCTTTCGTGAAGTTCTGGAAGTACCTGATGGCGGCGTTCTCATCCAAGGTCGATGAGCACGCCGATCCCAAGGTGCAGATCCAGCAGGCCATCGAGGAGGCGCAGCGGAACCACCAGGCCCTGTCCCAGCAGGCCGCCTCGGTGATCGGAAACCAGCGGCAGCTCGAGATGAAGCTCAACCGGCAGCTCGGTGAGGTCGAGAAGCTGCAGGCCTCCACCCGCCAGGCGCTGACGCTCGCCGACGAGGCCAGGGCGAAGGGCGACGAGAAGAAGGCTCAGGAGTTCGAGACCGCCGCGGAGGGCTTCGCCGCGCAGCTCGTCACGGCCGAGCAGGCCATCGAGGACCTGAAGACGCTGCACGACCAGGCGTTGCAGGCGGCCGAGCAGGCCAAGCAGGCCGTGGAGCGCAACGCCAGCATGCTGCAGCAGAAGCTGGCCGAGCGCACCAAGCTGCTGTCGCAGCTGGAGCAGGCGAAGATGCAGGAGCAGGTGTCGGCCTCCCTGACCCAGATGACGGAGCTGGCCGCGCCGGGCAACACGCCGTCGCTGGACGAGATCCGCGACAAGATCGAGAAGCGTTACACCACGGCCCTGGGTTCGGCCGAACTGGCGCAGAACTCCGTGCAGGGCCGGATGCTGGAGGTTCAGCACTCCACCACGCAGCTTGCGGGTCACAACCGCCTGGAGCAGATCAGGGCTTCCATGAAGGGCGAGTCGGTCGCGCAGGTGACGAGTGGCGAATCCACGAGCAGCGGTGCGTCGTCCTCGTCGACGTCCTCGGACGTTCAGCGGGAGATCCAGGCCAGGGTCGAGGCCGAGCGGCAGAAGAACCAGGCGTGAGAAGAGCGGTATTCGTGCGGGGGTGACCGTGGCGGGCGGACGGAACGAGCGCTTCGCGAAGCTCGACAAGCACTTGCAGCGTCTGCCCGATTACGCTCAGCGCGCACAGCGGGCGGTGCGGGCGTACACCGACAGCACCAAGACCGATGGGCCGTCCGGCTCGACGGCCGGTCCCGCCGGGGCGGAGTCGCGGCCGGTGCCCGCTGTCGTCCCGCCCGTCGTCGCCGAGGTTCGTGACAAGTGGGTTCGCTGGAACGACCCTGCGGCCAAGCACGAACGCCGGAAGCGGCGTACGTCGCGGGCCCTCACGCTGTGGGTCGTGCTGGCGCTGCTGTCCGTTCTGTACGCGCTCGTCGGTTACGCGGGCCTCACCGGTGGGATCGACGGCTGGCAGGGGGCGTTCAGCGGGTTGGTCGGGACGGTGGTCTTCGGTGTCCTCGGTACCCGTTCCGGGGTACGCCTCTACCGGCTGAGCAAGACGACGGTGCCGTCGTCTCCTCGGCCACCCGCGCTGCCGCCCAAGGGGTCGGTGGCCAGAGAGCCGATGGAGCGGCTCGCGCGCAGCGAGGCCTCGCTGGCAGAGCTGCTGGCGCAGTTGTCCGCGGCGGGTGCGCACGGCACGGCGCCGGTGCCCTCCCTGGAGGTGGAGCAGAGCCGGTCCACCGCGGCGGAGGCCGCCGCCGCGCTGCGAGCGCTGGCCACGCGGATCGAGTCGGTGGAGCGGGCGAGGGCTTCCGCCCCTGAGGGTGAACGGCCGGCGCTGGACGCCGCTGTCACGGGTCTACGAGCCCAGCTCGACGACGGCGTGGAGGAGTACGGCTCCCTCGTCGCCGCCGCGGGCCGAGCGGTGGCCGCCTCCAGTGGCGGAGTGCCGCAGGCCAAGGAGGCGCTCACCGACGCCACCGACCGCCTGGCGGGGTTGGCTTCGGCATTGCGTGAACTGTCGTCGTGAGGACGGGTGCTGGAGTGCGGTCCGGTTGACCGACTGCCGAGCCGGGTAGGTACTACGCGCCAGACTCTGTCAGGAAAGGACAGCGGCGTGAACCTGTTCCTGTTCGACGACGACACGGTCCCGCTTCCTCCCGTCACCACGAGCCAGGCCGTGCAGCGCGCGCTCTCGGTGTTCGACGCGCTCTCGCGAGGGCTCGGCCCCGCACCGCCCGTGCGGTTGCGGTGCAGGGAGGACGTCCTCGTGGACGCGAAGGCCGTGGACGAGCGGGTTCGGGCAGGGCAGCGCATGCCGTTGGTGGGTGTCCTCGTCGCCGCGCCGGACCAGCCGGTCGTCGTGGGCAGGCTCATGCAGGCGGGTGCGGTGGTCGCCGGGCACACGGTGCCGGGGGCGCCTTCACCCGGCACCGAAGTGCGGTTGGAGACACTCAGCAAGCTCGACGCCCTGCTGGTGACCGAGCCGCCCGCCGCCTGTCGCGGTGTGGTCGGGTTCGTGCCCACCCGTGGGCTCCTGCCCGCGAGTGGTGCGGGGATCACCACGGTGCTGGCGCGGGACGCGGCCGTGGCGCAGCAGGTCGCCGCCGCGGTCACGGGGCCGGACCCCTGGGCGGGTGCCGCGGCGTTCAGCAGGCACTGGCCCGAGTCGGTGCGCCTGAGCGCAGGTGAGCATCCGCACGTCGCGGTACCCGACCGCGCGTTCCTCGCCGGTTTACCTCCCGCGGAGGCGGCTCGGCTCGCCGCGACGGCGGAGACGTTGCGTGTCGCGGGGGCGGTGACGGACGAGGTCGACTTCGGTGGCGGGGACGGTCTGTGCCGGAGACGCGTCGCTTTCGCGCTGCGAGACCACGATGCGCTGCTGCTGCCCCAGGGCACGGGGTTGTGTTCGCTCACTCGCCTGGTGACGCGTCTGGACACGGCCGCCGTGTTGCTACCCGTGCGCGACGGAGGCGGCGTGGGCCTGCTGACGAAGCCGTTCGACGACCAGATCGTGCTCGACCTCGCGGGACTTCTCACCGGTTCACAGGCCCCCTCGCCCTACCCGGACGTGGGGGTGCGGCTGATCGCCTTCGGCTCCTTCCTGCGGGGCCAGCCACGCGCGGCCGAGCTGGAACGGGTCGGAGCGCGTTTCACGGGTTTCGCGACCACGTCACGCCACTACCGCCTGGTGCTGTTCGAGGAGGACCCGCCCGAGGCGGGTGTCGTGCCCACGAACGTCCCGGCGGAGGGCGGGCCGCTGCTCGGCGAGGAATGGCTGCTCTCGCCTGCGGCGCTCGGGGAGTTCGTCGCCGGCCTGCCCGCGCCGATGCGCCTGGGCACGGTGGAGCTGGCGGACGGTACGACCGCGCCCGCGATCCTGTGTGATCCGGCCGTGGCCGAACACGGGACCGACCTCACCGCGTGGGAGTGCTGGCGCGCGTACCTGCGCCACCTCAGCGCCGTGCGGCCTGCCGTCGTGAGAGCCGGGAGTTGATCCGCTTCACCACGGCGGGGCCGTGCAGTGCGAACGCGCTGTAGAGCTGCAGCAGGCTCGCGCCCGCGTCGAGCATCCGGAGTGCGTCGTCGGGACTGCCGATACCGCCCACCCCGATGATCGGCAGCGAGCCGCCCACCTGGTCGTGGACGAAGCGAACGACCTCCACCGAGCGCGCGGCGAGCGGGCGCCCTGACAGGCCGCCCTGCTCTGCGGCGAAGCGCGTGTCCGCCGGAGCGAGGCCGTCCCGGGAGAGGGTGGTGTTGGTGGCGATCAGACCGGAGACGTCGTGTTCGAGGCACACGCCGAGGAGTTCGGCGAGGGCGTCGAACGACAGGTCGGGAGCCACCTTCACGAGCAGCGGGACCGGGCCGCGCCCGCTTGCCGCCGCGAGGTCGCGGGAGGTGCGGGACAGTTCGGTCAGCAACTCGGTCAGCGCACCGCGGTCCTGCAGCGTGCGTAACCCCGGGGTGTTGGGGGAACTGACGTTGATCGCCACGTAGTCGGCGTACGGGTACAGAGTGACGAGCGACTCCCGGTAGTCGGAGATCGCGTCCTCGACCGGGGTGACCTTGGACTTGCCGATGCTGATGCCGAGTGGCACGTCGGGGGTGCCACCCGCGGCGAGCCTCCGCGCGAGGGCCGTGGCACCGGCGTTGTTGAAGCCCATCCGGTTGAGCACGGCGTCGCTGGCGTCGAGCGTGAACAGTCTGGGTTTGGGGTTCCCCGGCTGCGCGTGGCGGGTCACCGTGCCGACCTCGACGAATCCGAAGCCGAGCGCGGACCAGGCGTTCAGTGCGAGGCCGTTCTTGTCCATGCCCGCGGCCAGGCCGAGCCGGTTCGGGAACCGGATGCCGAACACGGTGCACGGGTCGTCGACCCGGTAGTACCGGCGTAGCGCCGAGGTGACGGGACCGGACGCGCCCACCCTGGCGAGCACGCGCACCGTGCGTTCGTGCACGGCTTCGGCGTCGTGCCGGTGGAGGCGGTAGAGAGCGGGCCGGACGATCCTGTCGAAGAGCACGGCACCCAGTATCTGCCATGAGTGGCCGGTGCCGGATGGGCGGTGCTCGAAATGAGAAGCCCCCAGTGCGACTCCCGACCGTCGTCAGCCGGTCGGGCCCGGGACGGACCGGTTCCCGGGAGCACTGGGGGCCGGTGACTGCCTGGTATTCACCGGCAGACACACACGTCGACTGGGTGGCCCGTGCGTGCTGTCAGTGGACAGCCACCTCACGAGTCCTGTGGATATTCACCGCTGGACCACCTCCTTTCTCGTGTACCGCCACGCTAGGCGAGGAGGGTGAGGTGCGGCAACGGATTTTCCGGTGGCTGGGGTCACGACGGCGCGGGACCCGGTTGGCAGCGCGGGCAGTACCACGTCGGGCGTGCCTGCGTTCCCTCCCCCTGCGACGCGACGCGGACCTCCCCGCCGCATCGCAGGCAGCCCTGGCGGGTGCGTTCGTACACCCAGCTGTGGCGTCCTGGCGTGTCCATGCCGGTGGTGTTGCGTCGCGTGCGACGCGCGTTGGCCGTCAGCAGCCGGTGGGCCAGTTCCACCGCGCGGTCCGCGTCCACCTCGGCCACGGGTGTCCACGGTGAGACCCCGAGGAGAAAACAGATCTCGGTCTTGTAGACGTTGCCGATGCCGGCCATCACACGTTGGTCCAGCAGCGCCTCGCCGATCTCGGCGTCCGGTCTCCGGCGCAGTGCCTCGGCCGCGACGGCCGCGTGACCCGCTCCCCAGGCCGGATCGAGCAGGTCGGGGCCGAGGTGGGCCACGAACCGCGACTCCTGTTCGGTGGGCACGACGGCGAGGTCGTGGACGCGGAAGCCGACGACCTCACCGTCGCGGTTGTCGAGGACGACGCGCGCGTGGTGACTGGGCAGGGACCAGCGTTGTCCCGGCCGGAACACCCGCCACGAGCCGTCCATCCTGAGGTGGCTGTGCAGGCTGGTGCCGTCGGAGAAGCGTAGGAACAGGTGTTTGCCCACCGTGCGGACGGCCACCACGTCGAGCCCGGTCAGATCGAGTGTCGCGAGCCTCGGATGCCGGAAGTCCGTGCGTGTGAGGGTGCGTCCGACCAGGGCCCGGCGGAGCCGTTCGCCGGTCAGGAAGACGGTGTCACCCTCGGGCACGCGTCACCCCGTCTCGTGTTGGGCGTACGGGCGTCCCATGGGCAGCCCGGGAGGTGCGCCGCCGCGACGAGGCGCGGCATCGGGTTCCTCGGCGCTCAGGCGGTGCCGGCCGGCGCGGTTGGAACGCAGGATCTTCGCCAGCACCATGTTGAACGTCAGGGAGATCTCGGCAGCCGCCGGCGAGTTCCACTCGTGGATGGGCGTGCAGGCTCCCTGGGCCTGCTGGACGACCAGCCGGTCCGGGATCGCGGTCGGCATCACGAGGCTGCCGAACGACTCCCGCAGCTCCTGGACGCGGTACTCGTGCTCGTACGAGCGGCTGCGCAGCCGGTTGACCACGACACCCGCTGGGCGCAGCCTCGGGTTGTGCTGGGCGCGGACGCTGTCGATGGCCTCCAGCGCGCGCTGCGCACCGGCCACCGCGTACATGGTGGGTTCGGTGACCAGCAGCGCACTGTCGGCGGCGATGAGCGCCGAACGCGTGAGTCTGCCCAGGGACGGCGGGCAGTCGAGGATCGCGAGCTCGTAGGGCCGGCCCTGCGGGTAACGGCGCAGCTCGTCGAGCGCTCGCGCCAGGCTGTCCATGCGGTGGGCCGTCGGACCGGGTTCGTTGAGCAGTTCCAGTTCCTCCGAACCGACGAGGACGTCGACGTCGTCGCTCCACCCGCTGGCCGCGATCGCTTTCGTCAGCACGCCGAGCCGGGGTGCCTCGAGCACGTCGGCGAGCGTGGCGTCGGTGAGCGGCGGGTCGAGCGTCGCCGTGGCGTTGCCCTGCGGGTCCAGATCCGCCACCAGCGTTCGGGTTCCCCTGCGGAGCGCAGCCGAGGCGACACCGAGCGCGACCGTAGTCTTGCCGACGCCTCCCTTGAGGCTCAGTACGGCGACCGTGTGCACGTCTGCGAGCGTAGCCGGGGATGGTCACCGTGAGAACGTGCGAGGTGTTCCAACTACTCTTGGGAGCCATGCGAGCGGAGACTTCGGCCGGTCACGGGTCGGCAGCGGTGCGGAAGGTGCTGGAGGCCGAGTTGCGCGCCGCCCGGGCCCGGGGAGCCGAGGAGCCTGTGGTGGTGGACGTCGGCGGCGGCAGCGGTGTGTGGGCGGTACCGTTCGCGGCGGCGGGTTGCCGGGTCACGGTCGTGGAACCGAACCTCAACGCGCTCGCGACACTGGAGCGACGCGCGGCCGAGGACGGCGTGTCCGACCGCATCACGGTGGTCGCCGACGATTCGGACGCTCTCGCGGAGCACGTCCGAGTCGGATCGGCCGACCTCGTGCTCGCGCACTCGCTCCTGGAGGTCGTCGACGACCCCCGGCGCACCGTGGCGGCGATCGTCGAGGCCACGGCGGGCGGCGGCGCGGTGTCCGTGCTGGCGGCGAACCGTTACGCGGCGGTCCTGCACCGGGCGTTGACGGGCAGGCTCGCGGAGGCCGGCGAGCTGTTGTCCGAGCCCGACGGCGTACGCGGTGGTGATTCGGAGACCGTCCTGCGACGGTTCGACGCCGACTCCCTGACCACGTTGCTCGAGGAGGCGGGGCTGTCGGTGGAGCACGTCCAGGGCGACGGGGTCGTGTCGGAGATCGTCTCGCCGGAGGGCGCTTCGGGGGAGGCGATGTCGTGGGAGAAGGATCTCGCCGAGTTCGAGGCCGTGGCCGCGGTGACCAGGCCGTTACGCGACATCGCCACCCGGCTGCACGTGCTGGCCCGCAAACCGTCCTGACGCGCTCGGCGGGCACGAGAACTGTCGGTGGCGCGCCGTAGGCTCCTTTCGTCATGGGACGGAACACGGCGCTGCCCGAGGGATTCGAACGGTTCCGGGTCACCGACTCGACGTGGCCCGACGACACCGGCTGTCACGTGCTGCACGTCGACATGGACGCGTTCTTCGCGGCCGTGGAGCTGCGCACGCGGCCGGAGCTGGCCGACCGTCCCGTGGTGGTCGCGGGGGCCGGGCCCCGCTCGGTGGTCCTGTCGGCGAACTACCCGGCCCGGCGGTTCGGGATCTCGTCGGCCATGCCGGTGGCGGCGGCGCGCAAGCTGTGCCCGCACGCCGTGTACCTGCCCCCCACGCGCGGTCTCTACAGCGAGGTGTCCCGAGGTGTCATGGCCATCTTCGGCGACTACACGCCCCTGGTGGAGCCGCTGAGCCTCGACGAGGCGTTCCTCGACGTGCGGGGTGCGCTGCGCAGGCTGGGGGCCACCCCGGGGGAGATCGGCAGACGGATCCGGGCCAGGGTGGAGGAGGAGCACGGGGTGCGGTGTTCCGTGGGCGCGGCCGGGGTCAAGTTCGTGGCGAAGCTGGCCTCCGGCATGGCCAAGCCCGACGGCATGGTGGTGGTGCCGGTGGCGGAGACGGTGTCGTTCCTGCGTCCGTTGCCGGTGTCGGCCCTGTGGGGGGTGGGCCCGAGGACCGCCGAGGTACTGCGGGGGCACGGCCTGGCGACGGTCGCCGACATCGCGGCCACGCCGGTCGAGCGGCTGCGTCGCTGGGTGGGCGCGGCCACGGCCGAACATCTGCACGCGTTGGCCCACGGCCGCGACGATCGTGACGTCGTCCCCCGGACCGAGGAGAAGTCCCTCGGGGCGGAGCGCACGTTCGACACCGACCTGTCCGACCGCCGCGAGCAGCAGCGGCAGTTGCTGGACCTGTCCGAGAAGGTGGCGGCCACACTCCGCAGCCGGGGACTGCGGGGCCGGACGGTGTCGATCAAGATCCGGTTCTCCGACTTCCGCACCATCACGCGGGCCAGGACCCTGCCGGGGGCCACGGACGTGGCCAGGACCATCCACGCCACGGCTGCCACTCTGCTGGCCGAGGCGGGCGCGACCGCGCCCGTGAGGTTGCTGGGAGTGCGGGTGGAGGGGCTCACCGGTGAGGGAGAGGCCGAGCAGCTCAGCCTGGACGACGCGCAGCCGGTGTCACGGTGGCGGGACGCCGAGGTGGCCGCCGACATCGCCCGTTCGAAGTTCGGAGCCGCGGCGGTGCGCCCCGCGTCACTTCTGAAGCGTGACGTGCAGTGAGCGCCACCGCCGACGACCGAGTCGACGGGTGTCCACCGTGGGTGGTAATCAGTTGAAACGCGGGCTGACGGTGGTCGCGCTGGGCCGTTCGTGGCAAATGGCGCGACGGTTGGGGGGAGATCGGGTAGTCGTGCGCGCGTGGGCCTCGTATCCTGGTATTGACACCCCGATCGGGGGTAGTCCGGGTCGACGTCCATGCGCGGTTCCGGCGCCCGCCAGGGGTCGCCAGACAACGCTGTGCCGGAGGAGGAAAGATGCCACTCTCCGAGCATGAGCAGCGGCTGCTCGACCAGATCGAGCGCGAGCTCTATGCCGAGGACCCCAAGTTCGCTTCTGCCGTGCGCGGAACAAAGCTACGCCGGCCCACGCGCCGCCGGCGCCTACAGGGTGCCGCCCTGTTCGTCGTGGGCGTCGCCATGCTCGTGCTCGGCGTTGCCGGGCAGGCGTCGTTCCTCCGCATCGCCGAGATCCCGTGGCTGAGCGTGCTCGGGTTCCTGGTGATGTTCGGTGGTGTGCTCATGGCTGTGACGGCACTCGGAGCGTCGGCTGAGGCCGATGACTCCGAGCGCCAGCGAGGAGGCGGAGGCCGAAGCGGCTCCTCGGCCAAGAGCAGCTTCACCCAGCGCATGGAGGATCGTTTCCGCCGGCGCTTCGAGGACCGCTAGCGGCGTCACCCGAAAAGGTCTGTTCCGCTGTTCGGGTTCACGGTCGAGTCGACTCGACCGTGAACCCGAACAGCGGATTTTCGTGCCCGTGCCCTCAGCGTGAGATGCGCGTGCGCGCACTCCGCAGGACGGACCGGGGCAGGAACCTGCCCCTCCACGACAGCGGTGCCGACCGGTGGAGCGCGTCGAGCACGCCGTGAAACGCCTGGGTGAACCCGGCTGTATCGCGGTTGCGCTGGTGCTGCCCTGACCCGTACCAGGACTGCTCCATCGTGGTGACCACCACACGAAGGTGGTTCTTGCCCTGCTCGTCCAACCGCTGCCCACGGGCGATCTTCTGCGCGGCGAGCCGAACGGTGTCGGTGTCGGTGATGTCGAGACCCCGGTCGATGCATTCCTGACGCAGCTCCCGCCACGCGGCGTCGGCGGCGTGCACGTCGTCGCCCCGCTCCACGTCCTGGAGCCTGCGGTGGCGTTGTGCCTGGCGTACGGAGTACGGCGCCAGCAGCAGCGCGGCACTCACCAGCAGCACCAGCGTCACGGCCCAGTGCAGCCACCACGCCAGCAGGGCCACGGCGACGGCTCCCAGGGCGACGGCGGCGAGGGGGAGCCACGCCGCCGACTCGCTCGCCGCCTTGGCGCCCGTGGCGCGCCGTTTCCTGGCGACCCCGACCGCGGCGACCGTGGCCGCCAGTGCCGCTGCGGCGGCGACCGCGGCGAGCACGCCCGACCAGGCACCCGAGCCGGAGAACGGACCCGGCTGTGCCTGCTGCGCGCCGGTGTCCTGCTCCACCTGTTCCTGCGAGGGCTCCGCCGCCTCGGACGGCTCCTCGGCCTGGGTACTCGGCACCTCGTCGTCGTTCGCAGGGGCGCTGTCGGAGCTGCCCTCGTCGCTGAGGTAGGACGGCACGTAACCGCGGCCGTCCGACAGCGGCGTCGGGTCGAAACCGACCCAGCCGAGTTCGCCGAAGTACACCTCCACCCAGGCGTGGGCGTCGCGTGAGGTGATCGTGCGGACGTCGCCGTCGCGGTACCCGCCGGTGAATCCGATCGCGACCCGGGAGGGGATGTCGAGCGAGCGCAGCATCACCGCCATCGCCGAGGCGAACTGCTCGCAGTAACCACGCTTGCCGTGGAGCACGAAGTCGGCGAGGGCGTCGCTGTCCGAGACCGGAGCGGTCTGGGTGTCGTAGACGAAGCCGTTCTCGACGCCGAAGTACTCCCAGATCGCCTGCACCTTGTCGAAGGTGGTGTCGGATGACGCCGTGAGTTCCTCGGCGAGGTCGGCCACCCTCGGATCGATGTGTGCCAACCGGGTGTAGGTGGGGGCGATCTCGTCGGGATCGGGTTCGACCCGGCGGAGTTCGGCTCGGGTCGGCTCCTCGAGCGCGGCGGTCTCGGCGTAGGGGGCGGGGTTCTGCCTGCGTTCACGGAACACGGCCCCGCTCGTGCGGTCGTAGTACCAGCCGTCGGACAGGCCCTCCAGCGCGCGGGGAGCTCCGTAGACGGGCAGCCACACGTCGTTCCAGTGCACCGGTTCGATGCCGATTCGGTGGCTGGGTGCGCTTCCGTCGTCGCCGGGGGCGGACGGCAACTCGCCGTCGGCGGGCACCCCGGCGGGCATGGGCCCTTCGGGCAGCCCCCAACCCTCGTTCGGGCGGTAGGTGTCGAGTGTGAACGCGCGCAGGAGCCGGGGTTCGTCGAGGCCGGTGACACGGAACAGGGGTACGTCCTCGCCCTGGTCGAGCATGCCGCGCAGCGAGGTGAAGGCGTTGACGCCCAGTCCACCGAGCACGGTCCGTTCGCCTTCGCTGCCGGGAAGGCTTCCCTCGGTGCCGATCGCGGTGACCGTCGTGCCCGCCACGAGGCCGGCCGCGAGCGCACCGGCCACCACGGCCACCGGTGTCGACAACGACGCGGCCGACGCTCGCGCGTCCTGTGCGGGCCGGTTCCGCCACCTGCGGTGCCGGTGGCTGCCGTCGACGACCAGCAGTGTGGCGAACGCCGTGGCGCCGAGCACGAACGTCCACCACGGCAGCAGGTCGTCGGCCAGTGCGGAGGGCACGGCGTAGACGCACAGCAGGACCAGCCCCGTCGCGGCCGGCGCGGCGGCGGCCACGACGAGCGTGTCCACCAGGATCGCGACGAGGCCGACGGCGATCGTGGTGAGGCACAGGATGGGAGTGGTGTCCTCGACCGGCGGCACCCCGGTCCTGACGGACTCGAACGCGGCCGACAGCACGGCGTCGAGTTCGACGAAGGCGGCGGGACCGGGGATGATCGCCAGGATGCCGCTGCGAGTGAACGACCCGGTGACCAGAACCAGCAGGACGACCAGCTGGCCGAGTCCGACCAACAGCGTCGGTACTCGCAGTGCGCGCAGCGCGAGCCCTGTGAACGCCACGAGCAGCGCGGCCACGGCGGCGAAGGCCAGCCACACGCCGCCCTGGACGACACCGGTGAGGGACGTGGCGGCGCTGATGGTCGCGAACATCGCCGCGGTCGGCGCGAGCAGTGTGCTCGCCGTGGGCGGCCGGTGTGCGTTCCGGTCCGAACCCGGTCCCCGCCGGGCATGCCGGGGCGGTGTGGTCGTGGTCGTCATGAGCTGCCCCCGATCAGTGACGCGCCGGGCGCCGGTGTGTGGCACAACTCCGCCCACACGTCCGACACCGTGCGGTCCGCCTTCGCCACCACGACGCCCCAGCCCGCCGCGCGCAGGAGCGCGGCCGTGTCGCCGACCGTGACGTCGGCGTCGGTCGCGGTGTCGCCGCTCGCCCACGCGGCGGTGTCGAGCAGCACGGCGTAGCTGCGGGTGCCGCGGGGGCGGTGTCGCGTCAGCTCGTGGACCGACTCGGTGCCCACCGTGCCCAGCACCGCGATCAACTCCTGGCCCTGGCCGGGGTCGGAACCGAGCACGATGTCCCGCTCGTGCGCGGGACGCGTCGCGGCGAGCGAGTCCAGCACCGAACCGGCGTGCCCGGGGCCCGCCTGCTCGGGTGCGTCGGCGAGCAGCTTGCCGTGTTCGCTGACGAGTCGGACGCGCTGTCCCATCTTGTTGAGGTGCAGGCTCACGCTGGCGGTGAACTCGACAGCCCACTCCAGGCTGCTGTGCGTACCCGAACCTCGGTGGGCCGAAGCCCGGTGGTCGAGCAACACGGTGGTGCCGCCGTGCCACGGCCGTTCCTCGACGCGCACCATCATCTCGTCGCGCCGGGCGGTCGACCGCCAGTGCACCTTGCGCAGGTCGTCGCCCTGCCGGTACTGCCGTACGACGACGTCCGTCTCGCCCTGGCCCGCGTGCAGGCGGATGCTGCTGTCCTCGCCCGAACCGAGCCCCGCACCACGGGGAAGTCCCCACAGCGTGGTCACGCGCGGAACCACGACCAGCCGGGAGTGCGTCACGAGGTCGCGTTCGAACTCACACAGTCCGAAAGGATCGGTGATCGTGGCGCGCAGCGGACCGATCCGGTGCACGCCACGCAGTGTCGGCTGCACGGGATAGCGCAACGGTACGGGCCGCTGATGGGGGAGGCGCTCCACGACGAAGCGAGGCTTCGGCCCCAGCGTGTACGGCAGGCCGTCTTCCAGCAGCACCTCACCTGCGGGCATACGCCCCGTGCGCCAGAGTTCGAGCTGCACCTCGCCGTGCCCCCCGACCGGGATGCGCTCGGTCAACAGCGAGCGCGACGCGGAGATGGTCATGCGCGAGGCCGAGGCCAACAGCACCACGCACAGCGGGAGGGCGAGGACGAACACCGCGACCCGGAGCAGGTCGCGCTCGTTGAGTACGGCGGCGCACACTCCTGCGGCGATCCCGGCGGCGAGCAGGCAACGGCCGCGGGTGGTGAGGCCGGACAACGAGCGGAACACGGGCGTTACCGGGGACGGGCGCCGTGCGGTACCGGCACGCGGGACAGCACGGCGCGGACGACGTCCGTGGCCGACCGGCGGGCGGCGTGGGCCTCCGTCGTCAGCACCAGCCGGTGCGCCAGGACGGGGACGGCCACGGCGTGCAGGTCGTCGGGCACGACGAACTCGCGGCCGGAGAGAGCGGCCTGGGCACGCGCCGCGCGCACCAACTGCAGCGTCGCCCTCGGCGACGCGCCAAGCCGGACCTCGGGAAGCTGCCGCGTCGCCGCCGACAGTTCGACGGCGTACTGCTTCACCTCGGGAGAGACGTGCAGCCCGCGGACCTTCTCGACCAGTCGCTGCACCGTGGCACCGTCGGAGACGGGCTGCAGCTCGTCCAACGGGTCGACCCCCGCGTGCTCGTCGACCATCGCCAGCTCGGCGGCGAGGTCGGGGTAGCCGATCGACACGCGAGCGGTGAAGCGGTCGCGCTGGGCCTCGGGCAGAGCGTAGGTGCCCTCCATCTCGACCGGGTTCTGCGTGGCGATCACCATGAAGGGGCTGTCGAGTCTGTACGTGGTGGCGTCGACGGTGACCTGGCGTTCCTCCATGCACTCCAGCAGCGCCGACTGGGTCTTCGGCGACGCCCGGTTTATCTCGTCGCCCACGACGATGTTGGCGAACACGGGGCCGGGACGGAACTCGAAGTCCGACCGCTGGCGGTTGTAGATGGAGACGCCGGTGACGTCGCTGGGCAGCAGGTCGGGAGTGAACTGCACGCGGCTCACCGTGCAGTCGATCGACCGGGCGAGCGCCTTGGCCAGGGAGGTCTTGCCGACTCCCGGAACGTCCTCGACGAGGAGGTGGCCCTGGGCGAGCAGCGTCACCAGGGCGATCCGGACGACCTCGGGCTTGCCCACCAGCACACGTTCCACGTTGGCGGCGATACGCCGGACGGTGTCGTGCAACTGGTCGAGGCCGATCGGCGCGCCGTCGCCCTGGGCACCGTGGGCGCCATGCGCATCGTGGTCGCCGGGGTACCCGTCGGACGGGTGGTGTACCTCGGTGGCGGAGTGGCCGTCGCCCGACGGAGCGGGTGCGGACACAGCGATGAACTGTCCTCTCGACGTCACACGACCTCCTGGTGCCAAAAGCCCTCGCGGCAGTCCGAACGTCCCCGGAAAGGACCTTCGCCGTCCCGGCGAGCTCGCTTCGCGAGCCGGCCCGCCACGCAGTGTGTCAAACAGCGGCCCATCCGGTATCCCGCCGGGTTGATCATTTTCCGCTGCGGTGTGCAGCTTCTCACAGAGGAGTGTTGCCCCTTTCAGGTGAGTTCCGACCACAGATCTTGGCGGAAGCTCGAACTCGCCTACGCTACGGCAGCGTAGTCGGTCGACTACCGAAAGAGGTGCGGTGATGACGGAAGTCGACGTGCGCGTGCCGTCGGACGGTTTCGCCGTCGCGCCTGAACTCGCCGCCGACACCTTCGCCAAGCTGAGCGAGGTACAGGACGCGGTGGGGCGGATGGTGCGCCGGGCCAAGGTGCTCGGCCGCTCGGTACCCCTCGGCGACGGCTACGCCAGGGAGATCGGCGAGTTCATGGCGAGGTACGGCATCGCCGACACGGGGTCGGCCGTCGAGTCGCTGACCCGTTTCGGGCAGGAGATCGAGAGCCTCAAGCAGCGCATCGACACCGCGCTGCGCCGCTACGACGAGCAGGACCGCGCCGCGTCCGACGGGGTGGACTGCGTGGGCGGGGGCTGACGCCCACGTGCGCACGCTCGGAGGTCGGCTCGTGCCGGTGGCGCTCGGGTTGCTCGTCGCCGCCGCGGGATGCGGCGCGTCCGATCCTGGGCTCGGGGCGTCGACGGGTGCGGAAGGTGCTGGGTCGGTCTCGTCCGTTCCCGTCCCGTCCACGGGGCCGACGCGGGAGGAAGCCGGGCTCGACCCGTGCGCCCTGCTCGGTGCGCGGGACCGGTCGTCGGCTGGGCTGACGTCGCCGGGGGAGCCCACCACGGTGGCGGGGGCTCCCGCCTGCGACTACGTGGAGCCGGGTGCCTTCGGGGTCACGGTGACGGTGGACGAGCACACGGATCTCGAGGCGGTCAAGGCCCGCGCCCCGCGGGCCGAGGAGTTGCGCGTGGGCTCCGCACCGGCGGTGCTCGTCGCCGACCGCGACGCCGACGACGGGACGTGCTCGGTGTCGCTGGCCGCCGGACGGCCGGGCGTGAGCACCGTCCACATAGACGTGACCACGGCCGACTTCCAGGACACGGCACAGGCCTGTGCTCGGGCCACCACGGTGGCCGAGCTGATCGAGCCGGAGGTGACATGACCGCGAAACCAGTCGCTGACCGCCGCTACGAGTCGTACAGCCACGAGCAGATGTACACGGAGGTCGGTGACGGCAACGATCCCGCGGCGGCGGGAGAGATCAGTCGGGAGTGGACCGAGCTCGCGCGGGCACTGCGGGAGGCGGGTGACACGCTCGCCGACCTGTCGGGCCGCAGCGAGAGTGCGTGGCAGGGCGACGCGGCGGAGTCGTTGCGGTCGGTGGTGCGCGACGCCGCGACGTGGTCGCAGCGGGCGGCCGACCTTTCGGAGGTGGTCGGCCGGGCAGTGGCCGGACAGGCCGAGGCCGCGGCGAGGGCGAGAACGCAGATGCCGGAGCCGGTGCCGTACGACCCGGGCGCGATGATTCGCGATGCCGCCTCCAGCGGTGACGTGTGGCGGCTCGTGGGACTGTCCGACGCGATGGCGACTCGCAGGGCCGAGGCCGAGCAGGCCCGGCAACGCGCGATCGACGTGATGTACGCGCGGGACACCGCGCTCGGCGAGGCCGTCCCCGACACGCGTTTCCCTGACCCGCCGTCGTTGACCCGCAGCGGGGCCGCGCCGGGTGAGGGCCCAGCCTCGGCGGTCGGAAGGTCGGTCGCGGTGTGATCCGGGTGTCGGCTTCCGCCTTCGACATCCTGTGGTCCGACCTCGGCCATTCCGGTAGCCCCGCACCGTTGGCGGTGCGCAGCGTGGGACAGACCGACCACGAACGCGCCCGCATCCGAGCGGAGGTTTACGCCAACCTCGCCGAACGCGGCCTCGTGCGCGGTGGTGAGCTCGATCCCGAGCTGCGGGAGCGGTTCGACCTGCTCGCCGGGGCGTCGCTCGTGGTCGAATGCGAGGCGTTGGCCGACCTGGCCGATCCCGAGCCGCTGCGGGCGGTCGCCGCGGTGGTGCGTGACCGGGGTGTTCTGGCCGTCCAGCCCCGGCGTACGGTCGCTCTGACCGCCATCCGGGCCGGTGAGGTGTTCGGTGCGGTGGTCGGTGTGCTTCCCGACTTCGGCGCCGGCCCCGGCATGGGAGTGAGCCTTCCCGCATCGGCACTCGCCACGGTTGCCGATGCGGCGGTGGAACACTCGGCCAGCCGACGCGCGCGCGTATTCGAACAGCAGTCGCGGGAGGCGATGGCCGTTCAGTCGCGGCCGGTACTGGCCGCCGGTCAGTTCTCGGTCCGAGTCCGGCGGGGGACGGGCCTGCACCGTATCGGTGGGTTGAGCTGGTTCGTCACGGACGCGGGTGGCTACCTCGGCACGGTCTCGGAGGGGCGGGCCGGCGAGTCGTGGTTGAGCCTGGTACCCGCCGACCCTCCGAGGATCGCCACGCGGCTGGCGGACCTGGTCGACGAAGCGGAGTCCTCCGGCTAACGCGCGGAGCTTCAGACCCGGTCGCCTGCGGACGGACCGGACCACCCGAGCGCTTCGTCTCGTAGTGCCGCGAGGCTGGCCCAGTGCTGGGTGATCGCCCGTCGTCCCCGGCCGGTCAGCGCGATCCAGGTCTCCGGACGTTTGCCCGCGAATCATTTCGTGACCTCGACGAGGCCCGCGCTCTCCAGTTCGCCCGACGTGGGTGGAGAGGTTGCCCTTCGTGAGCCCGGTGAGCCGTTGGAGGAACGGAAGTCGGCGCGGTGGGAGGGCTCGGCGCAGGACGGGGCCGCCCACAGGTGCACGAGCGCCGCGCCCGCGCAGTAAGCCATGATTCGTGTTCGGTCCGCGCCAGTGGGTGCGGGCCGTCCTCCCCCGCCGATCGGGACCAGGGCGACGAGCAGGTCGACCTTCCCCCACTCGGCCCCACCCACGGTGCTCTGGACGGACCGGGAACGCAGTGTCCGAATGCACCGATCCGGTGTCACCCGGCGCGGCGACGCTCGCGAAGCGCACCATCCGTGCCTGCGTAAACGCGACCGGGAGCGCGTGGAAGCGAGTGCGGAGAGTGCTTTCCCGTTGACTGTGGTGCAAAGTGGGGTACGGTGGTGGCCAGTGGGGCGGAAGGGATGCTCCGTGGCCGATCGCGAAGGATCCCGGTCCTGGCGCTGGTCGGCAGGGGAGGTGGAGGCCGGTGTTCCTCGGCACCCACACTCCGAAGCTGGACGACAAGGGGCGGCTCACGCTGCCTGCGAAGTTCCGCGACGCGCTGGCAGGTGGGTTGATGATCACCAAGGGACAGGATCGCTGTCTCTATGCCTTCCCGCGCGCCGAATTCGAGCAGCTCGCCCGAAAGGTTGCAGAGGCGCCGTTCACCAACGAGTCGGTGCGGGCCTACCAGCGGTACCTGTTCGCGGGCACTGACGAGCAACGTCCCGACGGACAGGGTCGCATCGCGATCGCTCCGGAGCTGCGCCGCTACGCCGGACTGACCAAGGAGTGCGTGGTCATCGGCGCCATCACCCGGCTGGAGATCTGGGACGCCCGAGCCTGGGAGGCCTATCTGGAGGAACACGAGGACAGCTACGCGAAAGCGCAGGAGGAGATCCTGCCGGGCATATTCTGACCGGATGGCGTGAGGCTGCGGCCCTGATGCAACTTCCCCGGTATCAGGTCCGCAACCTGACGGCATCCGGTTCTTGTTCTTCTTGGGACGGAGGCGGCCGACGACGAGAAGGGGTGTCGTGACCGACAGCGCCGGAACCAGCGGTTTTCCCGCTGACGCCACGCATCTGCCTGTACTCGTGGAGCGGGTGCTCGAACTGTTCGAGCCCACGGTGGCCGACCACGACGCCGTCGTGGTCGATGCCACGCTGGGGCTCGGCGGGCACACCGAAGCACTGCTCGACGCCTACCCCCGCCTGCGGGTGATCGGCCTCGACCGCGATCCCACCGCGCTGGAGCGTTCACGGCAGCGGCTCGCGCGACACGGCGACCGGGTGCGGTTCGTCCACACCGTCTACCACCGCATACCGGAGGTCCTCAGTGACCTCGGCCTGTCCGAGGTCGACGGTGTGCTGATGGATCTCGGTGTCTCCTCCATGCAGCTCGACCTCGACGAGCGTGGCTTCGCGTACGCGCGCGACGCTCCGCTCGACATGAGGATGGATCCGACGACCGGTCTGACGGCGGCCGACGTGCTCAACACCTACCCGGTCGACGAGCTGACCCGGATCCTGCGCGACTACGGCGAGGAGAAGTTCGCCCGCCGGATCGCGAAAGCCGTGGTGGCCGAGCGGCAGCGACACCCGTTCGACACCAGCGAGCGACTGGTGCGACTGCTGTACGACACGGTGCCCGCTCCCAGCCGCCGCACCGGCGGGCATCCCGCGAAGCGCACCTTCCAGGCGTTGCGGATCGAGGTGAACGGCGAGCTCGACATCCTCCGCGAGGCGGTGCCGGCCGCCATCGCGGCGCTGGCCGAGGGTGGTCGCATCGTCGTCGAGTCGTACCACTCCCTGGAGGATCGCATCGTCAAGCAGGCGCTGGCGAAGGCGGCGACGTCGCGAACGCCCGAGGGGCTACCCGTGGAGCTGCCGGGCCATGGGCCGGAGCTGCGGTTGTTGACCCGGGGCGCCGAGAAGGCGGACGAGGAGGAGATCCGACGGAATCCGCGCGCGGCCTCCGTCCGGCTGCGTGCGGCGGAGAAGAGGGGAGCCGACGGCGAATGACCGTATCGACCCGTAAACGGCTCACTTCGACGTCCGGGCGCGCCTCGGTGTCCGCGAAGCCGGTCGGCAGTTCAGGGCCGAAGACCACCGAGCCGGAGCCGAGCGGCGGGCGCAGTACCGCAGCTCGGCGCGCCTACGCTCGCCGGGCCGGGCGCAGTGCCGCGGCGAGGGACGCACGGGGAAAGCCCAGGGCCGCTCGCCTCGGGTTGCAGAACTGGCCCCGGTCACGGGCCACCTTCGTGCTCGTCCTCATGGCGCTCATGCTGTGTGGTGTGGCCACGTCGCTGTGGTTGTCCACACAGGCCATCGCCGACTCCTACCGTCTTGACCAGCTCAAGGAGCGCAACGCTCAGCTCGCCGAGCGCGCCGAAAAGCTCCGCAGGGAAGTGGGCCGGTTGCGGTCACCGTCGTCACTGGCTGAGCGTGCCGAGGGGTTGGGCATGGTTCCGGCGGGTAACCCGGCGCGACTGGTGGTGCGCCAGGACGGTTCCGTCACGGTGGTGGGGGAGCCAGTGGAGGCCACGGCACCGAAATCGCAGTCGGACGGGGCGCGGAACGACGACCGCCGTTGACGGCGAGGCCGACGCACGGACGTGGTGAGGGGAGAACGGTGATGCCGAGGCAGCGCGGAACACGGGGCGCCGAGTCGGGCAGGGGGCCGCATCGGACGTATTCCGTTCGGGCCCGCAGGAGTCGTTCCGCCACCACCGTTCGCAACAACCGCAACCGGTTCGTCGCAGGCCGCATCGCGCTGACCCTCGTGCTGGTGGCTGCGGGACTCAAACTGGTGCACATCCAGGCCTTCGAGGCCGCCGCCCTGTCCGAACGTGCCGAACGGCAGCGGACGACGATCATCGACATCCCGGCCGAGCGCGGGTCCATTCTGGACCGGAACGGCGCTGAGCTGGCCTTCAGCGTGGAGACCCGCAAACTGTGGGTGAACCTGCGGCAGATGCGCGAGACCTGGACCGAGTACGCACGGGAGCACCCTTCCTCGGGCAAGAACTTCGACACGAGGGTGGCAGAGGTCGCCGACCACATCGCCCGGCAGGTGCCCGACCTCGTCACCGAGCAGGAGCTGCTCGAAGCCTTCCACAAGGACGCGAGCTTCACCTACCTCGTCGACGACGTCGAGCCCTCGGTGGCCGAGCGGATCAGCCAGCGCTTCCCCGAGATCGGGTACGAGAAGCGAGCCAAGCGCGTGTACCCGGGTGAGGAGGTCGCCGCGAACATCGTGGGTTACGCGAACTGGCGCACCGAGAGCGAGAACGTGCACGAGCACAACCTGCACGGTCTGTCCGGACTGGAGTCCTACCGCGACGAGGACCTCGTCGGCACACCCGGCAGACAGATCGTCGACACCGCGCAGGGTGCCGACGTCGTGATCCCGGGCACCGAGCAGGACATGCAGCCCGCCACCCCCGGCTCCGACCTCGAGCTGACGATCGACTCCGACGTGCAGTACGAACTGCAGCGCAGTCTCGCCGCCTATGTGGACAAGGTGAAGGCCGAGGGCGGCAGCGCCGTGGTCCTCGACGCTCGGACGGGCGAGGTGTACGCGCTGGCGAACCACCGGACGTTCGATCCGAACGAGCCGCCGTCGTCACCCGAGGCAATGGGGAATCCGGCGGTGTCGACCCCGTTCGAGCCGGGTTCCGTGGCGAAGATCATCACTGCCACCGCCGCCATCGAGTCCGGTGTGGTGACACCGGAGACGGAGCTCTCCGTGGCGGGAGCCATGCCGGTGGCCGACCACACGGTGCACGACGCCTGGTCGCATGCCACGCAGACCTTCACGGTCACCGGTGTCTTCGCGAAGTCGTCCAACGTGGGCACGCTGTTGCTGGCCAACGAGATCGGGCCCGACCGGTTCCTGTCGATGCTGGAGAAGTTCGGGATCGGGCAACGCACCAACATCGGGCTTCCCGGCGAGAGTCCCGGCTACGTACCGCCCCGCGAGCAGTGGTCGGGAACGACGTACGGCAACCTTCCCATCGGCCAGGGACTGTCGATGACGGTGGTGCAGATGACGAGCATGTACCAGGCCATCGCCAACGGCGGTGTGCGGGTCGAACCACGCGTCGTCAAGGCCAAGATCACGCCGGACGGACGCAGGATTCCAGAACCGGCGCCGAAGTCCGTTCGTGTGACGGACGCGAAGACGGCCGACACGGTGAAGAACATGCTCCGCGCGACGGTGCAGGGCGGTGACTACGCCTACAGCGGCTCCGCTCCCGAAGCCGCGTTGGAGGGCTACCACATCTCGGGCAAGACCGGAACGGGACAGCAGATCGACCCCGACACCGGGGCGTACAGCGATCGGCTGCACAACATCACGTTCGCGGGCATCCTGCCCGCCGACGAACCGAGGTTCGTGGTCGGGATCTGGCTCGACGCGCCCGACACGACCATCCCGGGCGGCAGTTCGGCCGGGGCGTTGTTCTCCGAGGTCGCGTCCTACCTCGCGCAGCGATACAACATCCCGGTCTCCGATCAGGCGGGCCCCCGGGTGAGGCTCGTGCGGTGACCCGCGCCCGCCCCACCCGGGTGGTGCTCACAGCCCGGCGTTGCGGAACCTGCGGACAGCCAGAGGGACGAAGACCACGAGGAGCAACACGCACCAGCCCAGCGTCGCGAGCACGGGGTGCTGGAGCGGCCAGGCCGCGTCCTCGGCCAGCGGAAGACCGGGATTGCCGAACAGCTCCCTGCAGGCGGCGGTCGCGGCGCTGACGGGGTTCCAGTCGGCCATCACCTGCAGCACGGGGGGCATCCCGTCGGTGGGCACGAAGACGTTGGAGATCATGGTGATCGGCATGATGAGCGGCCCGATGCGGGCAGCCGTCTCCTCGTTCTTGGCGAGTGCCCCCAGATAGACGCCGACCCAGGACACGGAGTACTGCAGCAGCAGGATGATCCCGAACCCGGCGAGGGTCGCGCCGACTCCGTTGTGGGCGCTCCATCCGAACAGCAGCCCGCAGAGAGCCATGATCGCGAGCCCGCCCGCGCCGATCACCAGGTCGGCCGCCGTCTGTCCGAACGGCACGGCCGAGCGGGCCATGGGCATCGAGCGGTACCGGTCCATGACGCCGAGCCCGTTGTCCTTGGCGATGACCATCAGCGAACCCATCACGCCGAACACGGAACTCATGACGAACAACCCCGGCATGAGGTACTCGCGGTAGTTGCCGCCGCCGGGGATGGGGATGGCGCTGCCGAAGACGTACCCGAACAGCACCACCGACACCAGCGGGAACGCGAAGGTGGCGGCGATCTGGCCGGGCTGGTGCTTCAGCTTGAGCAGGTTGCGCACCAGGATCGTCATCCCGTCGGACAACCCGGCTCGCAGGGAGGTGGCGGGAGATGCGGGGACGGAATGCTGGGCGGGGATCGTCACTGGTTCGCCTCCTGTCGCTGTGCGCCGGACTTGCCGGTCAGGGCCAGGAAGACCTCGTCCAGCGTGGGTTTGCGGATCCCGACGTCCACGGCCTTGACACCGGCCTGGTCGAGGTGGCGGACCACTTCCGGCAGGGTGACGTCATCGGTCCCGACCGGTACCGAGACCCATGTGCGTTCGGCGTCGACGTCCGGCTCGGTTCGCGCGCCGGTGAAGGCGGTGAGCACCTCCGTCGCGTGGGGCAGCTCGGCGCGGTCGGCCACGACGACGTCGAGGCGGCCTCCGATGCGTGCCTTGAGTTCGTGCGGCGTGCCGGACGCGATCACCGTGCCGTGGTCGATCACGGCGATGTTCCCGGCGAGCTGGTCCGCCTCGTCGAGGTACTGGGTGGTGAGCAGGACGGTGGTGCCCTCGTCGACCAACTCCCGCACGGTCGCCCAGATCTCGTTGCGACTGCGGGGGTCGAGTCCCGTCGTGGGCTCGTCGAGGAAGAGCACCGTCGGCGAGATGATGAGGCTGGAGATGAGGTCCAGCCGTCGGCGCATCCCGCCCGAGTAGGTGCGGACGAGGCGGTCGCCGGCGTGGGCGAGGTCGAACCGCTCGAGCAGTTCGTCCGCGCGGGCCTTGGCGCGGGCGGACCCGAGGCGGAAGAGCCTGCCGAAGATGCGCAGGTTCTCCCGCCCGGTGAGCTGCTCGTCGAGCGCGGCGTGCTGCCCCGCCAAGCCGATCCTGGCGCGGACGGCGGCGGGCTCGCGAACGACGTCGTGCCCGGCGACCGTGACGGTCCCCTGGTCCGGCCGGGTGAGCGTGGTGAGCACGCGGACAGTGGTGCTCTTACCCGCGCCGTTGGGGCCGAGCAGTCCGTAGACCATGCCCGCAGGCACGGTCAGGTCGAGCCCCGCGAGCGCCTGGGTGTCCCCGAATCTCTTGTGTACTCCTTCGGCGACGACTATGGCGTCGCCGACTGCTGTCGACATGGAATCCCCCTGAACTGGGTGCGTTGTACGCAGTTACACTAGCGAACCGGGTACAACGTACGCAACGAGATTTCCGCCGTGCACAGCGATCGAGGAGACATGGGAACGAACGATGCGTCGCCGCTGGAAGACCGGCTTAGGTTGTGGACCACTCCGCCTCGGCCCGTGCGGGGACCCACGCCTGCCTACACCCGGGAACAGATCGCCGATGCGGCCATCGCGATCGCCGACAGCGACGGCCTCGACGCGGTCACCATGCGCCGGGTCGCCGGTGAACTGGGTGCCGGAGCCATGAGTCTCTACCGGTACGTGGCCAGCAAGGAGGCGTTGCTCGAACTCGTCGCCGACCGGATGTACGCCCGCCAGGAATGGCCCGTGCCCACGGGCCGGTGGCGTCAGGACCTGTGGGACTTCGCGCACGCCCACCGGCGAGCCCTGCTCTCCCATCCGTGGTTGCTGCAGGTGTGGGGGGTCGGCCCCACCATGGGGCCGAACGTGCTCCGGCACTTCGAGCGGTCGATGGCGTTGGTGGACGGTCTCGGGCTCGACATCGACGAGATGGTGGAGACCGTGACGCTGATCAGCACCTGGACCGGCGGTTACGTGCGCCAGGAGTTCGACCTGGTGAACTTCCTGCGATCGGAGTCGGACGAGGAGATCCAGCGCGAACTCGGCGAGTACGTGAAGCAGGTGGCGGGCAGCGGTGAGTATCCCTACTTCGCCCGCTTCGTGCACGAGGCGCTCATTCCGCGAATCGACGCGGAGACGCGGTTCGGCCGGGCCCTCGACCGGATCCTCGCCGGTATCGAGGCCACCCTGCCGGATCGGGACGCGGGGGAGTCGTGAGCGGTCGGCCGTGGGCGGATGGCGGGCCCGCGGCCGACCTGGCCCTCACTTCGCGTAGAGCTGCTCGATCGCCTGCGCGTAGTTCTTGCTGACCACGTTCCGCTTGAGCTTCAGGCTCGGGGTCACCTCGCCGCCCGCCTCGGTGAAGTCGTTCGGCAGGATGACGAACTTCTTGATCGACTCGGCCTGCGAGACCTGCTTGTTGGCCTCGTCCACCGCCGTCTGGACGGACGCCCGGAGAGCGGCGTCGTCGACAAGGTCGGCCACCGTCGCGTTCTCCGGCTTGCCGTGCTGGGACTTCCAGGTGGGGAAGAACTCCTCGTCGATGGTGATCAACGCCCCGATGAACGGTCGCTGGTCACCCACCACCATGGCCTGACTGATCAACGGGTTGGCCTTGAGGGTGTCCTCGAGGCCCGAGGGGGCGACGTTCTTGCCGCCGGCCGTGACGATGATCTCCTTCTTGCGGCCGGTGATCTTCAAGAACCCCTCGTCATCGAGTTCACCGAGGTCGCCGGTGTGGAACCAGCCGTCCTCCAGCGACTCGCGGGTGGCCTGCTCGTTGTTCCAGTACTCGCCGAAGACGACGTCGCCCTTCAACAGCACCTCGCCGTCGGGGGCGATACGCACCGACGTGCCCGCCACCGGCCTGCCCACGGTGCCGACCTTGAACGCGTCCTCGGTGTTCACGTGGGCCGCCGCGGACGTCTCGGTCAGGCCGTATCCCTCGAACACCGGCACGCCGATGCCGCGGAAGAAGTGCGCCAGCCGCCCGCCCAGCGGTGCGCCGCCGGAGACGGCCGCGATGCAGCGACCTCCGAGCGCGGCGCGCAGCTTGGTGTACACGAGCTTGTCGAAGACGGTGTGCTTGAGCCGCAGGCCGAAACCGGTGCGGCCGGTGTCCTGGGCCTGGCTGTAGGCGACGGCGGTGGCCTCGGCGGCGTCGAAGATCTTGCCCTTGCCCTCGGAGTGGGCCTTCAGCTTGGCGCCGTTGTAGACCTTCTCGAACACGCGCGGCACGGCGACCACGAACGTGGGCCGGAACGTGCCGAGATCGCTCACGAGGTCCTTGATGTCGGCGGTGTGGCCGAGTGTGACGCGCGAGGTGAAGGCGGTGATGGCGATGGCGCGGGCGAGGATGTGGGCCAGCGGGAGGAACAGCAGCAGCGAGTTGCCCGCCTCCATGAGCTTGGGGAACGCCTTGATGTCGGCGCGCACCTCGGCCAGCAGGTTGCGGTGGGTGAGCACGACACCCTTGGGCCTGCCCGTGGTGCCGGACGTGTAGACGATCGTCGCCGTGTCGCTCGCCTTCACGGCGCGGCGGCGGCCGTGAACCTCGTCGTCGGCGAGCTCCCCGCCGAGTTCGGTGAGCCGGTCGACGGCGGGCTTGTCGCCCTCGATCTGGAAGACGTGGTCGAGCTCGGGAAGGCGGCTGCGCACCGACTCGATCGTCTCGGCGTGGGCGGCGGTCTCGACGACGACGACCTTCGCGCCGGAGTCGGTGAGGATCCAGTGCGCCTGCTCGGCGGAGGAGGTTTCGTAGATCGGCACGGTGACGCCGCCTGCGGCCCAGATCGCGAAGTCGACCAGTGTCCACTCGTACCGGGTCTTGGACATCAGGGCCACGCGGTCGCCTTGCCCGACGCCGGCCTTCACGAGACCCTTCGCGACGGAGAGAACCTGCGCGGCGAACTCCCTGGCGGTGACGTCCCGCCACGATCCGTCGAGCTGTCGGCGGAAACTCACGGTCTCTCCGAACCGCTCGGCGTTGACCCACACGACGTCGGACATGTTCTCGTCGTCGGCGACCGCAGCGATCGCGGGAGCGCTGTACTCGCGCACGTGAACCTCCGTATTCCACAGATGTTACTCGGCGGTCAACCTAACTCCTGACGGACGGTTTGGCTATGCCCGGGGGCTGTGGTTTCCGTGAGTCGTGCGATTCTGCACCCGTGTCAGTCAACGAGAACGCACCTGCTCTCGACATCGTCGACGAGACCTTCCTCGCGGTCCCGCCGAGCACGGTGGCCGCGGCGTTCGCGGACCCGCGGTCGTGGCGGTCGTACTGGCCTGATCTCGTGCTGGAAGTCTACACCGACCGAGGCGACGAGGGGCTGCGTTGGACGGTGCGGGGAGCCCTGGTCGGAACGATGGAAGTATGGCTGGAACCCGTGCTCGACGGCACGGTCCTGCACTACTTCCTGCGAGCCGATCCGGCCGGTCCGCGGCCCACGCCGACCCGGCTGCGCAAGGAGGCCGGCCGCAGGGCACGGGCCGCGAAGGCCATCGCCCTCAACCTGAAGGACGTGCTGGAAGACGGACGGGAGCCCGGCGTGGCGCCTGTCGCCCACGACTAGGGTGTCGCCCGTGCGGGTACATGTCGTTTCCGACGTGCACGGCAACCACGAGGCGCTGGCACGGGCAGGCGAGGGAGCGGACGCCCTGATCGTCCTCGGCGACCTGCTCGACTTCATCGACTACCACGACCACGGCGGCGGGATATTCGGCCGGTTGTTCGGCGCGGAGAAAGTCGGCACCTTCGCGAGGCTGCGCCGCGAGGGCACCCGCTCGGAGATCGGGGCGTTCGTGCGGTCCTTGTGGGACAGCCTCCACGACCCGGCCGCCGCGGTCGACGAGGCGATACGCGAGCAGTACGCCCGGCTCTTCCCCGCGATGACGACCCCGACCTACGCCATCCCCGGCAACGTCGACGCCCCCGCGTTGTGGTCCGAGTACGCCCCCGACGGTGTTCATCTGGTGGACGGCGAGGTGGTGGAGATCTCAGGGTTGCGGTTCGGATTCGTGGGCGGCGCGTTGCTGCCGGACGGTGCGGCACCGAGGCGGAACGCGGTCTGGCGGGCCCACCTGCTGCCCAGGGAGGATTTCGACGGCCGCGTGGCGGCACTGCGCGGCGTCGACGTGGTGTGCAGCCACGTCCCGCCCGCCCTGCCCGAGTTGACCTACGACGTGGTGTCCCGCCGGCTGGAGGTCGGTTCGCGGGCACTGCTCGATCTCGTGCGGTCGCAGCAGCCGAGGTGGTCGTTGTTCGGGCACGTCCATCAGCCGCTGTCGCGGCGGCTGCGGGTCGGCCTCACAGAGTGCCGCAACGTCGGTCACTTCCAGCGCACCACCACCCCGTACGTGCTGCGCTGGTGAGCCCTGGGTCACGGGCCGCTACGCTCTAGCCTCATGGCGGAGCAGTCCACGCAGTCCATCGAGATCGAAGCCGCCCCGGCCACCATCATGGCCGTCATCGCCGATCTGCCGGCGTATCCGGAGTGGGCGAAGGCCGTGCGCGAGACCGAGGTGCTCGCGACGGACGACGCGGGCCGGGCCGCCGAGGTGCGGTTCACCCTCGACTCCGGTCCGGTGAAGGACGTCTACACCCTCGCCTACGACTGGGCCGACGACGGGTTGTCGGTGAGCTGGCACCTGGTGAAGGGCCAGATGCAGAAGGCGCAGCAGGGTCGGTACCTGCTGGAGCCGCTCGGGGCCGACCGGACGCGCGTGACCTACTCGCTGTCGGTGGAGCTGGCGCTGCCCATGATCGGCCTGCTGCGCCGCAAGGCCGAAAAGATGATCATGGACACCGCGCTGCGGGAACTCAAGCGCCGCGTGGAGGGCCGGAGCTGACGTGCGGGTCCTGCTGTTCACCGGAAAGGGCGGCGTCGGCAAGACCACTCTCGCCGCCGCCACGGGCGCGTGCCTCGCGCGCCGGGGCCGCAAGACCCTGGTGGTGTCCACCGACCCGGCACATTCGCTCGCGGACGCCGTGGGCAGGCCGCTCGCCGACGAGCCCTCCGAAGTGGACAGCTTCCTGTACGGCGCGCAGATCGACGCCCGCACCCTGGTGGACGACGCGTGGGACACGCTGCGTCGTGAGTTGAGGGCGGCGTTGTCGGGTTTGGGGCTGGACGCGCTCGACGCCGAGGAACTCACCGTGCTGCCCGGGGTGGACGAGCTGCTGTCGCTCGGCCAGGTGCGGCGGCTCGCCGACGAAGGGCCCTGGGAGAACGTCGTCGTGGACTGTGGGCCCACCGCCGAGACCCTGCGGTTGCTCGCCCTGCCCGAAGCCGTCGCCGGCTACCTCCGCCGGTTGTCGGCGTGGCGGTCGTCGACACGCGCGGCGCGGTCGGTGGACGCCTTCGCCGCGCACGTCGAGTCGTTGCGCGCCATGCTCACCGACCACGAGACCACCACCGTGCGGCTGGTGCTCACCCCCGAGCGCGTGGTGGCGGCCGAGACCAGGCGCACACTGACCGCGCTCGCGCTGCGCGGCATCGCCGTCGACGGTGTGGTCGTCAACCGCATGATGCCCGCGGCCGGGTGGTGGCGGGGCGCGGCGGCGGCGTGGCTGCGCACGCGCCGCGCCCAGCAGGAGCAGGTGGTCGCCGAACTCCGCGAGAGCGGGCTCACCGGACGGACGCTGCGGACGGTGGAACACCGCGCGGTCGAACCCGTGGGCATGGAAGCCCTGCTGGAGATCGCGGAGGAGCTCTACGGTCAGGCGAGCCCGCTGGTGGGTGAGCCCGGAGCCACGCCGCTGCTGCGAACCACCGAGGTCGAGGACGGGGTCCGGCTGCGCATCGTCCTGCCGCTCGCGAAGGAGTCCAGCGTCCAGCTCGCGCGCGTCGACGACGATCTCGCCGTCACCGTGGACGGTTTCCGCAGGCTCGTGGCGCTGCCGGAGGCTCTGCGCTCGTACACCCTGACCGGCGCCGAGTCCGACGCGAACGGACTGCTCGTGCACCTGGAGAAGCCCACATGACGACGACCGAGAACGGTGCCGAGCGGCCGGACGCCAGCCGTCTCGCCGAGGAGATCCGTCTGCTCGTGGACCTGGTGGTGGAACGAGCCCGGCCGTGGCTGGACAGCGTGGTCGCGGCGGGACACGGGCGGACCCGCGCCGACGAGGACCCGGAGGCGTGTGGTGATCGTGACCGGTGCCCGCTGTGCGTCGTGGTCGCGCTCTGCCGGGGCGAGCACGTGGACGTGGCCGCGCGGGTGCTGGAGCACGTGACCCAGTTGCTGGCGTTGTTGCGCGCCGTGCTCGCCGACCGGTGGGAGCCGGAGGACGGGGTCCACCTGCCCGGGTTCCGCCCGCCGCCCAGGGGACCCGAACCCGCTGAGCGCCGCGGTCGACGCGTCCAGCACGTCGCGGTCCGCCCTCGCGACCGGTGGGAGCCGGATGCCCGCGATCGGGATTGACGTCGGCGGCACCAGCGTACGAGCCGGAGTCGTCGACGACGCGGGCTGTGTCGTCGACTTCGCGAGGGTGGCCACGCCGGGTGCCGAGGACGCACTGGAGGACGCCATCACCACGGTGGTCGAGGAGCTGCGGACCCGGCACACGGTGGACGCCGTGGGGCTGGCCGTGGCGGGGTTCGTGCGGCCCGACCGGCGTTCGGTCCTGTTCGCCCCGCATCTGCCGTGGCGGACGGCCCCCGTGGCGGACCGGATGTCGGAGCGGTTGAACATCCCCGTGACGCTCGAACACGACGCCAACGCCGCCGCGGTCGGTGAGCACCGTTTCGGTGCGGCACGCGGCGCGGACGTCGCGCTGCTGCTCGCGATCGGCACCGGTATCGGCGCGGGGTTGCTGCTGGACGGAGAGATCTTTCGGGGCTCGCACGGTGTGGCGCCGGAGTTGGGGCACCTGCGAGTGGTGCCCGACGGTCGTCCCTGCCCGTGCGGGCGGCACGGCTGCTGGGAACGGTACTGCAGCGGGACCGCCCTCGCCGCCACCGCGGTCGAGCTGCTGGCTCGCCACCCCTCCCGCTCGACCGCGCTGGTGCGGGACCTGACGGACCCCGCGGCCGTCACCGGACGCCGCGTCGCCCATGCGGCGCGGGAGGGTGATCCCGTGGCACTGGAGGCGTTCGCCGAGCTCGCGCGCTGGCTCGGTGAGGGACTCGCGCTCGTCGCCGACGTCTACGACCCCGAGGTCATCGTCCTCGCGGGCGGCGTGGCGGAATCGGCACCGCTGTTCGCCGACGAGGCACGGGAGCACTACTCCAGGGTGCTCACCGGTGCCGGTCATCGCCCGTTGGCCCGCATCCGCACCTCCCAGCTCGGCGACGCGACCGCGATCGTGGGTGCCGCCACCCTCGCCCGCGAGCGCGAGTCCTGATCTCGGCCGTTCCGCGTCGCGTCGACGGGTCGATGATCGGTCACGCGCCGCTAGGCTGGGTGGATGCTGCTGGGTGAGAGCGAGGGTTTCGTCAGCTGCGAGTGCGGACGACAGCACTGGGGAGCGCACGGAGCGGCGGGTCTGTTGCTGACCGACCCGCGGCGCGGGGTGCTGCTGCAACACCGGGCCGGGTGGACTCACCACGGCAGCACGTGGGCGTTGCCCGGCGGCGCCGTGCTGCCCGGCGAGACCCCGGCCGAGGCGGCGACCAGGGAGGCCGAGGAGGAGACCACGGTGCCCCCGGAGGCCGTGCGGGTCCTCTCGTCCTCCGTCGAGGACCACGGCACGTGGTGCTACACCACCGTGCTCGCCACCGTGCGGCACGAGGTGGAGCCACGCGTCGCGAACGAGGAGAGCGCCGCGCTGCACTGGGTGCTGCCCGACGAGGTCGAGGCGTACGAACTGCACCGGGACTTCGCCGCGGCCTGGCCGACGCTGCGGAGCCAGCTCGACAGGCAGCTCGTGCTCGTCGTGGACGCCGCGAACATGGTCGGCGCCCGGCCCGACGGTTGGTGGCACGACCGGGCGGGTGCCGCCGCGCGCCTGCGCGACCGGCTGGCCGTCCTCGCGGGCCGCGGTGCCGGCGCGCCGCGCCTCGGTCTCGACCTCGGCGAACACTGGTGCTGGTGGCCGAGGGTGGTGCTGGTGACGGAGGGACGGGCGCGAGGGGTCGCGGACGTGGCGGGCGTCGAGGTCGAGGAAGCGCCCGGCGACGGTGACGACACCGTGGTGCGGACGGTCGCCCAGGTGCGCGCGAGCAGGCCGCGGGACCACGTCGTCGTGGTCACGGCCGACCGCGAGCTACGTGGGCGGGTGCGCGAGCACGGCTGCACGCTGCTCGGCCCGGCAGAGCTCTGGAGCGTCCTCGACGAGGCCGACCGCGCGTGAGCCCGGGTCGTCACACCTGAGCGCCGTTGGTGGGATCGGCCCCGTCCGGTGGCCCCTGCCTGACCCGCAGCAGCGCGAGCGCGATGCCGGTGGCGAGCGAGAGCATGCCCAGCGGCAGCGAGATCGAACGGGCGAGCCCGATCACCCCGGGAGCGACGAGCAGGAGCACACCCACCACGAAGAACAGCAGGACCACGATCGCGCCCTTGCGGGGACGCGGCAGCGGCGGCGGTTCCGGAGGGACGAAGTGCTCGTCGTCGTCATCGGTCCCCGCGTCCGCCCGGTCGTCGCCGAGCATGGTCTCGTCCCAGTCGGTTCCCGACTCGCGCCAGCCCGATCCGGAGGTCGCCGGGAGGTCCTGGTCGCGGGCCGACCGCAGGCGGGTTCGTCCCTGCCTGCCGTCCTCCTCGTCGTCGTCCGCGTCCACGAGGAGGTCGTCGACGTCGTCACCGTCGGCGCCGAACCCCTCCGCCCGCAGATCCGCCACGATCTTGGCGAACGTGGCGTCCACATCCTCGGGCCCGTCCGTTCCTGATGCTCTGCTCATCGGGCACCAACCTGTCTGACGGAGTCGACGAACTCCACACTGCGCTGAAACAGCAACGGTGCGTCGTTGTCGAGCGTGGCGACGTGGTAGCTGTTGTGGAGCACTACCTCGCGCAGGTCCTCACTACGCACGTTGCGGGCAACAACGGTGGCGTTGACGGGTTCGACGACGTGGTCGACGGCCGAGCGGGCGAGCAACAGCGGCTGGGTGACCCTCGGCAGGTCCCGGCGGACCAGCGTCCACAGCCTCGACAGGCTCGCCAGCGCGCGGACCGGAGTGCGGTCGTAGGCGAGCTCGACGGCGCCGGGCTTGGCGATGTCACCTCCCAGCGCCCTCGCCGAAGGCAGGACCGGCGCCAGCAGCGTGGCGAGTTTGGCATCGAGCCTGCGCGTGAGCACCGACGGATTGGCCAGGACGAGGCCACTGACCGCGTCGCCGAGGTCCTCGGCCAGCCGTAGTGCGAGCGTCCCGCCCATCGACAGCCCGAACACGAACACCGACGAACAGCGCTGCGAGAGGTCGGCGAACTCCCGCCGCAGGCAGCCGTACCAGTCCGGCCAGCGGGTGCGGTTGCACTCCTGCCAGGTGGTGCCGTGCCCCGGCAGCCGGGGGCAGCGCACGGTGTACCCGGCCTTCGCCAGGTACTCGCCCCAGGGTCGCATGGTGGCGGGCGTGCTCGTGAAGCCGTGGCACAGCAGCACGCCGACCTCGTGGAAGCCGTCGTGGACAAAGGGGTCAGCGCCGGCGAGCACAGGCATGCCCGGTGATCCTCCCTCGAAGCCGCATCACCCTATGTTCGCACGAGTAGGCCCGGGAGAACGTGGCCGTTGCGAAATGTGATCTCCGGTGCGCTGCCGGTGTGAGCTCCGTCGCGGTGCGGTATTCATGACAGTGGGCGAGTTGTGCGCCGGTGCCGGCGGTTCGTACGCTGTTCCGTCGGTATTTCACCCGTCTTCAGGAGGAACGAGGAGCAGTGCTGTATTGGCTCATGAAGTACGTGCTGCTGGGGCCGCTCCTGCGGGTGTTGTGGCCGACGAGGGTGACCGGGATCGAGAACGTCCCCGCAGAGGGCGGCGCGATCCTCGCCAGCAACCACCTGGCCGTCGCGGACTCGTTCTTCATGCCGAACCGGGTGCCGAGGCGCGTCACCTTCCCCGCCAAGCAGGAGTACTTCACCGAGCCCGGGTTCAAGGGCAGGCTCAAGAAGTGGTTCTTCACCGGGGCGGGGCAGTTCCCCATCGACCGTTCGGGAGGCACGGCGGCACAGGCGGCCATCGACACCGCGGTGCGGCTTCTGCGTGAGGGACACCTGCTGGGGATCTACCCGGAGGGGACACGCTCGCCCGACGGGCGTCTCTACAAGGGCAAGACCGGTGTCGCGCGAATCGCCCTGGAGGCCAGGGTGCCGGTCATTCCGGTGGCGATGGTCGGCACGGAGAAGGTCAATCCCATCGGGTCGAAGATGTGGTGGCCGCGCAGGCTGGAAATCCACTTCGGCGAGCCGCTGGACTTCTCCCGGTACGAGGGCCTCGCGGGCGACCGGTTCGTCGAGCGGTCCATCACCGACGAGATCATGTACGCGCTCATGGAGCTCTCCGGCCAGGAGTACGTCGACATCTACGCGGCGAAGGCCAAGGAACTCATCGCGGCGGAGAAGGCGGGGCTGCGGCCCGCCGTGCCCGCCCAGGCCGATGTCCGCGACGTCGCGAGGTTGCCCGAGTCGCAGGCCGGTTGACCGGGCGTGGGTGGCGCGCGGCGGTCGAGTACCGTGCCCGGCGTGCGATTCTTCTACGACACCGAATTCATCGAGGACGGCGTGACCATCGAGCTCGTCTCGATAGGTGTCGTGGACGAGTCGGGACGCGAGTTCTACGCGGTGTCCACCGAGTTCGATCCCGCGAAGGCGGGTCCCTGGGTGCGGGAGCACGTACTCACGAAGCTGCCCTCGCCCGGTGATTCGGCGTGGCGCAGCCGGGAGCGGATCCGCGCCGATCTCCTCGACTTCTTCGGCCGCCCGCGTGGCGGCATCGAGTTGTGGGCCTGGTACGCGGCCTACGACCACGTGGCGCTCGCGCAGTTGTGGGGGCCGATGCCCTCGCTGCCCCGCCAACTGCCGCGGTTCACCCGTGACCTGCGCCAACGGTGGGAGGACGTCGGGCGGCCGAAACTGCCGTCACCGCCCGACGACGCCCACGACGCGCTCGCCGACGCCCGGCACAACCTCGAACGCTGGCGGATCATCGAGCAGGCCCGGGCAGACCTCGCCCGGCGGCGAGGTTTCCCGGTGCCCTGACCTCGGTCGCGTCAGCGGTTCCCTCGGCGCCGCCTGCGCTCCCGCACCGCGGCGGCGAGTTCGTCGAGCAGCCCCGCCGTGGTGGTCCAGTCAAGACAGGCGTCGGTGATACTACGGCCGTAGTCCAGCTCTTCCCGCCTGCCGAGCGTGAGTTCCTGCCGTCCCGCTTCGAGGAAGCTTTCCATCATGAGCCCCGCGATGCCGGGCTCTCCGGCGGCGATACGCCCGGCGAGTTCCCGGACGACCGCGGCCTGGCGCACGTGGTCCTTGCGGCTGTTGCCGTGGCTGGCGTCCACGATCACCCGTTCCGGCAGGCCGGCTCCGCGGAGCCGGGCGAGCGTGTCGGCCACCGTCTCGGCGTCGTAGTTGGGGCCCGCCGACCCACCGCGGAGGATCACGTGGCAGTCCGGGTTGCCCGAGGTGGTCACCAACGCCGCCAGACCGTCGGCGTTGATTCCGGGGAACACGTGACTGGCCGCCGCGGCGCGCACCGCGTCCACCGCCACCTGCACGTCGCCCTCGGTGGAGTTCTTGATGCCCACCGGCATGGACAGCGCGCTGCACAGTTGGCGGTGCACCTGGCTCGCCGCCGTACGGGCACCGATCGACCCCCACGTCACGGTGTCGGCGATGTACTGCGGGGTGATCGGGTCGAGGAACTCGCTCCCGACCGGCAGACCGAGTGCCGAGATGTCCAGCAGGAGCCGCCGGGCCAGCCTCAGTCCCTTGTTCACGGCGTAGGTGCCGTCGAGGTCCGGATCGTTGATGAGTCCCTTCCAGCCCAGCGTGGTGCGGGGCTTTTCGAAGTAGACCCGCATGACGACGCACACCTCGTCGCGGACGGTCTCGGCGTGCGCGGACAGCAGCCGGGCGTAGTGGAGGGCGGCCTCGGGGTCGTGCACCGAGCACGGGCCGACCACCACGAGCAGGCGGTCGTCGCGCCCGTCGAGGATGTCCACGGTGTCGCGCCTGCCGAGGGTGACGGTCTTCGCGACGCCAGGGGTGATCGGGTACTCGGCTCGCAGGAGCGCGGGCGAGAGCAGGGGACTGACGCGGGTCGTACGCCGGTTGTCCAGCGTGGTCAGCGGGTCTGTGTCCGTGGTGACGGAGGTGGCGGAGGGGGCGTCGTCGGGCATCGGAGGCTTCCTTTCCGCAAGCCGCCTCGCCGTGGTGCCACGCCATCGCCGAGCCGGCTTGTCGTCCGGCTCGGGAGTGGTTGACGGTCAGCGCACGGTCTCGCCGACCGACCCACCCCGGGCCGGCCCGCTAAACCAGAAATAGAAGCGCTGCACGGCTGCGACTCTAGCAGTCGCTGCACCGATCAAGAGTGGCGCGGGCTACTCTGGCGGCGAAGGTGTGACGCAAACAACTGAAAGGCGCAGATATGCGAGTCGGTGTGCTGACCGGCGGCGGCGACTGCCCTGGTCTGAACGCGGTGATCCGCGCGGTCGTCCTCAAGGGCATCGAGTCCCACGGCTGGGAGATCTTCGGTTTCCGGGACGGCTGGCGTGGCCCGCTCACGGGCAAGGGCGACTGGTTGTCCCGGGACGACGTCGAGGGCATTCTCACCCGTGGCGGCACGATCCTCGGCTCCTCGCGCACGAACCCGTACAAGGAGGACGGCGGGGCCGACGCCATCAAACGGGTGCTCGCGGAGAAGGGTATCGACGCGCTGGTGGCCATCGGTGGTGAGGACACCCTCGGCGTGGCCAACCGGCTGCACGACGACGGCGTGAAGGTCGTGGGCGTGCCGAAGACCATCGACAACGACCTCGGAGCCACCGACTACACGTTCGGTTTCGACACCGCCGTCCACATCGCCACCGAAGCCATCGACCGGCTCCACACCACCGCCGAGTCCCACCACAGGGCGCTCGTCGTCGAGGTGATGGGTAGGCACGCGGGCTGGATCGCGCTGCACTCGGGCCTCGCGGGCGGGGCGAGCGTGATCCTGGTCCCCGAGCGGCCGTTCTCGGTGGAGAAGGTCGTCGAATGGGTGCAGCGGCGGTTCGAACGGGAGTACGCGCCGATCATCGTCGTGGCCGAGGGCGCGCTGCCCGAGGGTGGGGCCGCGGTGCTCCAGAGCGGGGAGAAGGACGCCTTCGGGCACGTGCGGCTCGGTGGTGTGGGCACGTGGCTCGCCGACGAGATCGCCGAGCGCACCGGCAAGGAGTCGCGTGCGGTGGTGCTCGGTCACACGCAGCGTGGCGGCACGCCGACGGCGTACGACCGCGTGCTCGCCACCCGGTTCGGTCTGCACGCCGTGGACGCCGTGGCCGAGGGTGACTTCGGGGTGATGGTGGCGCTGCGGGGCACCGACATCGCCCGGGTCAAGCTCGCCGAGGCCACCGAGGAACTGAAGACCGTTCCGCCGGAGCGCTACGAGGAGGCCGAGGTCTTCTTCGGCTGATCCCGCGGACAAGAACGCATCTCCGCACGAGGCCGCCGACCCGTTCGGCGGCCTCGTGCTGTTTCCGGGACGCTTCGCTCACGCAGAATCACAACAAGCACATCTCGGCGTCGCACGTCCGGGTGAAAGCGCCGCGTGATCGCGGTACATTCCGGACACTCAGCGATGGAGGTGAGTCATGGCACAGTCCGTGAGGAGCGAGCCCGTGAGCTCGTCGCCCGGCGCGGCGGCGCCGCGCAGACACTGGATCGGAATGGCACTGGGCCCGGTGCTCGCGGTCGCCGTCTTCCTGCTTCTGCCCGACAGCCTGTCCGGCCCGGGCAAGACCACGGCCGCCGTCGCGGTCCTCATGGCGGTCTGGTGGGTCACGGAGGCCTTGCCGCTGGCCGCCACCGCGCTGCTGCCGATGGTGTTGTTCCCGTTCTTCGGCGTCAGCGACATCGGTGACGCCGCCGCGCCGTACGCGGACGACATCATCTTCCTCTTCATGGGCGGCTTCATGATCGCGCTGGCCATGCAGCGCTGGAACCTCCACAAGCGCATCGCGCTGCGGACGGTGCTCGCCGTGGGGACGAAACCGGTGCTGCTGGTGGCCGGGTTCATGATCGCCACCGGGTTCATCAGCATGTGGGTGAGCAACACCGCCACCGCCGTGATGATGATGCCCATCGGGTTGTCGGTGCTCGGTCTCGTCTCGCAGCTCGGTGACGGTAAGGGTGATCCGAACTTCGCCACGGCGCTGATGCTCGGCATCGCCTACGCGGCGTCCATCGGTTCTCTGGCCACGATCATCGGGACCCCGCCGAACACGCTGCTCGTGGGGTACCTGGAGGAGAACTTCGACATCACCATCTCGTTCGGCAAGTGGATGCTCTTCGGCCTGCCCATCGCGGTGGTGTTCCTCGCGGTGGCGTGGTTCGTGCTGACCCGGGTGTTCCGGCCCAGGCTGACCTCGCTTCCCGGGGGTCGCGAGCTCATCCGGCAGCAACTGGACGACCTGGGACCGATGGGTCGGGGCGAGTGGAACGCACTGGCCGTTTTCGTGCTGGCCGCGCTGTCGTGGATCGTCATTCCCACGCTCGCCGACATCGAGGCGGTGGCGAACGCGGTGCCGTGGCTCGGCAACATCTCGGACGCCGGCATCGCCATCGCCGCCGCCGTGCTGCTGTTCGCGCTGCCGGTCGACCGGCGGCAGGGCGTCCGCACTCTCGACTGGGACACGGCGAAGGAGCTGCCGTGGGGCATCCTGCTGTTGTTCGGCGGCGGGCTGAGCCTGTCGAAGCACTTCACCGACACGGGGCTGTCCGAGTGGATCGGTCAGCGGGTCGGTGCGCTCGACGCCCTGCCGTTGATCGTGCTGGTCGCCGTGGTCGCGCTGCTCGTGCTGTTGCTCACCGAACTCACCAGCAACACCGCGACGGCGGCGGCGTTCCTGCCGATCCTGGGCGGTGTCGCGGTGGGGCTCGGACACGGGCCGATGGTGCTGGCCGTTCCCGCCGCGCTGGCCGCGACCTGCGCGTTCATGCTGCCCGTGGCGACGCCGCCGAACGCCATCGTGTTCGGCACCGGCCAGGTCACCATCGGACAGATGGTGAAGGGCGGTGCCTGGCTCAACGCCATCGCACTCGTCATCATCACCCTCGCCGCGTACACGCTGGGGGCCTGGGTGTTCGGCCTGGCCTACTGATCAGGTTGCGGAGGTGTCGCGGCGCTCGCCCGCCGCGACACCGAATGTTTTCGGGATCGGTACAGACGTACCCGGCCGTAGCGGCTACGCTGTTCGAGTGTGAGTAGACGAGCGAAAATCGTATGCACCCTCGGCCCGGCTACGGCGACGGCGGACAAGGTCCGGGCGCTCGTCGACGCCGGTATGGACGTGGCGAGGATGAACTTCAGCCACGGCAGCCACGGCGATCACAAGCAGGTCTACGACTTGATCAGAGCCGCCTCCGCGGAGTCGGGGCGCGCGGTGGGCATCCTCGCCGACCTCCAGGGGCCGAAGATCCGGCTGGGTACCTTCGCCGGTGGTCCCGTGGAGTGGCGGACCGGTGACGTCGTGCGCATCACCGTGGAGGATGTCGCAGGCACCCACGACCGTGTCTCCACCACCTACAAGGGGCTGGCCAAGGACGCCAAGGAGGGTGACCGCCTGCTCGTCGACGACGGCAAGGTCGGCCTCGTCGTGCAGCGGGTCGAAGGCCCCGACGTGGTCTGCGAGGTCACCGAGGGTGGCCCGGTGAGCAACAACAAGGGCGTGTCCCTGCCCGGTATGGACGTCTCGGTGCCCGCGCTCTCCGAGAAGGACATCGAGGACCTCGAGTTCGCCATGGAACTCGGTGTCGACTTCGTGGCCCTGTCGTTCGTCCGCTCGCCCGCCGACATCGACCTCGTGCACCAGGTGATGGACCGGGTCGGCAAGGGCCGGGTCCCGGTGATCGCCAAGCTGGAGAAGCCCGAGGCGGTCTACAACCTCGAGGCCATCGTGCTCGCCTTCGACGGCCTGATGGTGGCGCGCGGAGACCTCGGTGTCGAACTGCCGCTGGAGCAGGTGCCGCTGGTGCAGAAGCGCGCCATCCAGATCGCCCGCGAGAACGCGAAGCCGGTCATCGTCGCCACCCAGATGCTGGACTCGATGATCGGCAACTCGCGGCCGACGAGGGCGGAGGCCTCCGATGTGGCCAACGCGGTGCTCGACGGCACCGACGCCGTCATGCTCTCCGGGGAGACCAGCGTCGGCCGGTACCCGATCGAGACCGTGGAGACCATGAGCCGCATCGTGCAGGCCGTGGAGGCGGACATGCCGTCCGTGCCGCCGCTCAGTCACGTGCCGCGCACCAAGCGGGGTGTCATCTCCTACGCCGCGAAGGACATCGGGGAGCGGCTCAACGCCAAGGCACTGGTCGCGTTCACGCAGTCCGGCGACACCGTGCGCAGGCTCGCGCGCCTGCACACGCGGCTGCCGCTGCTGGCCTTCACGCCGCTGGAGAGCGTGCGCAGGCAGCTCGCCATGACGTGGGGCACCACGGCGCGCCTGGTCGCGCAGGTCGACTCCACCGACCGCATGATCGAGCAGGTGGACCACGCCATGCTGGAGACCGGCCGCTACCAGCGCGGTGACGTCGTGGTGATCGTCGCGGGTTCGCCCCCGGGCACCGTCGGCTCCACCAACCTCATCCGCGTGCACCGGCTGGGTGAGGACGATCTCTCCTGACGGGCCGAGGGGGTGGCACGGCCTCTCGTACGGTGTTGAATCGCTGCTATGACTGAGCTGGCAAGGCAGGCCGCGTCCGGGTTGGACGCCGACGGTGGGCTGGGCGGGCAGCACGTGCTCGACAGACTCATCGGCCTGTTGGACCTCGAACGGATCGAGGAGAACATCTACCGGGGGGTGAGCCCGCCACACTCGCCCACCAGGGTGTTCGGTGGTCAGGTCGCGGGGCAGGCCCTGGTGGCGGCGGGGCGCACGGTGTCGAGTGAACGCGGTGTGCACTCGTTGCACGCGTACTTCATCCGGCCCGGCGACCCGAAGGTGCCGATCATCTACGAGGTGGATCGCATCCGGGACGGCCGGTCGTTCACCACGCGGCGTGTGGTGGCGATCCAGCACGGCAAGGCGATCTTCTCGTTGTCCGCCTCCTTCCAGGCGCCCGAGCCCGGCGTGGAGCACGCGGAGCCGATGCCCGACGTGCCCGACCCCGAGTCGCTGCCGACGTTGGCGGAGCGCGCCGCCGGATACGAGGACACGCTGGGACTGCGTACACAGCCGCGGCCGATGGACATCCGTTACGTCAACGAGCCGCCGTGGGTGACGCGGGAGACGGGTGAGCGGCCAGCCCGCAACCAGGTGTGGATGAAGGCCGACGGCACCCTGCCCGACGACCGGTTGCTGCACGTGTGCGTGCTCACGTATGCGTCCGACATGACGTTGCTGGACTCCACGCTCGCGCGGCACGGGGTGTACTGGGACTTCGACCGCGTGCTCGGCGCGAGTCTCGATCACGCGCTGTGGTTCCACCGGCCGTTCCGTGCGGACGAGTGGTTCCTGTACGACAGTGCGTCCCCGACGGCGTCGAACGCTCGCGCGCTGGCGACGGGACAGCTCTTCGCCCGGGACGGCACCCACATCGCGACCGTCGTGCAGGAAGGTCTGATCCGCGTGCTGTGAGCCTTGGAGCTCCTGACACATCGACCTGTTCGGCTCGCGACGCCCCCCTGATCGAACGCCGAGGTGGCAGGAGCTCTCACCGGGCAGGTCAGGACAAGAAGAACGCCGTGCGTTCCCGGAGCCGGTGACGCGAGGAGTTTTTGGGCCTTCTCGGCGTCACCGGCTCGTCCGGTACGAGAGCGACCTGCGCGGCGAGGTAGGCCCGGCACGGCAGCGGACCGCGTTTGCGTGCGAAGGGTCTGCGCCTGCCGTGGCACAGAGTGCAGTGTCCACTCGCGTCGGGTTGGTGCTCGGCCAGTACGGTGCGGAGCGCGCCCGCCAGCAGTGCGACGCTGAGAGTGTCGAGTTCGTCCCGGATTCCGGGCGAGGTCGTGTGTACCGAGTGCGTGATTTCGTCCAGTTTACGATGCACGCTCTCCTGTAACGGAGTGACGATGAGATCGCGCCCGGCTACCACTCTGCTCTCCCGATTATTCGCGTTTTTACGGAACCGTCGTTCGTCGTCCGTGGAGCACGAGCGAGCATACAACCCCCTCGTGCAATTTGCAGTCCATCGATCGGGGATTCCAGCCTCACCGTCCGCTGTCGTCGGTCTCGTGCGTCGCGCTTGCTGGTTAGATGTGCGCGGAGCGACCAACCGGAGGTGCAGTCATGACCCGAGGGCACGGCCCGACCGTACGGCGGCGGAGACTGGCCGGGGAGTTGCGGCGGCTCCGGGAGAGAGCCGCGCTCACCATCGACGAGGTGGGGGAGAAGCTGGAGTGCTCGGCTTCCAAGATCAGCCGGATCGAGACCGGGCACGTCGGGGTCACGCCGCGCGACGTCCGCGACATGCTCGAGTTGTACGGCGTTCGCGGGGACGATCAGGAGGCGCTGGTCCAGCTCGCGCGCGAGGCGCGTAAACGCGGCTGGTGGCACGCGTACAACGAGGTCTTCACCGGCGCGTTCGTGGGGCTCGAGGCCGACGCCAGTTCCCTCAAGGCGTTCCAGGCGTTGCTGGTGCCCGGTCTGTTGCAGACCGAGCGGTACGCGCACGCGGTCATCCGCGCGATGCGGCCCGACGCGGAGGACTCCGAGATCGAACGCCGGGTCGCGGCCAGGATGACGCGGCAGCGTCTGCTGCGCGACCCGAACCCTCCCGAGTACTGGGCGGTCATCGACGAGGCGGTACTCCATCGGGCGGTGGGCGGTCGTGACGTGATGGCCGAACAATTCACTCAATTGTGTGAGATTGCGCGGCTTCCCCATGTGACAATCCAGGTGGTTCCTTTCGGGACCGGGGCCCATCCGGGCATGGAGGGACCCTTTCTGATCCTGGGGTTTCCCGAGTTCGCGGACCCTGACGTGGTTTATGTGGACACCACCAGTGGGGGCTTCTATCTAGAAATGGAAGCCGACGTGCGCAGGTACACGCTGATGTTCGATCATTTGCGGGCCGCCGCGCTCAAGCCGGACGATTCGGTCGAGGCCATCGCCGACGCGGCGCGGCGGTTCGCAAAGTGACAACGAACTCCAACCGGAGCTGACGAAGGAGCAAGGATGGTGGCCGACACCGACCTGGCCAGGCTCGAATGGCGCAAGAGCAGCTACAGCGGCGGCGGCAACGACTGCGTCGAGGTCGCCTTCACGGGCGACGGCGCCGCCGTGCGCGACTCGAAGAATCCCGCCGGCGGCGCGCTGACGCTGTCCGGTCCGGAATGGGACGCTTTCCTGGCCGCTGCCCGAGCCGGTGAGCTCGATCTGAGCTAAAGGCCGTTCGTTCGACCCCTTACCCACCTCAGGACGGCGTGGTAAGGGGTCGAGTGCGTTCTGAGCGACGTGAACGACCGATGTCCGGCACCGGGCCTTCGCAGCAGTGTTCGTGGGGCAAGGACACGACACGGACACGACGCGAGGGGTGTGACCACGATGCTGGGATCGAGTTGGACGATCGGTTCGACGTGGGCCGAGATCGGCTACCGGGAGGAGACGCTGCGCCGGTACGCCGCGAGGCCGGGAAAGCCTCGGCACGGTGGCGGGTCGGACGAAGCGGGACCCGAGCGGGTACAGCCGGGCGACGCGCGGTCGCGGGGAGAGGGTGAGCACGGCGAGAAGCCCACGGAAGCGGGCGAAGACCTGCTGATGGCCTCCTGATCACACGGTTGGGCGACAATGGCACTCGTGCCTCGACTGGGTCTGACACTGCCGCTGGTCGGCCGCGTGGAGCAGTTGCGCCGGTTGCGCGCGGCCCTCGCCGACATCGAACGGACGCGGGGGCGTGGCGTGCTCCTCGCGGGCGACGCGGGGGTGGGCAAGACGCGCCTGCTGGCGGAGCTCACGGCCGACGCCGCCGGGCGCGGACATCTCGTCCTGACCGGCCGGTGTCTCGACCTGTACGAGGGCGGGCTGCCGTACCTGCCGTTCACGGAGGCGCTGGGGACACTCGCCGCGTCCGGCGACCCCGACGTGGCGGACGCCGTGGCCGCCTGGCCCGCACTGTCCACACTGGTGTCCCAGGTGTCGGCCGGAGCGGGCAGGCAGGAGGTTTCGGCCCGGCCGGCGGCGTCCGAACAGGATGTCCACAGGGTCAGGACCGAGCACGACCTCGGTCAGCTCCGATTGTTCGACGCCGTGCTGGGAGTGTTGAGCGAACTCGCCCGCCGCCGCCCTGTGGTGCTGGTCGTGGAGGATCTCCACTGGGCCGACGGCGCGACACGCGACCTGTTGTCGTTCCTCGTGGGACGGCTGGGAGGGCGGCGGTTGCTGGTGGTCGCCAGTTACCGGGCCGAGGAGGTGCACCGGCGACACCCGCTGCGACCGCTGCTGGCGGAACTGGTGCGGTCGGCGGCCGTCGAGCGCGTGGACGTGCCTCCGCTGTCGGACGACGAGACCAGGGCCTTCCTGACGTCGCTGGCGGAACGTCCCCTTTCGCCCGACACTCTCGACCGGCTCGTGCGCCGCTGTGAGGGCAACCCCTTCTTCGCGGAGGAGTTGGTGGCCGCAGGTGTGTCGGCGGACGACGTTCCGGACGGGCTGGCCGACGTGCTGCTGACTCGCCTGGAACGACTGTCACCGGAGACCCGGCGGGTGCTGCGCGCGGTGTCGGTGGCGAGCGTGGACGTGGCCGACACGGCGGTCGCCGAGGTCGCCGGGGTGGGGGAACTCGACGTGGAGGAGACGCTGCGGGAGGCGGTCCACCACCACGTCCTCGTCATCGAGCAGGGGTGTTACCGGTTCCGGCACGCACTCCTGCGGGAGGCCGTCTACCACGACCTGTTGCCGGGCGAACGTTCCCGCATGCACGCCGCCTACGCCGCTCGCATCCGCGCGCTGCCGCCGTCACGTGGCAGTGACGCCCGCCTGGCCTACCACAGTCTGCGCAGCCGGGACCTGCCCACGGCACTGGCCGCGCTCGTGCGCGCGGCGGACGAGGCCGAACAGCTCGGAGCTCCCGGGTCCGCGTTGCGGCACGTGGAGCAGGCGCTGGAGATCTGGGACGCGGTGCCCGCCGAGCGAAGGCCACCCGAGTGCCACGAGACGACGCTGCTGCTGTCGGCGTCGGAGCTCGCCGCCAGGTCGGGAGAGCCCGAGCGCGCGATCGCGTTCGCCAGGGAGGCGGTTCGTCTGGTGGACGGCAGCCCGGTGGTGCGGCAGGCGGCGATCTGGCGCAGGCTCGCCGAGGCGCTCATGACGCTGGAAGGTACGTACGACGAGGCCGTCGAGGCCATAGACAGGGCGTGGGACCTGGTCGCCGACGGCGAGCCGTGTACCGAGCAGGCGTGGGTGCTCGCCACCCGCGCTCAGGTGTTGCGCGGGGTCGGCCGTCTCGACGACGCCGAGCGCAGCGCTCGGATGGCGGCCGACGCGGCGAAGGCCGCGGGTGCCGGCGCCCCTCACGCGGCGGCCCTCACCATCCAGGGAGTGCTCGCCGACATCAGGGGGGACGTCGACACCGCACGGGCACTCCTCCGCCAGGCGGAACGCGAGGCGCTGGAGGTGGGCGCACTCGACGTCGAACTCCGCGCGGGCTACTACCGCGCTCTCAGTCACGACGACCGCGCCGAGCTGGACGAGGCTCTGCGCGGGTACCGCCACACGGCGGAGCGGGCCGCGGAGTCCGGGCTCACCTGGTCACCGCTGGGGATTTCGGCGCGGACCCGGCTGCTCGTGTTGCGATACACCACGGGGGACTGGCCGGACGACACCGAGCGGGACCGGCCAGAGCCCGGGGTCTCCGACCTCGTGACGGCCATCCTGCAGTCGACGTGGCTGCACCTCCTGGTGGCCCGTGGCCGGTTCGACGACGCGGACCGGGTCCTGGAACTGCTGAGCCCGCAGGATGGTGACCGGCGCGGAGTGGATCTGTGGGTGGTGGGCGCGGCGGCCGCGGGGGGTGCGGAACTGGCCTACTGGCGAGGTGAATACCGTAAGGCCGTCGATGTCGTCGCCGAAGGTATGGAACGTGCGCAACGGCTCTTTCCCGACGGACTCGTCGGCATCCGCATCGGAGCCCTCGGCATCGAGGCGAGTGCCGCCTGGGCGGCCGAAGCGCGGCGGCGGGGGCATGTGGACGGCGTGAAGGAGGCCGTCGAGGCGGGCACCGCGCTCATGGAGCGGGTACGGCGCACGCTCGACGAGGGCGTGCCTCGCGACGGGACACTCGGCCCCGAGGCCAGAGCCTGGTTCGCGAGGGCACGAGCGGCGGCGAGCGGTCTGGAGGGACCCGCCGACCCGGCGTTGTGGGAGGAGGCGGTGACCGAGTTCGGTTTCGGCGCGGTCTACGAGCAAGCGTTGTGCCGTCGCCACCTCGCGGAGGCCCTGTTACAGGCGGGCGAGCCCGACCGGGCCGCCGCGGCGCTGACCGAGACCCACCGGCTGGCACGGCGGTTGGGCGCGCGCCCGCTGCGGGAGGCCGTCGAGGACCTCGCTCGCCGCGCTCGCATCGACCTCCCCGGAACACGGCCCCGGCGCGACGGTGTCGACCCGCTCACCGCCAGGGAGCGCGCGGTGCTGGAACGCGTTGCCGCCGGGCTCACCAACCGCCAGGTCGGCGAGCAGCTCTACATCAGCGAGAAGACGGTGAGTGTCCACCTGTCCCGGGTCATGGCGAAGCTCGGGGCGAGCAGGCGCGCGGAGGCGGTGGCCATCGCCTACGACCGTGGTCTGCTCACCCCGGAGGCTGAGACGCCGTAGGCGCTACCGGCCCGGCAGCCTCCGCAGCACGCGCAGACCCGCCGTCAACGCCGCCGTCCACAGTGCGGGTGGAACACCCCGGGACGGTCGCAGTCGTAGTCCTCTCTGGACGGCGACGGACTGCGACTCGGTGTACTTCAACAGCCCCTCGGCCCCGTTGCGCCTGCCGACGCCGGAGTCCTTCATGCCGCCCATGGGCACGCCCACGGTGCCGAAGGTGGCCGCGTAGCCCTCGTTGACGTTGACGGTGCCCGCCTTCAGCCGGGTCGCGACCTCGTGGGCGCGGCGGGTGTCGCGTGACCACACGCTGGCGTTGAGCCCGAAGACGGTCTCGTTGGCCTTCTCGATCGCCTCGTCGACGTCGGTGTAGCCGTAGACGGAGACCACCGGGCCGAACGTCTCGTCTGCGAACACGGCGGCCTCCGGTGTGACGTCGGTGAGGATCGTCGGCTCGTAGAACAGCGGGCCGACGTCAGGTCGGGCACTGCCACCGGTCACCACGGTGGCGCCGTGCGCCCGCGCGTCGGCGACGTGCTCGGACACCGCGCGCAGCTGGTCCTCGGTCGTCAACGACCCCATGCCTGCGCGGTAGTCGAGGGAGGCGCCCAGCCGCAGCGCACGGGTCCGCCGCGTGAACTCGGCGAGGAAGCGCTCGCGGATGCTGTCGTGGACGTAGATGCGCTCCACCGACACGCACAGCTGACCCGCCGACGAGAAGCACGCCGTCACCGCACCGGCCGCGGCCTTCGCCACGTCCGCATCCGGCAGCACGATCATCGGGTTCTTGCCGCCGAGTTCGAGCGAGTACCCGGTCAGCCGCCCTGCGATGGCGGACGCCAGCCGCCTGCCTGTGGGCGTCGACCCGGTGAAGCACACGTAGTCCGACTCCTCGACGATGGCGTCGCCGATCACCGAGCCCCTGCCGAGCACGATCTGCCAGGCGTCTGCGGGGAGCCCGGCCTCCTCGGCGAGTTCGTGCAGCCACAGCGCCGACAACGCCGTCTGGTTGTCGGGCTTCTGCACCACGGTGTTGCCCGCGGCGAGTGCGGGCAGTACGTCCATCGCGGTCAGCGCCAGGGGGTAGTTCCAGGGGGAGATGATCCCGACCACGCCACGGGGATGCCGGGTGTGCGTGGCCCGGGTGAGCACGGGAAGTGCTCCGGGGGCGCGCCGTGGCGCGAGCAGGCGTGCGCTGTGCCTGCCGTAGTAGTCGGCCACGAGCGCGGTCGCGCTGATCTCGTCGAAGGCGTCGAGGCGCGCCTTGCCGGACTCGACCTGCACCAGGTCGAGCCCTTCCCGTTGCCGGGCGAGGACGAGCTCGTGCAGCCGCAGCAGGATCCGCTGCCGCTGCGCGACGCTCGTGGCGGCCCACGACGGCTGCGCTTCGCGCGCACGGGCGAAGGCGGCGCGGGTGAGCCTGTCGGACGCCTGGGGCAGGACGGCGGTGCGCAACCCGGTGAACGGTGCGGTCATCGTCACCGATTCCAGGCCCGGGCCGGTCACCGCCCGCTCGACGAGGAACTCCGCTCTCGTCGCGGGGGGAGCTCCGACGACACCTCCGATCGTGCCCGGTCCGTGGTCCTGTCCCACCGCCGCAAGCGTGCCGGTCATGACACCTCCGCCAACCGCATTGTTACTGGAGAGTAGACTCTGCTCCCGAAGAGCATACCGGCGGTATGGCGGAAAGTGCACCGCGTCCGTCGCGAGGTGGGTTGCCCTCAGGCTTCGGAGCAGATCGCGGTCGCCACGCGTTTCCACTCGCGCAGCAACTGCTCGCGGCGCTGTGGATCGCCGCCGAGTTCGGCGTCGAGCGCGAGACCGCGCGTGAGGTTGACCGTGAGCCAGAAGACCATCTCGAGGCGTTCCCTTGGCACGTCGGTGACCAGCTCCGTGATCCGGTCCAGAGTGGACCGGCCGAGTGCCTTGTCGACGGGCCTCATCGCCGCTGCCAGGGGCGGGTCGGTGCGTGCGGCGATCCACAGTTCCATGGCCGCGGTCGCGAGCGTGCCCGAGTACGACCGCCACAGCAGCTCGATCATCGCGGACACGCGCTCCGGTCCCGCGGGCAGTTCGTTCTCGTCGGGGAGGTTGCGTTCGGACAGTCGGGTCGTGAGGTGTTCGACGGCTGCGGCCATCAACTCGGCCTTGTCGGCGAAGTGGTGCTGGACCGCGCCCTTCGACACTCCGGCCCGCGCGCAGATCTCCTGCATCGACGTGCGTGCGTACCCGAGCTCCACCAGGCACGAGATCGTGGCGTCGAGCAGGGCGGCTCGGGTGTGCGCCCTGCGTTCGGCCTGCGTGCGATGACTGCGTTCCGGCATGGTCGCGCGACTCCTTTACCGGACGAAGGGAGTGGCGTACATTCCGTGCAGAACTTACCTTACGGCTGGAATGTTTCTATCGGAGGAGTCCCAGTGCCACTGCAGACCCCGAGGTCGTCGTGGATGACCGAGGAACTGGACGACGTCCGCGACCTCGCACGGACCTTCTGCCGCAACGAACTCGCACCGCACCAGGCGCGGTGGGCGCGGCAGAAGCACATCGACAGGGAAGTGTGGACGAAGGCGGGCGAGGTGGGGCTGCTCGCGCTGTCCGTGCCCGAGACCTACGGCGGCGGAGGCGGCACGTTCGCCCACGAGGCCGTGTTGTACGAGGAGCAGGCACGCTCCGGCGACAGCGCCTGGGGGGTCACCGTGCACAACGGCATCGTGGCGCACTACCTGCTCGCCTACGCCTCCGAGGAGAAGAAGCGCGAGTGGCTGCCCAAGCTCGCCAGTGGCGAGTACGTCGGTGCGATCGCGATGACCGAACCGGGCACGGGATCGGATCTCCAGGCGATCTCCACCAGGGCGGTGCGAGACGGCGACCACTACGTCGTCAACGGCGCGAAGACGTTCATCACCAACGGCGGGCTCGCCGACCTCGTCGTGGTCGCGGTCAAGACCGACCCCGACGCCGGGGCCAGGGGAGTGTCGCTGATCGTGGTGGAGACCTCCACTCCCGGTTTCCGGCGTGGCCGGGTGCTCGACAAGGTGGGCATGCACGGCCAGGACACCGCCGAGTTGTTCTTCGACGACGTCCGCGTGCCCGCGGAGAACCTGCTCGGGGACGAGGAGGGCCAGGGCTTCGTCCAGCTCATGCAGCAACTGCCGCAGGAGCGGCTCATCATCGCGATCACCGCCGTCGCGGGCATGGAGAGCGCCATCGAGCAGACCATCGACTACACCAAGGAGCGCACCGCCTTCGGGCGCCCGTTGTTCGGTTTCCAGAACACCAAGTACACGCTCGCCGAGGCCGCCACCGAGGCGGCCGTCGCCCGCGCGTTCCTCGACCAGTGCATCGAACGGCACCTGCGGGGCGAACTCGACGTGCAGGGCGCGGCCATGGTCAAACTGTGGAGCACCGAGCGGGTCAACAAGGTCGTCGACGACTGTGTGCAGCTCTTCGGCGGCTACGGCTACATGACCGAGTATCCGATCGCCCGGGCGTGGGCCGACGTCCGCGTCTCCCGCATCTTCGGCGGCACGAACGAGATCATGAAGGACATCATCTCCCGCACGTTGTGACGAAGGAACAGCGAGAGGAAGGCGGAACCTTTGAACGCGAGGAAGCCCGGACCGCTGAGCGGGTTGAGGGTCGTCGAACTGGCCGGGCTCGCGCCGGCCCCGTTCGCCTGCACGATGCTGGCCGACCTGGGCGCCGAAGTCGTGCGGATCGACCGGGTCAGCGGGGGCGAGGACGTGCTCGCCATACCGCGCGACCCCCTGCTGCGGGGCCGTAGGACCATCGGCCTCAACACCAAGACGCCCGAGGGCGTGGAGGTGGTGCTGAAACTCGCAGAGCGCGCCGACGTGTTCGTGGAGGGCTTCCGGCCCGGAGTGGCCGAGCGGATGGGGCTCGGACCCGAAGCCGTCCACGCGCGTAACCCCCGCGTCGTCTACGGCCGGATCACCGGGTGGGGACAGGACGGCCCGCTGGCACACACCGCTGGACACGACATCAACTACATCGGCCTGTCCGGGGCGCTGCACCCGATCGGGAGGCGTGGTGAGCGGCCCGTTCCGCCGGTGAACTTCCTCGCCGACTTCGGTGGCGGTGGTATGTACCTGGCGATGGGAGTGCTGGCGGCGCTGTTCGAGCGGCAGACGTCGGGCAGGGGGCAGGTCGTCGACGCGTCCATGGTCGACGGTTCCGCGCTGCTCACCACGCACCTGTTCGGTCTGAAGGCGAACGGGCTGTGGGAGGGGGAGCGCGGCGAGAACGTCCTCGACGGCGGCGCGCCGTTCTACGACACCTACGAGACCGCCGACGGGCGTTACGTCGCGGTGGGCGCCATCGAGACGAAGTTCTTCGCCGCACTGGTCGACGTGCTCGAACTCGACCCGGAGGCGGTGCCGTCCCACCTGGACTCCCGCCAGTGGCCGAGGCTGCGGGAAGTACTGGCCGACGCCATCGGCAAACGCACGCGCGACGAACTCGTGGCGAGGGCCGAGGGCACCGACGCGTGCCTGACACCCGTGCTCTCCCCGTGGGAGGCGCCCGATCACCCGCACAACGCCGCGAGGGGAACGTTCGTGGACGTCGACGGGGTGACGCAGCCCGCCCCGGGGCCGAAGTTCGACCGGACCCCGGCGCAGGCACCGCAGCCGCCGCACGCACGTGGTTCGGACACCCTCGACGTGTTGGAGGAACTGGGTTACGACAGCGACGACGTCCGGTCGCTGCGCGTCGCCGGGGCGATCGCCTGAATCTTCCCCGGCCGTCGGCGTGTTGCTCTCCGGGTCGGTCCCGATGATCTCCTACAGTCGAATGGTCGGTGAGAGCGCCGGCCATGCCTCCATCGCGTGATTGGCCATCGCGTGGTCACGTGATCAGGCATGATGAAGAAGCCGGAGGCGCGGTGCCGAAGGATGCGTTCACGTAGAACGCGGTGAGCCGTGACGAGACGGAACGGGTGGGATTATGTCGCCGGGACTGAAGAAGATTCTCATCTTTGGTGTCGTCGCGCTCGTACTGTTCCTGCTGATCTCGCGGCCCACCGAGTCGGCGGACGCCGTGCGTTCGGCGCTGGCCTGGTTGCAGGACGGCGCCGAAGCCATCATCACTTTCTTCCAGAGTCTGTTCACCTGACCCCATTTCGCCACGGTGTCCGGCACCCGGTTACCCCGGTGCCGGATACTGTGCTGCGCGCAGCATGTGGCCACTGAGTGTGATCATGAATCCGGTTGCGGCCGTTTCGCTGCGGCAAACGGGTGGATTACGGCGCTGAAGTCACAGGTCACCGAAATCCTCCACGGCTGACCTCTTCCGGATTGTCGGTGGGCTCTCCTACGGTGCTCACATTGCGTGACCCGCGGTACCCGAAAAATCACGCTTCGAAATCTGCGGACGGTGCTCGACCAGTCCTTGAGGAACCACGGCAGTGCGTTGCGAAGGAGGCAGGGATGCGAGATCCCGGAGTTGACGCGGTGATTCGGCAGTGGGCGGCGGAACGGGAGCAGAGCGAGGAGGACCGGGAGGTCCATCGCATCGCGTCGGCCTGGCTGGCGGAGATTCCCCGGAGCGAGTCGCACGCGCCCGGAATCCCGGGTCAGCGTAGAGGAATGGGCACGGCCAGGTGGGCTCCCGTCGATCTCGCGGACCCCGGCTTCGTGGAGGCCATGCGACAGCGGCTTCCGGAAGCGCCTCTCGACCTGCTGGCCGCCGCGGCGGGCTGGTGGCAGATGGTGGGCGACGTCGAGGAGGCCCAGGCCTGGTGGGACGCGGGAGTCAGCCCGCTCGACCAGCGTGCTCTCGACTACCGCGCCGCCGGACTGACGCCGGCCGACCTGGCCCGTAGGCTCGGACCACTGACCGTGCTCGAACACCTGCGTCGAGGCAGTGCGCCGGCGTGGTGTGTCGCCCGGCTCGCCCGGCAGCGCCGGGACGCCGCCGCAGGCTGAGTCCCACGACGTGCCGTGACCTGGTCCGGCACGTCGTTGTCTGTCCGCCAGCAACCGGATACAGTGCCGTTTCGTGCCCCTGATCTCCACCACGCGCGTATGGCGCACGCCGCTTGGGGAAGGGCGCGTCGGTGGCTGACCTGCCTGGGACGCCCGATGCGCCTCTGTCGCCGCCCGCCGGTCTCCGGCGAACCGTGCTCACCCGTCTGCTCGTCCTCACCGCGGTGTTTGTCCTCGCCGCCGGCGGGGTGTGGGCGGTGGCCACGGTCATGTCGCCGTCGGCGGGGCCGACAAGCACCGGCATTCCCGCGCTGGGCATCGAGCCCGCGGACGTCGAACCGGGCAGCGAGGCCCCGGCTCACGAGCGTGGCACGGGACCTGGCGCCGAGGACGGCACGGCCGGTGTCACGACCCTCGAGGAGTGGGCCGATCACCTCGCCCCCGCCGTCGGCGTTCCTTCCCGCGCCCTGCGAGCCTACGGCAACGCCGAACTGGTCATCCGCGACGAGGCGCCCGAGTGCGGGCTGTCGTGGGCCACGCTCGCGGGGATCGGCCGGGTGGAGTCCGACCACGGACGCCACGGCGGGGCGGTGCTCGGCGACGACGGACGGCCGTCGCCGCCGATCATCGGGATCGCGCTCGACGGCTCCCCCGGAGTGAAGGCGATCGCCGACACCGACGGCGGCACACTGGACGGTGACTCCGAGCACGACCGGGCTGTGGGGCCCATGCAGTTCATCCCGACCACGTGGTCACTGATCGGGGTGGACGCGTCAGGTGACGGCAGGGCGGACCCGCAGCAGATCGACGACGCCGCACTGTCCGCCGCGTTCTACCTGTGCTCGCACGGGCGCGATCTGGCCACCGGTGAAGGCTGGTGGGACGGCGTGCTGTCGTACAACCACTCCGTGGACTACGGGCGTAAGGTGTTCGCGCTTGCCGAGCACTATGCCGACCTCGCTCGAACGGCGTTCGCGGGATCGGGGGGCACCGACGAACGGTGACGGGAGACACCGACGGACAAGGCAGGAGAAACCGGGCAAGCCGTCGCCCGTGTCCGCGGGAATGCTAGCGTCGAATACGTGTCCGATCGTCGCTCCACGGTCTCGCGCAAGCTGCTCATCGCCTGCGCGTGCCTGCTGAGTCTCGTCGTCTGCTGCGGCTTGGCGTGGTGGCAGTGGGACCGGTTCACTTCCGCGGGCGGCAGCTTCCAGAACCTCGGCTATGTGCTCCAGTGGCCACTGTTCGGGCTGTTCCCCGCCTTCATGGTCTGGCGAATGACCAGGCTGCGCAGGCAGGCCGCGGCGAACGGCGGCGAGGACACGACCGAGACCCCCGCCATCTCGCGGGAGCGGACGCGGACCGCGTCGGCGCCGACTTCCCGCCGAGCCGCCGCCCCCACGCCTTCGAAACCCCCGACGTCGCAGGGCGGTCCGATGGACGACGAGGACGCGGCACTGGCGGAGTACAACGCCTATCTGGCGCAACTGAATGCCAGTGAGCAGGAGAGGAACTGACATGGTGACGACCGCGCGGGACGAGACGAGCGCGAAGGCCGACCTGCGTAAGCCGTTGCAGCGATTCCGGGTCGCGGCCTTCGTCACGGGCCTCGGTCTGCTCGGGTTGGTCGTGGTCATGGTGATCCGTTACGGACTCGACAACCCGACGCCCTCGGCCGTGTACTCGCCCATCCACGGCGTGATCTACATGGTGTACCTCGTGGTGTCGGTGGACCTGGCGTTGAAGGCCCGCTGGTCGGTGAAGGGCACGATCGGCGTGCTGCTCGCCGGATGCGTGCCCTTCTTCTCCTTCGTCGCCGAGCGGGCCGTGACCCGCAGGGTCACCGAGGGCCGGAAGCTCTGAGAGCCTGTTCTCTGAGCCGTACCGAACGCGGCGGTACGGTGCAGCCCCGCAGCGTGTCGGCGTCGATGGACTCCGGCCGGTAGGCCGACTTCGCGAGCGCCTCGGTCATCGACTCGACCGGGGCGCTTCGGGTGTCCGGACGTCCTGACAAAAACGCCCACTCGTGCTCGTCGGAGCCGAAGTAGACGACCGTGCCGAACATTTCGGTGAACCGTTCCCACGCGCTGAGCAGAGTCTCGTTGCGCCACAACGTGGGGCACCCCGCCTGGCAGCAGACCACACCACCCGGGGCCAGCACGTCCGCGCAGCGGCGCAGGAAGTCCTTGCCGTAGAGCCGGTTGTGCTGCGCGTCCGGGTCGGTGTTCTCGTCGGGCAGGTCGATCACCACGACGTCGTAGCCGGTCGTCGCGGTGGACAGGAAGTCCCAACCGTCGCGGTAGTGGACGCGCACGGGGCCGTCGCCGCGCTCGGCCTCGGCCAGCTCCTCGGGCGTGTAGCCGTAGGGCAGGTGCCGGGCACACGCCCGAACGGTCTCGGCGTCGATGTCGACGTGGTCGACCTCCTCCGCGCCGTACGCGACGGCGAGCTGGCTCGCGACCCCCTCGCTGGAGCCGATGATCAGTACCCGGCTCACCGAGTCGGCGAGCAGCATCGGCGGCACCATCAGCGCCTCGTGGTAGACGAGCTGGCTGGCCTCGGTGCTCTGGCGCTCGTCGTCGCAGAACAGTGACACGCCCTGGGCCGTACGGCCGATCACCACGTGCTGGTAGTCGGTGTGGGTGTCGAGGATCACCTCGGGGACGTCCCAGACACGGGTGAGCCCCTCACCCACCGGCTCGACGATTCGCGTGCTCATCTACTTTCCCACCTCCGCGGGCCGCCGGCCCCGGCTGATCGTGGACATGGACTCGGGTTCGGTGCCGAGCGCAGCCGCCAGCAGGCGCACGGCGAGTTCCGGGTCAGCGCGTTCGCCGCAGGTGAAGACGTCGACGAACATGGACCCGATCTCCGGATACGTGTGGACGGACGCGTGCGACTCCGCCAGCATCGCCAGCACGGTCACGCCCTGGGGTTCGAAACGGTGGGCGATGACGTCGCACACCGTCGCGCCGGCGTCGGTCAGCGTGCTCGCCAAGGTGGTACGCAGGAACTCCTCGTCGTCGAGCAACCGTGAGTCGATCCCGTCCAGCTCGGCGAGGACGTGTTTGCCGGAGAACACGCCAACCGGCACGAGCTCACTCGCCACTGATCAGCCTCCCTTCGGAAATGCAGTACGTACGCAGGGGCTCGATTCCGTTGAACGCCACCGACGAATAGCTCGCCGTGTACGCGCCGGCCGCGAGGATGTCGATCACGTCGCCCGGCCGTAACGACAGGGGCAGCCGGTACGGCGTCCTCTGGTAGAGCACGTCGTCACCATCGCACGTCGGCCCGGCGATGATCACAGGGCCGTCCTCCTGCGAGTGCGGTCCCACGACGTCGAGTCGGTAGGCGATCGCCTCGTTCTCGGTCTCGGCCAGGCCGTTGTAGCGGCCGACGTCGAGATACACCCAGCGGTGCGGGTCCGTGGGGAGCTTGCGAGACACGACGACCACCTCGCTGCGGACGAGGCCCGCTTCGGCGACGACGGCGCGTCCCGGCTCGCACACCAGCTCGGGTGGCTGCGCGAAGTGGGCTCGCACGGCGGCGGTGACGGCGTCGGCGTACACACTCGTGGCGGGTGCGGGGTCGGAGTAGGAGATGCCGAATCCGCCGCCGACGTTGAGCCGCCGCAGGTTCACGCCGTGTTCGGCGGTGGCCGCGAACACCTTCGCCGCGGACGCGACCGCCACGTCCCAGGCGGAGGGATCGAGCTGTTGCGACCCCACGTGGAAGCCGACCCCGACGGGGTCGAGCCCTTTCCCCGCCGCGCGCAGCAGCAGCCGGACGGCCTCGTCGACGTGGCAGCCGAACTTGTGACCGAACGGGGTGACCGAGTCGGGGCCGCCCTGGACGAGCACTCGCGCCGACACCTGGGATCCCGGTGCGTACCGGGCGAGGTTGTCCACGTCGCTCTCGGCGTCGAAGGTGTACTCCCGGACACCCGCCGCGTGGGCGTGGGCGATGGCGGAGGGCTTCTTGACAGTGTTGCCGTAGGACAGTGACGCCGGATCGGCCCCGGCTGCCAGACACAGGTCGATCTCACCCGGACTGGCCACGTCGAACGCGGCTCCCGCGGCCACGAGCGCCCGGAGCACGGCGGGGTGGGGGTTCGCCTTCACCGCGTACTGCACGCGGGAGCCCGGGAACGCCGTCGCGAGCCGTCGGTAGCGGTCGACCACGGTGTCGACGTCCACCACGAGGCACGGGGTCGGGGGTCGGTACGTGTCGAGGAAGGCGCGGATGCGGGTGACCGTGTCGTTCACGCCCTCCGAGGGTAGGGGCGGCCGGTTCGCCACCGTCTTCGTGGGCGACCGGGTTTCGTAACAGGGTTTTGTCCATTCGTGTGCCGTTCCGGGGACACAAGATCGTGCACACTTGATGCCACGCGTTCCACTGAGAATCCTGCTGCGCTGAGCTGAACGGGTGACCATGGGGGCTGCGCATCGGCTGTGTGGGTGAGACTTTACCGGCCCGAACTGATGAAACCCGTAATCAGACTGCGACCGCCTCGCCGCCGCTCGTGGTGGTGCCACGCCACATGATCGGATTCGTCGATGGTTTCCGCAGGTCAACGGCGTGTCAGCGACCAAGATCAAGGGGCCGGTACGTGGTGTTAGGCTCGATCCACCCGACCGACTCCCGCCCCGGCGCGGCCGACGGGCGTCACGGAGGGTGCGTCTGCTCGTACGTGACGTGCTGCCGTGGCCGGAGAATCGGTACGAGCGGACGACAAAAGGCGCGAATCGACGAAGCAGCGGCGCCCATCCGTACGACGAGCGCTGGACGCGCGCGTCAGATGGACGAGCCGCGCACCGCGACGACAGTGGGCGAGCCGGAGGAGGAGTCACCTTCGTGAAGGTTGCGTCAGATGGCCAGGTGCCGGTGGGCGAACTCCTCGGCGAGGAGGACCGCCCCCGTTCCCGCTGGCGTGCGGCCCTGCGTTGGCGTGACTGGAACCTCCCACTCAAGCTCGGGGCGGTCACGCTCATCCCGATCGTCATCGCGGTGGTACTGGGCGCGATCACCCTCGGGAACCAGATCGGGAGGGCCGACCAGTACGACTCCCAACGGCAGCTCGCCGACGTCGGCGCCTCCACCCGAGCCCTGCTCGACGCGGTGCAGCGCGAACGCACTCTCACCGCGGCCGCGCTGACCGAGGGCAGCGGCCTCGACTCCGAGGAACTGCGCCGGGTGCGTGACGAGGTCGACCGTGCGCGGGCTCCGCTCACCGAGGCCGTGGCCGCGGTCGGCGAACGACTGTCGGCCGTGCGGTCCGGGCTCGACAAGCAGCTCGGCGCGCTGACCGAGATCCGCGAACGCGCCTCCGGAGGGCAACTGGGCGCTGTCGAGGCCGTCGACGAGTACCGGGCCGTCACGGCGGCGTTGCTGGAGGTCGACACGGCGGTGGCCGGCGGGATCAGGGCCGAGGGCCTCGCCGCCACCGCCGACGCGGTGCACAACCTTCTCGTGGCCCGTGAGGAGGTGTCGGTCCATCAGGCGCTGGTCGCCCACGGCATCGCCTTCGGCCTGGCGCCCAGCGAGTTCAACGCCGTCCGCACCGCCGACGTGCGGCGGTCCGACCGGCTCACCGAGTTCTCCGCCGCCGCCACGGAAGCGCAGCGGGCACTCTTCGACGAGACGGTGCGGGGCGCGGCGTTCGACGAGTACCGCCGGGTCGTCAACGCCGTGCTGTCGAGTCAGGACGCGGGCAGCGAGATGCTGTCCTCCACGGGCGCCGACGAGTGGGCCGAGACCGGGGCGGCCGTGTTCACCGCGATGGGAGAACTCGCCGACCGGCTGGGCGACGAGCTGACAGGGGGCACCGGGGCTCTGGCCGACGACGCGGGCACCGGCGTCGGGATGCTGGCCGTGGCGTTGTTCGTCGCGTTCGTGCTCGCCGCGTTGGTCGTGTTCCTCATCGCGCGGCAGCTGCTGCGTTCGCTCAAGGTGCTGAGGACCACGGCCCTCGAAGTCGCCCAGCACGAACTGCCCGAGGCCGTGCAGGCGATCCAGGAGGGGCACACCGACGACACGGAGATCAACCCCGTCCCGGTCAGTACCCGTGACGAGATCGGTGAGGTGGCCAGGGCGTTCGACGCCGTGCACAGCGAGGCGCTGCGGCTGGCCGCCGAGCAGGCGGGCATGCGTGCCGGGTACGCGTCCGTGTTCGTGAACCTCTCGCGCCGCAGCCAGAGTCTCGTGCAGCGTCAGCTCCAGCTCATCGAGCGGCTGGAGCGCGACGAGGAGGACGCCGACCAGCTCGCCACGCTGTTCCAGCTCGACCATCTCGCCACGCGGATGCGCCGCAACAACGAGAACCTCATGGTGCTCTCCGGTGCCGAGCCCGCGCGCCGGTCGGGGCAGCCGGTGAGCGCCACCGACGTGCTGCGGGCCGCGGTGTCCGAGATCGAGCAGTACCAGCGCGTGGTGGTGCGCACGCCGCCGTCGGTGAGCGTGGTCGGCTACGCGGCGGGCGATCTGATCCGGCTCGTCGCGGAGCTGCTCGACAACGCCACCGCGTTCTCCGCACCCGAGACCCAGGTGACCGTGGCCATGCGTCAGCTCGACGACGCGTCGTTGTCCATCGACATCCTCGACAAGGGCATCGGCATGAACGAGCGCGAGATCGCCGAGGCCAACGAACGGCTGTCCGAGGCGAGCTCGATCGGTCTCACCACCTCGCGTCGCATGGGGCTGTTCGTGGTGGGCAGGCTCGCGAGCCGGCACGGTTTCGGTGTGGAGCTGCACGGCGGCAAGGACATCGCCGGAGTCAGGGCCACCGTTGCCGTTCCGGCCGAGTTGGTGACCGACGAGCAGGCTCCGTACCCGGCGCCGGAGCCACCGGTCAGGGAGAACACCGAACCGGCACCGCGTGAGGCCGGCGACAGCCTTGCGGACACGGCACAGGGGAACCCGGCTCCGGCGGGGATGCTGAACACCTCGGGAGGCCCGCTGCCCCGGAGGAAGCCGGGGGGCAGCGCGGCGACTCGGGTGACGTCTCCGGGTGGTGACGGTGCGGCCGTGCCCGACCAGAGCGACACGGAGATGACCGGAACGGCGCTGTTCACTCCTGTCACTCCCGCGGGCTGGGACGACGCCACGTCCGGCAGGCCGTCTTCACCACCGCGGCAGGGGGGCCGTCCCGCGGACGAAGCCGCCGACCCGGACGGTCCCGGAGCCGAATCCGCCGAGGCCGGGCCTGCCTGGCCCTCCGAGGCGCAGGCGGCCGAACACACCAGGGACGACGCTGACCGGCGCGGCCGGGATCGGGCCACGGACGTGAGCAGTACGAGTGGCGAGCTGCTGTCCGGCAGCAAGCTGTTCGAGGCCAACAGCACGGCGGTGAGTGACTGGTGGAGCGCAGCCGTCACGGAGAACAGCGCGGGCACCCCCACGGAGGAGCAACGCAGGGCGCGGAAGGCGGCCGTGGAGAACGCCGAGACGACGCCGATCTTCGACGAGATGGTGTCCGCGTGGTTCCGCAAGGTCACCGACGCGGCGGGCAGTGTCCCGCCCGAGGAGAGCCGGGACTGGAAGTTCGCCGCCGACCAGACCTTCAAGGCCGTGCAGGAGGTCTCGCAGCGGCAGTCTCCCTCCGAGTACACCGACGCCGGTCTGCCCCGGCGGCGACGCGGGGAACGACTGCTGCCCGGCAGCGCCGCTCCGGACGGTGGCGGCGAAGCCGAGCCCACGGGCGAGCGGTCGCGCCGCCCACGTGATCCGGCCGAAGTGCTCGGCAGGCTCAGTAGTTTCCAGCAGGGCGTCACGCGCGGACGTCGGCACCGCAGGGGTGACTCGCCGGACGACGGTGAAGGGGCCCACGGCACCGGCTCGGCGCTGCCGCAGCGGCCGAGGCGCATCCGGCCGGGAGCCGCGCCGGACGAACCCGACGCCACCGAGACCACCGATGTCGTGGGCAGCGCGGGAGGGCTGTTCACCGACGCGTCACGACCATCCACCGATTCGTCCGGTGGCGTCGAAGGCGTCGAAGGCGCTGCGAGCGTCGCGTCCTCGGATACGGGGGCACCCGAGGACGGCGGTACGAGCTGGGCCTTTGCCGTCGACGAACGCTGGCGAACGGTCGAAGAGGTCTCCCGTGCGGAGCCGACGAGCTACACACCGGCCGGTTTGCCTCGACGACGGCGTGGGGAGAGGCTACTTCCCGGCAGCGCGGCCCCCGAGGGACAGGCTGAACCGCGTCGCAGGCTGCCGAGGGATCCTGCCGACGTGCGAGGGAGGCTGGCGAGCTTTCAACAAGGAGTCCGCAGAGGTCGGCATCACACCGCAGGTGAGACCGACAACGCAGACGAAAGACTGGAGGGTGAATGACCGTGTCGGATCGCTCTGCGCCTCAGCAGAACCAGTTCGGATGGTTGGTGAACGACTTCGCCGAGCGGGTGCCGGGTGTCGCGCACGCCGTGGTGGTGTCGGCCGACGGTCTGCTGCTGACGTCGTCGAACCGGCTGCCGCTCGACCGCGCCGACCAGCTCGCGGCGGTGGCGTCCGGTCTGGTCAGTCTCACCCAGGGGGCGGCGCGGTGCTTCGAGGCGGGCGCGGTGACCGAGACCGTCGTCGAGATGGAACTCGGGACCATGGTGCTCATGTCGATCAGCGGTGGGTCGTGCCTGGCGGTGCTGGCCGCTCCGAACTGCGACATCGGCCAGGTCGCGTACGAGATGACACTGCTGGTCGAACGGGTGGGACAGCTCCTCACACCGGAGCTCCGGGCCCAGCTCCAGGGGTCGGGCGGACCGAGGGTCGGCGAACCGGTGGGATGACCGCGCGATGAAGCCGGGGCCCCTGACTCCCCGTGACGAGCCGGACGCCTCCGCGGCGTCCGCCGGGACGGGTCGGGTACCACGAGGCCCCGAGCGCGCGCGGTCGAAGTACGGACACGGCGAGGACGGAACGAGCACCAAGGAGCAACCTGTGGCAGTCGAAGCTTTCCCGTTGCAGCCGACGACGGAGGAGACCGGTTTCGTCCGTCCCTACGCCCTCACCGGCGGCCGGACCAGGGCGAACTACCACCTGGAGCTGGAGACACTGATCTCCACGAGGACCGCGGCGCTCCTCGCGGTGCCCGACCAGATCGAGCTCCAGGTGATCATGGAAGAATGTCGTACCCCGCAGTCGGTCGCGGAGATCGCATCTCGGCTCCGGGTACCACTGGGCGTGGCTCGGGTGCTGATCAGCGATGCAGCTGACGCGGGACTGGTCACCGTGCACAGGACCGTCTCCGGTGACGAAGGCGCCGAGGCGCACCTGACGTTGATGGAAAGGGTGTTGAGTGGACTCCGCCGGCTTTAAGGCACCGCGCGAAGCCGCGCCGAAGACGATGACGTCTGCCAAGATCGTCGTGGCGGGTGGGTTCGGCGCCGGCAAGACGACGTTCGTCGGTTCGGTGTCCGAGATCGTCCCGTTGACCACCGAGGCGATGATGACCGATGCGAGCACCGGCATCGACGATCTGGAGGCGACGCCGAACAAGGCGACCACGACGGTCGCCATGGACTTCGGCAGAGTCTCCCTGGACGAGGACCTCATCCTGTACCTGTTCGGTACGCCGGGGCAGCAGCGGTTCTGGTTCATGTGGGACGACCTCGTTCGGGGCGCCATCGGTGCGGTGGTGCTCGCGGACACCCGGCGGCTCGCCGACTCGTTCGCGCCCGTGGACTTCTTCGAGGACCGCGGTCTGCCCTACATCGTCGGCGTCAACACGTTCGACGGGATCCTGCAGCACGACCTGAACGACGTTCGCGAGGCGCTGTCGATCGACCCGAGCATCCCCATCGTGCGTTGTGACGCCCGCGACCGGGAGTCCACGAAGCAGACGCTCATCACGTTGGTGGAGTACGCGATGCGGCAGTGGATCGCGTTGCGGGCGGCGAACTCCGCCTCCTGAACCGATTCGGGCCGGTGAGGTTCGCATCACCGTGTCGCTTGGTTCCAAAAAAAGTAGGAAGTCCAAGTATTTTGGAGGCATGACCTCCGAACTCCATCGACCCGCGCACCCAGTCCGGTTCGTGACCGCCGCGAGCCTGTTCGACGGTCACGACGCGTCGATCAACATCATGCGGCGCATCCTGCAGTCGCAGGGTGCCGAGGTGGTGCATCTCGGGCACAACCGGTCGGTCGACGAGGTGGTGACAGCCGCCATCTCGGAGGACGTCCAGGGTGTCGCCATCAGCGCCTACCAGGGCGGGCACGTCGAGTACTTCACCTACCTCGTGGACCTGCTGAGGGAACGTGGAGCGGGCCACATCCGCGTCTACGGCGGTGGCGGCGGAGTCATCGTGCGCGACGAGATCGAGCTACTGCACTCCCGTGGGGTCGCCCGGATCTTCTCGCCCGACGACGGCCTCGAACTCGGCCTTCCGGGCATGATCAACCTGATGATCCGGGAGTGCGACGTGGACCCCGCAGCCGGGGAACCCGGTTCACTGGACGGGCTGCTGTCCGGTGACGTTCCGACGCTCGCGCGCACCATCACGAGGTTGCAGCACGAGGTGTTGCCCGAGAACTGGCGGACGGCCATCGCCGAGGTGGCGTCCGCGCGCACGGTGCCGGTCCTCGGCATCACCGGTACGGGCGGTTCGGGCAAGTCGTCGTTGACCGACGAGCTGATCCGGCGGTTCCGGCTCGACCAGGAGGACAAGCTGCGGATCGCGGTACTCGCCGTCGACCCCACCCGCCGCAGGGGCGGTGGTGCGCTGCTCGGCGACCGCATTCGCATGAACAGCCTGACCGGCGACCGCGTGTACTTCCGGTCGCTCGCCACGCGCGGAACGGGCTCGGAGATCCCCACCGGGCTCGACGACGCGGTGCTGGCGTGCAAGGCGGCCGGGTACGACCTGGTGATCATCGAGACGCCGGGTATCGGCCAGGGTGACGCGGGCGTCGTGGACCACGTCGACCACACGCTGTACGTGATGACCCCCGAGTTCGGTGCCGCGTCGCAGCTCGAGAAGATCGACATGCTCGACTTCGCCGACGTCGTGGCCATCAACAAGTTCGAGCGGCGCGGAGCCGAGGACGCCCGCCGCGACGTGGCCCGCCAGATGATCCGCAACCGCGAGCAGTTCGGAGCCTCTCCCGAGGACATGCCGGTGTTCGGCACCAGCGCCGCGAAGTTCAACGACGACGGCGTCACGGCGCTCTACCAGCATCTGCGCGACCTGCTCTCCGAGAACGGCCTCTCCGTCTCGGCCGGGGTGCTCCCGAGGGTGGAGGGCAAGGTCTCCACCGACACCAGCGTCGTCATCCCGGGTAACCGCACCCGCTACCTCGCCGAGATCGCCGACACGGTACGGGGATACCACGAGCGCACCCGCCGGCAGGTGGAGGCCGTGCGTAGGCGGGCGCACCTGGCGGCCGCTCGCGACGCCCTGGTCACGGAGAACGCCTCCACCGACGACCTCGACCGGCTCGTGGAGAAGGCCGAGGCGGCGGTCGACGCGGACACGAAGGAGCTGCTGGAACGCTGGGACGAGCTGGCCGAACAGTACCGGGGATCCGAACTCGTGTTCACCGTGCGCGACAAGGAGATCCGTACCTCGTTGTGGCGCGACACGCTGTCGGGCAGTCGCATTCCCAGGGTCGCGCTGCCGCGCTACTCCGATCCCGGCGAGCTGTTGTCGTTCCTTCGCCGTGAGCACCTGCCCGGCTACTTCCCGTTCACGGCCGGGGTGTTCCCGTTCAAGCGGGAGGGCGAGGACCCGGCGCGGATGTTCGCGGGCGAGGGCGACGCCTTCCGCACCAACCGCCGGTTCAAGTACCTGTCGTCCGACTCCGAGGCCAAGCGGCTGTCCACGGCGTTCGACTCGGTGACGCTCTACGGGTGGGACCCGGACACGCGTCCGGACATCTACGGCAAGGTCGGCACGTCCGGTGTGTCCATCGCGACGTTGGAGGACATGAAGGCCCTCTACGACGGCTTCGACCTCACAGCGCCCACCACGTCGGTGTCGATGACCATCAACGGTCCCGCCCCGACCATCCTGGCGTTCTTCCTGAACACGGCCATCGACCAGCGGATGGACGCCTTCCGTTCCGAACACGGCCGCGAGCCCACCGCCGACGAGGCCGCCGAGATCCGGGCGTGGACGCTGCGCCAGGTGCGCGGCACCGTGCAGGCCGACATCCTCAAGGAGGACCAGGGGCAGAACACCTGCATCTTCTCCACCGAGTTCTCGTTGCGGATGATGTCGGACATCCAGGAGTGGTTCATCGCCAACGGCGTCCGCAACTTCTACTCGGTGTCGATCTCGGGCTACCACATCGCCGAGGCCGGGGCGAACCCCATCACGCAGCTCGCCTTCACGCTGGCCAACGGCTTCACCTACGTCGAGTCGTACCTGGCCAGGGGCATGCACATCGACGACTTCGCGCCGAACCTGTCGTTCTTCTTCTCCAACGGCATGGACGCCGAGTACTCGGTGCTGGGCCGGGTGGCCCGTCGGATCTGGGCCGTCGCCATGCGCGACCGTTACGGAGCGAACGAGCGGTCGCAGAAGCTCAAGTACCACGTGCAGACCTCCGGCCGGTCGTTGCACGCGCAGGAGATGAGCTTCAACGACATCCGCACGACGTTGCAGGCGCTGTGCGCCCTGTACGACAACGCGAACTCGCTGCACACCAACGCCTACGACGAGGCCATCACCACACCGACCGAGAGTTCGGTGCGCCGCGCGCTGGCCATCCAGATGATCATCAACAAGGAATGGGGCCTGTCGAAGAACGAGAACCCGCTCCAGGGGTCGTTCATCATCGACGAGCTCACCGATCTGGTGGAGGAGGCCGTGCTCACCGAGTTCGAGCGCATCACCGAACGGGGTGGCGTGCTCGGCGCGATGGAGACCGGCTACCAGCGGGGCAAGATCCAGGACGAGTCGATGCTCTACGAGCGGCTCAAGCACGACGGCTCACTGCCGATCGTCGGGGTCAACATGTTCCGCAACCCCCGTCCGGAGGACGACGAGGTCGAGGTGGAACTCGCCAGGGCGACGGAGGAGGAGAAGCAGTCGCAGTTGCGGCGGCTCGCCGACTTCCACGACAGGCACCACGACGAGGCCCAGCGAGCGCTGGCACGGTTGCGGGAGGCGGCGGCAGGCGGGGAGAACGTCTTCGCCGTGCTGATGGACGCCGCGCGTGTGTGCTCGCTCGGGCAGATCACCCACGCCTTCTTCGAGGTCGGCGGGCAGTATCGCCGGAACGTGTAGTCCGGGAACAAACCGGAGCCGGGCGTGGTTGGCCGGTGACATGAAGTTCGGAATCGCGACGTTCGTGACGGACGAGGGAATCCGGCCGACCACGCTGGCCACGGCGCTGGAGGAACGCGGGTTCGACTCGCTGTTCCTCGCGGAGCACTCGCACATCCCGGTGAGCCGGGAGACGCCGTATCCGGCCGGGGGCGACCTGCCTCGTAAGTACTACCGCACGCTCGACCCGTTCGTGGCGTTGAGTGCGGCGGCGGCCGTCACCGACAGGCTCCTGCTGGCGACGGGCGTGGCCCTGCTCGTCCAGCGCGACGTCATCCACACGGCCAACGAGGCGGCGAGCCTGGACCTGCTCTCGGACGGGCGGTTCGCGCTCGGTGTGGGCGTGGGCTGGAACCGCGAGGAGATGCGGAACCACGGTACCGACCCGCGTACCCGCGGCTCCCTGCTCAACGAGCAGCTTCAGGCTCTCAAGCTGCTGTGGACGGAAGAGCAAGCCGAGTTCCACGGCCGGCACGTCTCCTTCGACCCGGTCTTCGCCTGGCCCAAGCCCGTGAGCGAACCCCATCCGCCGATCTACGTTGGTGGGGAGAGCCCGGCCGCGCTCGCGCGCCTGGCCGCCTACGGTGACGCCTGGCTGCCGAGGGGCGGCACCGAGCCGGAGGAGATCCGCCGTGTGCTCGCGGCGCTGGCGGAGCAGGGCCGACCCGACGTTCCCGTGACGATCTTCGCCGCCGACCGTGACGAGTCCCGGATCGAGGCGTGGGCGGACGCGGGCGTCGAGCGGGTGACGTTCGACCTGCCCACGTTGCCCGAGTCGGAGACGCTGAAGGTGCTCGACGAGTTGGCCGAGTCGGCGCGGCGGCACGCGGGGTAGGTTCGGCGAAGGTGACACCACCGACACCACAGGACCGCGACGAAGAGGGGAAGACACGTGGGTGACGTGCAGATCGGCATCGCGGCGGCACTGGAGCAGTTCTCGCCGAGGGAGTCCATCGAGTTGGCCGCGCTGGCCGAGCAGCACGGATTCTCGGGCCAGATGGCCGCCGACCACTTCCAGCCGTGGGTACCCGCGCAGGGAGAGGCGTCGTTCGTGTGGAGTGTGCTCGCCTCCCTCGCCGAGAACACCACCGGTGACCTCGGGCCGGGCGTGACCTGCCCGTCGTTCCGGCAGCACCCGGCGCTGGTGGCGCAGGCCGCGGCCACGCTCGAAGCGACGTATCCGGGGCGCACCTGGCTCGGTATCGGCTCCGGCGAGGCGCTGAACGAGCACATCATCGGCGGGTACTGGCCGGAGGCGCCCGAGCGGGTGCGCCGCATGTTCGAGGCACTCGAAATCATCCGGAAGTTGTTCAGTGGCAAGGACGTCAAGCACAGCGGTGAGTTCTTCAAGCTGCACAACACTCGACTGTGGACGCTGCCGGAGGCTCCGCCGCCGATCTACATCGCCTCGGCGGGACCGTACACGACCCGCAAGACCGGGGAGCTCGCCGACGGGTTGATCACGCCGGGCGCGTCGTTGGAGAAGCTCGCCGGCATCCTCGACAACTTCGCCCAGGGCGCGCGCAAGGCGGGCAAGGACCCCGAGAGCATGCCGAAGTTGTTGCAGGTGCACCTGTCGTGGGCCGCGACCGACGAGGAGGCGTGGCGCAACGCTCTGGAGCAGTGGCCCAACGGCGGGATGAAGTTCCCCAAGGCCGACATCCGCTCGCCGTTCGACTTCGAGCAGATGGCCAAGCTCGTGCGCCGGGAGGACTTCGAGGGGCGCATGGTGGTGTCGTCCGATCCCGACGTGCATCGTGCGTCGCTCCAGCGTTTCATCGACATGGGGTTCACCCGCATCTACGTGCACAACGTGGGACGCAACCAGAAGGAGTGGCTGGAGGTCTTCGGCCATGAGGTCCTGCCCAAGCTGAGGGCCTGAACGTCCGAGCGGGACCGTCCACTCGGCAACCGACATCGGACAACGGTGTCCAGTGTCAGCCTGTGGCGGTGTCCCGGTGCGCGTACATCCAGTCGAGGAACCGCTGTACCCCCCGGACCACGTGGGCGCTGCGGATCGACGGGAAGATGTCGAACGCGTGCTGGGCTCCGGGGATCTCCGCGTAGGCCACCGGACGGGGTGACGCCTCGCGCAGCCGACGCACGAATTCCCGAGCCTCCCTGACGGGCACGAGCGTGTCGTGCTCGCCGTGGATCACGAAGAACGGGGGCGCGGAGGGGCCGACGCGGTCCAGCGGTGAGGCCGCGACGTAGTCCTCCAGCGACAGGCGCGGGTCCTTACCGACGACGTAGCGTGCGAGCAGGTACCGCAGCCGGGCCTGGCTCGCGGGCGCACCGGTGGTGGCCGCGAAGTCGTACACCCCGTAGTGCGGAACGCACACCTGCACGCTCGTGTCGACCTCCTCGAAGCCCGGCTGGAACGCCGGATCGTTCGGGGTGAGCGCCAGAAGCGCGGCCAGGTGACCGCCCGCCGACCCGCCCGTGGCGGCCACGAACGACGGGTCGCCGCCGTAGTCGGCGATCCTGGTGCGCACCCAGGCAAGCGCCCGCTTGGCCGCCACGATGTGCTGCGGCCAGCGGGCGGCAGGGGAGAGCGGGTAGTTGATCGCGACGCACACCCAGCCCCGCGCCGCCATGTGCAGCATGAGCGGAAGCCCCTGCTGTTCCTTGTTCCCCGACACCCATGCCCCGCCGTGCACCTGGAGCAGGACCGGCCGTCCCGACCCCGGTTCGCGCGGTCGGTAGACGTCGAGCAGGAACCTCCTGCCGCCCTGGAAGTAGGCGATGTTGCGGTCGGTGCGGACGTCCGCGTGCCGCATGCGGAACGGCAACACCAACTGGCCCCACGGTGTGGCCAGATCGGAGGCCGAGGGCGGAGGCCGCAGGACGTCGGTGTAGCCGGGGCCGAGCGTGTCGACGAGTGCCTGCTCCACGGCAGTCCTGGCCTGCTGCGCCGAGGCGATCAGCGACCCGAGGCCGGCGGTGGACAGCGCGGCGGCCGCCAGGCCCACGCGGTCGGCGTCGCGTACCCCGCGTCGGGCCAGGTGCGCGGCCGTGTCCGTGAGGGTGAGGGCGAGCAGGTGCGGTGCCAGCTCCGAGGTGATCCACCCGGTGACGAACGCCGGGAATCCCCAGTGGGTTCCGCGCAGAGGACGCAGGGCGTTGGCGGTGAGCGCGAGCTGGGCGGCTCGGCGAGCCCGGAACGACAGACGCATGGTGCCGAGGCTAGGAGCCCGGTCGGCCCGTCTGCCGCCCGGTGTGCACTGTGAGTGCGGCCGTGGGGTGATCTTTCACCTGCCTGACCGCTGGTCGGCACGTGGTCCGGATGACACGGTTGGGAGGTCCGGCGGGCCGGTCCGGTGGTCCGTGTCCACTCCGCTCAGGAGGCTTCGATGGGCGTTCCGACGGCCGTGGCCTGGGGCGCGACCGCCGTGTTCGGACTGCTGGTGCGGCCGTGCGTGTCGAGACTGGTGCGACTCGACTACACCCGGCTCGGGCCGGGGGTCAGGCAGGCGGATCTCGCGGGACTGCTCATGGCCGTGGCGATGACGGCGATGGTGTCGCCGGTCGGCTTCCCCGTGCCCGTGGCGGGCTGGCAGGCCCTGTTCGTGGTCACGGCCTGCTGGTTCCTCGTCGCCGCTGCGCGGGAGCGGGCCGAGCGGAGAGTGTGTCGCGGTTGCGATCTCCACCACGCGGTGAGCGCCGCCGCGATGGTGTACATGCTCGCGGCGGCACCGCACGGTGATGCCGGGCACAGCGTGTGGCCGATCATGGTGGGTGAGGACGTCACGGGCGGGGAAGGCGAGTTCGCGGTGCCCGCCGTGGCGCTCGCGTGCGTGCTCTACTTCGCGGTGGACACGGCGATGACCGTCCGCCGCGTCGTCCGAACCCGGCGGGACGGAGCCTCGTTGCCGGAGGGCGTGGCGTCGAGGTTCGGATGCCGGGCCGTCATGAGCGCCGGGATGGCCGCCATGTTCGCCGTCGGGTTGGCGGTGTGAGTTCGGCACCTCAATCGGGCAGGAGTTCGACGCGCACGCCGCGAAGCGGCTGAAGTTCCGGTCGAAGGTGACCACCGTGGCGCGGTGTTCCAGCGAGATGGCCGCGAGGTGCGTGTCGTTGGCGAGTTCACCGGCCGGTGCTCAGTTCTCGCCGGATCACCGCGTTCCCGAGCTCACCCGCCAGCGCCAGCGCGCGATCGAGTGGGACCGTGGGCTCGCCCACCGAGCGAGTCGGTGTGTGGAAGTCGGGGCGGCCGGGGTTCAGTCCCGCGCGGACAGCGCTGTTGAGGGCTTCCTTGAACGACAGGCCCCGCTCCTCCATCATGTGCCGGATCGCGGCTTCGACCTCCGGGGCCTGGGTCACCGTGGTACGCACGGTTGCGTCATCGCATCGTCAGTGACGAAGCTGTGATGCACCACAGTCGGTGTGAGAGCGGAGGGACGAGCGCATGAACGACGGGCGGGTCGCGGTGGTGACCGGAGCGGGTTCCGGCATCGGCAGGGCGGTGGCGCGGGCGTTTCTGAGCGACGGCTACCGCGTCGCGCTCGCGGGCCGGCGCAAGGAAGCGTTACAGGAGACCGCCGCGGGCAGCACGGAGGGCACGGCCCTCGTGGTCCCCACCGACGTCACCGACCCCGACGCCGTGAGCGCGCTGTTCGACGCCGTCGTGGGTGAGTGGGGCCGCGTGGACGTGCTGTTCAACAACGCAGGCACCCTCGGTCCCTCCGGAGCCATCGACACGGTGCCGGTGGAGGAGTGGCGCCGCACCGTCGACGTGAACCTCACCGGCATGTTCCTCTGTGCGCGGGCGGCCGTGCGGGTGATGAAGGCGCAGAACCCGCGCGGCGGGAGGATCGTCAACAACGGGTCGATCGCCGCGTCGGCACCACGGCCGGAGAGCGTCGCCTATTCCGCCACGAAACACGCCGTCACCGGACTGACCAAGTCGATCCTGCTCGACTGCCGCGCGTTCGACATCGGCTGCGGGCAGATCGACATCGGCAACGCCGCCACCGAGATGACGGCGGGGTTCGGGGCGGGTGCCAAGCAGGCCGACGGCAGTGTCCGGCCGGAGCCCAGCTTCGACGTGTCCCACGTCGCCGACGCCGTGCGGTACATGGCCGGTCTCCCGCTGGAGGCCAACGTGTTCTCACTGACCGTCACCGCCACCGGGATGCCGTTCGTGGGGCGTGGCTGAGCCGGGCGACGGCCGGTCAGGTGGGCGGCAACGCCCTCGGGTCGTACCGGCAGGCGGCGTTCCACAGCAGGAACGAGTCGATACCGACGTCCTCGGCGGCCTCGATCTGCGCGCGGATCTCGTAGGGCCCGTACTCGACGCCGAGGCTGAACGCCTGGAGCCACGGGATCACCTCCGTGCGCCCGTTCTCCTGAGCCAGGTCCTGGAAGTCCATGAGTGAGCGCGCCGTGATGTCGTACGGCTGGCTCTCCGGGTCCTCCACGCCGTACTCGCCGGGACCCCAGTGCGACGGGTACACCATCGGGGCCACGTAATCCACGTGCTCCGACATCGCCGGGATGTCCTGCGCGATCTGCTCGGGCCGGGTGGCGGCGATCCCGAACACCGACGCGCCCTGGAACGCACCGTGCTTGCGAACGGCTGCGCGGGACTCGGCGAGGAAGCTCGCGATCGACTCCTCGGGTGTGGTCGTCAGGCCGGGAAACACCATGGCCGAGGAGTCACCGTCCGGCCTGCGGATGTAGTCGTAGAGGATGTCGTCGAACCCGAGTTCGGCGGCTTCCTCGGCCAGCGCGATGTTGTAGGCCCGGACCTCCGGAGCGGCGAAGTTGGTGAACGAGTAGTCGCCGTATCCTCCGGACCACGCGCTTCCGTCGGTGGTCTGGATGACCCGGTCGTAGTACCCCTCCTCCCAGGACGCTCTGCCGAGCACGGGGTCGCGGAACGCCACGAGTCTGCCGACGACGCGGACTCCCTCCTCGTGGAGCAGGTCGAGGGCCTCCCTGGCGTCGTAGAGACCGGCGTTCGCGCCGATCTCCTGGGCCAGCGGAACCTGTGACGCGTAGCCGATCCGCCCGCTCTCGTCCTTGATGTCGAGCTGCACGGTGTCGATGCGGCCTTCCCGCACCATCTCCAGCACGGGTTCGCGCAGTGTGGGGCTCGCCCAGGCGCTCGCCGTGAGGTGGACGGCCTTCATACCGGGGTGACGCAGCGCGATCGGCACCCGCTTGACGGCCTCGTTGCCCGCTTCGTCGCGGGCGACGACCGTGACGACGCTCGTCCCGGCCCGCACGGGAAAGACGAAGGAACCGTCAGGGCCGGGGCGTGTCTGCTCACCGTCGACCGACACCAGCACCGCTCCCGGCGCGCTGCCCCGGATCTCACCCTCGGTGCCCTGCTTCACGGGTTCGGGAGGCTGGACGTCCAGCTCGGGTGGGGTGTTGTCGACCCGGAAGGTGATCCGAGCGGGATCGGCGTCACCGAAGACTCCGGGCGGGGGCGAGACGACGAGCAGGTGCACTCCTTCGTCGAGGATGACGGTCTCGGGGCGCAGCACGTTGCCGTCGGGGTACAGCGGCAACCGTTCGCCGTCCAACATGGCGACGAGGCCGTGGAGTCCGTGTGGGGAGGAGATGCGTACCCCCTCCAGGACGTTCGGCCGCACCGGGTGGTCCGGCAGGCCTGTGACGGTCGCGTCAGCCCGGTCCGGGATGCTCGAAGGAACGAGCACGGCGGCGGCGACCGCCGGCACCGACACGAGCGCGACTGTCCATCGAGGACTCAATCGAAACCTCGGCATCGTCGGCCTCCCTCCCGTTGCCGTGGGTCGGTCAGCGCAGGTCTACCCACGGTGTGTCCGTTGCGGACGTCGGCCGGGGCAGGAGTGCCTGGTCGAGTGAGCGCGGCACGCGGTCGGGTGCGGCTCGGCCTACGTTGCCGGTCATGGCCCTTCGACGAATCCTGTTCCTGGCCGCGGCGGCATCGCTGGTCGCGGGCTGCACGCACACCGTCGCGCCCGAGGCGAGTCCGCACGAGACCACCGGCGCGAACGTCCCCACGGACCCCAGCACGCCACTGCCGGACCCCGAGGAGGTCGGTGCCAACGAGCTCGGTGTGGTGCCCGTGCTCATGTACCACCGGATCGTGCCGGAGCCCGCGTCGGTGTACGACAGGACGCCCGAGGACTTCCGGGCGGAACTGCAGCGCCTCGCCGACTCCGGCTACGTGCCCGTCACGACGGCCGAGCTGGCCACGGGACGACTCGACCTGCCCGCGGGTACCCACCCGGTCGTGCTGACGTTCGACGACGGTGATCCGAGCACGATCCGGATGGACGGCTCCCGCGTCGCACCCGACACGGCGATCGGGACGCTGCTGGACGTCGCGCGGGACAATCCGGGTTTCCGTCCCACGGCGAGCGTGTACGTGAACGAGGAGCCCTTCGGCGGTGGAGAGGCCGGGCGGCGGGCGTTGCGCTGGCTGGTGGACAACGGGTTCGAGGTGGGCAACCACACCTTCGGCCACGCCGACCTCGGCACCTCGTCGCCCCGGGCTGCGCAGCAGGCCATCGCCGACGGCGACGAGTCGATCCGCGAGGCCGTGCCGGGTTACGCGCCCACCACGCTCGCTCTGCCGTTCGGGGCGCGCCCCGAGCCGGGCGAACTCGCCCTGCGCGGTGACGGCTACGACTACCGGGCGGTGCTGTTGGTGGGAGCCAATCCCGCCCCGTCGCCGTTTTCGGTGGAGTTCGACGCGGCGGCCGTGCCCCGTATCCGGTCGCAGGGGCCGGACGGTGAGGGGGCGGAGTTCGGTTCGACGGCCTGGCTGGACGAGCTGGCGGCCGACCCCGGGTCGCTCTACACCTCCGACGGTGATCCCGCCCGGATCTCCTACCCGCGTGACGACGACACCCTGAACCCGGAGTTCGCCGAGGCCGCGGCACCGTACTGACCGCTCACGCACGAGCCCGGCCACTACCTGATGCGGTCACAGCCTCAGCACGGTCGGGTGGTGGCGAGGTGGAGCAGGAGAGATGTGGGTAGCACGTGTCGTGACCGCACGTGGAGGAGAGCTTTGCGCAAAGTGACCGTTGGCAGGATGGTGGCGGTGGCGTGTGTGCTCGTGCCGCTCATGGGGACACCCGTGGCACATGCCGAAACCGCCCCGTCCGCCGCGACAGCAGCCCAGACAGCAGCCCAGACGCCGGATGCCCAGCAGCGCGGGGAAGCCGGCGACGAACCGCCCTGGGGACTGCTGGGCCTCACCGGGCTGCTCGGCCTGGTGGGCCTGGCCCGGAGGCGGCGTCGGCCCGTGGTGGCCGATCCGCTCTCCCCGTACCCGGTGATGCGGGCGACGGACGCGGCGCGACGCCGCGACCCCCACGCCTCGGCGCCCGGCATGCCCGCCGTGGGCGGCCCGCAGCCACCGCAGCCACCGCAGCCGCCGTCGTTGTCACAGGCGTCGCAGCAGCCGGGTGGCGCGTTCGGAAACGCTGGAGTTCCCCGGGCTCTCACCGCGCACACGCCACCGGCCATCCCGGCGCAGAACCCGGGGGTTCACGAGCGCCTGCCCACCACTTCGCGCCCGGTACCCGCTCCGCGGTCCGCCGCCGCCCCCTCGGACTCCTCGCCCACGAGCGTCACGAGTGACGGCAACATTCGGCTCGCCCCCGCGCCGCCGCTGCACGCGAACCGCCTCAGTCCGCCGAACCTCGACATCTCCGGCATTCCCGGTATGGCCGACGCTCCACCTGCGAAACCGCGGTGGCCGCAGCGCGAGTACGACTGAGTCCGCCGGTCACCGCCGCCTGCGGGGCAACGCCGTCCGCACGCCGTACACCAGGGCCCCCAGTGCCAGCACCGCCGTGCCGGTCACGACGGAGGTCCACGGCAGACCGAACGCCAGCACGGTGCACCCGGCGAGCCCGACGGCGGGCAGGAGCCGCCCGGCTCCCAGCGTCCACGCGCTCGCGTTGGCGACGGCGTAGTAGACCAGTACCGCGAACGACGAGAACCCGATGACCCCGCGCAGGTCCGCCGTCGCGGCGAGCGCGGCCACCACCGCGCCCACGGCGAGCTCGGCGTGGTGGGGGATGCCGCGCCGGGGGTGCACGGCGGCGAGGCCGCCCGGCAGGTGACCGTCCCGACTCATCGCGAGCACGGTGCGGGAGACACCCAGCAGCAGCGCGAGCAACGACCCGCACGCCGCGACCACCGCGCCGATCCGCACCACGGGGCCGAGCGCCGCCCACGACGTCGTCTCCACGGCGTGGGCGAGCGGGTCGGGTTGCGCGGCCAGCGTCGCCGCTGAGAGCTGGGCCAGCGTCGCCACCGTGACGAGCAGGTAGACCACGAGCACGACGCCCAGCGCCGTACGGACGGCCCTCGGGATGGTCCGCTGCGGCTCCCGTACCTCCTCGCCCAGCGTGGCGATGCGCGCGTACCCCGCGAACGCGAAGAACAGCAACCCCGCCGCCTCCACGACGCCCAGCGGATCGAACCCGGTCGTCGGCGCGAGGCGCGTGGCGTCGGCGTCACCGCCCACGGCCACCGCGAGCACCACGAGCGCCAGCACCGCGAGACTGAAGGCCACCAGCACGCGGGTGGCGAGAGCCGATCTCCGCACGCCCGCGTAGTTCAACGCCGTCAGAACCACCACGACCCCCGCCGTGACCAGGCTCCGCCACGGCTGGTCGAGCCCGGGGGCGGCGTAGGTGACCACGGTGAGCGCCATCGCCGCGCAGCTCGCGGTCTTGCCGACGACGAATCCCCAGCCCGCGAGGTAACCCCAGAACGGCCCCAGCCGCTCCCTCCCGTACACGTACGTACCACCCGAGTCCGGGTAGCGGGCGGCGAGCCGTGCCGAGGCCGTCGCGTTGCAGTACGCCACGAGCGCCGCGATCGCGAGGGCGAGCAGCACGCCGGAGCCCGCGGCGCGGGCGGCCGGGGCGAGAGCCGTGAACACTCCCGCCCCGATCATCGAACCCAGTCCGACGACCACGGCGTCGCGGGTGCCGAGGGTCCGTTTCAACCGAGGACGGGAGGACATGGGATGCAACCTAACCCCGGCCGCGTTACGTCCAGTCGGACATGAGGTGGATTCGAGGGATCATCGCCGCGGCAGCGTTGCTGACCGTGACGGCGTGTGGAGAACAGACGGCCACGACGGGCAACGGGTCCGGGGAGGCCGGGGGAGGGCCGCCCGCGTCGCAGGAGCTTTCCCGCGCCCCGGAGGAGGTGCCCAACGACGGACCTGTCCCGATGGGACGCATCGACGCGAGTGCGTTGCCGGAGGGATACCCTGTCGACGTCGCCGTGTCCGAGGAAGGGCGCACGTTGACGATCGTCGCCCAGGAGGGCGGGTGCACGAAGGCCAGTGCGACGGTGGCCGAGCAGAGCGCCGAGCGGGTCGAGGTGACGCTGGTCGAGTCCAAACCGGCCGACAAGAACACGATGTGCACCATGGACATGCGATACCCGCCGCTCACCGTGGAACTCGACGAACCCCTCGGCAAGCGCGTGGTCGTGCTCGATCACAAGCGCACCACGCACTGACGCCGCACGGGCCGACGCCAGGAGATCGTCTCCACGGCGTCGGCCCGTGGCGGGTGCGCTAGGAACGGAACGAGATCTGGAGCACCGGCTCCGAGGTGTCGGCGAAGAAGTCGTTGCCCTTGTCGTCGATGACGATGAACGCGGGGAAGTCCTCGACCTCGATGCGCCACACCGCTTCCATGCCCAGTTCCGGGTACTCCAGGACCTCGACCTTCTTGATGCAGTCCTGGGCGAGCCTCGCCGCGGGACCACCGATGGAGCCGAGGTAGAAGCCGCCGTGCGCGCGGCACGACTCGGTGACCTGCTTCGACCGGTTTCCCTTGGCCAGCATGACCAACGAACCCCCGGCGGCCTGGAACTGCGCGACGTAGGAGTCCATCCGGCCTGCCGTGGTCGGGCCGAACGAACCCGAGGCGTAGCCGTCGGGGGTCTTCGCGGGACCAGCGTAGTAGACCGGGTGGTCGCGCAGGTACTGCGGCATCTCCTCACCGGCCTCCAGCCGCTCCGCGATCTTCGCGTGGGCGATGTCGCGCGCCACCACCAGCGGGCCGGTCAGGCTCAGACGCGTCTTCACCGGCAGGCTCGACAACTGCTCCCGGATCTCCGACATCGGCCGGTTCAGGTCCACCTCGACGACCTCGTCCGACAGCTCGTCGTCGGTCACGTCGGGGAGGAAGCGTGCCGGGTCGCGTTCGAGCTGCTCGATGAACACGCCCTCCGAGGTGATCTTCGCCTTGGCCTGCCGGTCGGCCGAGCACGACACGGCGATTCCCACGGGACACGACGCGCCGTGGCGCGGCAACCGGATCACGCGCACGTCGTGGCAGAAGTACTTGCCGCCGAACTGGGCGCCGATGCCGAACTGGCGTGTCATCTCGAGCACCTGCTGCTCCAGCTCCACGTCCCGGAACCCGTGGCCCAGCTCGGAACCCTCGCGAGGCAGCTCGTCGAGATAACGCGCGGACGCCAGCTTCGCGACCTTGAGGTTGTACTCGGCGGACATGCCGCCGACGACGATCGCGAGATGGTAGGGCGGGCAGGCCGCCGTGCCGAGACTGCGCAGCTTCTCGTCGAGGAACCGCGCGAGCCGCTTGGGGTTCAGCACGGCCTTGGTCTCCTGGTACAGGAACGTCTTGTTGGCGCTGCCGCCGCCCTTGGCCATGAACAGGAACTCGTACGACGGGTCGGCGTCCGCTTCGGCGTCCTTGTGGTACAGCTCGACCTGCGCGGGCAGGTTCGTACCCGTGTTGCGTTCCTCCCAGAAGTTCAGCGGCGCCATCTGCGAGTACCGCAGGTTCAGCTCCTGGTACGCCTCGAAGACACCCTTCGACAGCGCCCGCTCGTCGTCGCCGCCGGTGAGCACGCCCTCCGCGCGCTTGCCGATGACGATGGCCGTGCCCGTGTCCTGGCACATCGGCAGCACACCACCCGCCGAGATGGCGGCGTTGCGCAGCAGGTCCATGGCCACGAACCGGTCGTTACCGCTCGCCTCGGGGTCGTCCACGATCGCGCGAAGCTGCGCGAGGTGCTCCGAACGCAGCAGGTGCTGGATGTCGGTGATCGCCGTGCGTGCCAGCAGCGTCAGCGTTTCCGGCTCGATCTCCAAAAACCGCCTGCCCGCCGCCTCCACGACACGCACCCCGTCGGCCGTCACGAGCCGGTACTCGGTGCTGGTGTCCTTGCCCAGCGGCAGAACTTCGGTGTGGTTGAACTCGCGTGTGGTGCGGGCGGGGGACGACCCCGGCCCAGGAGTGGTCACAGTCACAGCTCGGGCTCCGTTGCGCGTGGTCAGGGGGTTAGACCGTATCGCGCGGCCGGAGCCCTGATCAGGAGCCCACGCCGCCGCGCGATGCAGATCACCCGCTACCGCGGGTCGGTGCTCGATCACCCGCTACCGCGGGTCGGTGCTCGATCACCCGCTACCGCGGGTCGGTGCTCGATCACCCGCTACCGCGGGTCGGTGCTCGATCACCCGCTACCGCGGGTCGGTGCTCGATCACCCGCTACCGCGGGTCGGAAGGCCGGGCCCACCCCGACGGACCCGACCTTCCGGGGCAGGCGACCGGCGAGCCGATCGCGAGGTCCATCACCCCGCAGTGACACGGCGAAACATGGCCGCGCCCGTGCCGCGAACGACGACGGTCGAGAACGCGCCCTCGTGAGCGCGTTCTCGACCGTCTCGTGAACCCGGGGCGCGAGTCAACGCGACGTCCGGGTGATGTGTCGTTCGTTGTGGTGACCCGCTGTGGCGGTGTGGTCAGCTCGCGTAAGCGCGCAGCCGGTCGGCCCGCTCGCCGTGGCGCAGCTTGGCCATGACCTCCCGCTCGATCTGCCGCACCCGCTCGCGGGACAGGCTGAAGTGCTTGCCGATCTGGTCGAGAGTGCGGGGCTGGCCGTCGTCGAGGCCGTAGCGCAGGCGGATCACCTGCTGTTCGCGATCGTCGAGGGTCGCCAGCACCCGGCGGAGGTCGTCCTGCAACAGGGTCGAGATGACCGTGCTCTCGGCGTCGGTGGCCTCGGAGTCCTCGATGAAGTCGCCCAGCGGGGCGTCCTCCTCCGTGCCGACCGGCATGTCGAGGCTCACCGGATCGCGCGCGTGGTCGAGCAGGCTCGCGACCTTCGTCTCCGCGATCCCGGACTCGGCGGCCAGCTCCTCGTTGGTGGCCTCCCGGCCGAGCCGCTGGTGAAGGTCGCGCTTGATGCGCGCCAGCTTGTTCACCTGCTCCACGAGGTGCACGGGGAGCCGGATGGTGCGGCCCTGGTCGGCCATGCCGCGCGTGATGGCCTGCCGGATCCACCACGTCGCGTACGTGGAGAACTTGAAACCCTTGGCGTAGTCGAACTTCTCGACCGCGCGGATCAGCCCGAGGTTGCCCTCCTGGATGAGGTCGAGCAGCGGCATCCCCCGCCCGGTGTACCGCTTCGCGAGCGACACCACCAGACGCAGGTTCGCCTGCAGGAGGTGGTTCTTGGCGCGCTCACCGTCGCGCACGATGGCCGCCAGCTCGCCCCTGCGTTCAGCGGAGAGGTCGCCGGAGGTGTCGAGCACGTGCTGGGCGAACACACCCGCCTCGATGCGCTTGGCGAGGTCGACCTCCTCCTCGGCGGTCAGCAGAGCGGTCTTGCCGATGCCGTTGAGGTACACACGCACCAGGTCGGCGGCAGGTCCCTGGGCGTCGAGGTCGGGCTGTTCCTCGACGGGCACAGGCACAACGTCGTCGGCGGCGGGTGCGGGAATGCTGCGCTGGCGGATCCCGCGAGCCTCACGTTCGAGTGTCTGGACGGACATCTTGCCTCCCCGGTCAACGGGCTGACGTGTCGCGTTCGCTCACGTCTGCTTCTCGCGTCGCGTGGCGAGCCTGTGGAACCCGCCCCGCGTGCCAGCTCCCCGGCTGGACACCTCAGTCAACGTCGCGGGGTGCCGAATCGTTCCCGAGCGTGGCCGCCTGTTGAGTGGCTCACCCCGGGGCATCCACGGGCCGCGCGGGAGCGTGCACGAGGGTTCGGGTTTCCGTCATCGAGATGTCCGGTCCAGACCTTTGTGGAACCGGAGGTGCGCTCAGACCTCCACGAGAACCGTGAACGGGCCGTCGTTCACGCTGTGCACCGACATCATCGCGCCGAAGCGCCCGGTGGACACACGCGCGCCTCGGTCGCGCAGTCGCCGCACCACGGCTTCGACGAGCGGCTCGGCGTGCTCGGGCCGAGCCGCCGCGGTCCAGGATGGACGCCTGCCCCTGCGCGTGTCCCCGTAGAGCGTGAACTGACTGACCACGAGCAGTGGCGCTCCCGTGGTCGCGCACGACTGTTCGTCACGAAGGATGCGCAGTTCGTACAGTTTGCGGGCCATCGTCTCCACCTGCTCGGAGTCGTCGGTCGTGTGCACGCCGAGCAACACGAGCAGGCCGGGCTCGTCGATGGCGCCGACGACGTCGCCGTCCACCGTCACCGACGCCTCGGTGACCCGCGCGACCACGGCCCTCATCGGCTCTCCTCCAGCATCCCGTGGCGCACCAGTTCGGCGACCAGCGGCCGGGCGGCCGTGCGCAGGAGCTCCGGGTCCTCACCGTGTGCCGCGGCAAGCAGCTCCAGCAGGTCCGACATCGACAGCATGCCGCGGCAGCCCGCCAGCAGTGCCGTGGTGAGCTCGTCGAGCTCGTGCTGCCAGCCGGGACCGTCCGTGCGGTGCAATCTGCGCACGGTCGTGGACCAACCGTCCTCGCTGGGCGTCTCGATGCGTTCCAGCGCGACGTTCCCGGGCACGCGGTAGACGACGTCCAGGAGGTCGGGCTCGTGGGCGCGGAGCCAGTCGACCCGGTCGAGCCAGGCTGCGGCCTCCTCGCCGAGCGGGTCGTCGAAGGCGTGGCGCAGGTCCTCACACACCACCGTCGGGGTCGGGACGTCCGTACGGCGAAGGGTCACGAACCCGAAGCCGATGCCCTCCACGTCGTTCTCGGCGAACCAGTCCAGCCACGCGGCGGCCTTCACCCGCCCCTCGGCGGAGCGGGGGTCGATGCCCGCGTCGCGCAGCCACGTACCCACGTAGAGAGCGGGGTCGGCGACGTCTCGTTGCACGAACCACGCGTCCGTCCTCGGGGGCAGCCACCGGTGCACCCGGTCGGCCCAGTCCTCGCCACGCACGTGCAGCCAGGAGGCCAGCAGGTGGCCGGAGCCCCCGTCGGTGAGGAACGCGGGGAGCTGCCGCACGAGCAGCGCGCTCGCGTCGTCCCCGGCGAGGCCCGAGTCGCGATACACGTAGTCCACCCGCGGCGGTCCCACGACGAACGGCGGGTTGCACACGATCCGGTCGAAACGGCGCCGTGCCACGGGCGCGAACCACTCGCCCCGGAGCAGTTCGACGTCGAGCTCGTTGAGCGCGAACGTCGCCGCCGCGAGGCGCAACGCCCGGGCGGACGTGTCGGTGGCGGTGACCCGCCGCGCGTACCGGCTCGCGTGCAGTGCCTGGACGCCGTTGCCGGTACCGAGGTCGAGCACGCTCTCCGCGGGACGCCTGCTGGTGGCCCGCACGAGACTCAGTGACGCGTGCCCGACACCGAGCACGTGGTCGGGAGAGGCTGGCGTCCCCGACTGTTCGGGGTCGAGGTCCGACACGATCCACCAACTGCCGTGCTCGTCACCGTGAGGGCGGATGTCGAACCCGGCGCGCAGGCCGTCCGACCCGTCACCACCTCGGCGCACGATGCCCGTGGCGAGCGCGTCGTCCAGCGACAGGGGCGACAGCGCCGATTCGACCGCGTCGGCGGGTTCGGTGTCCCCGAGCAGGAACAACCGCACCAGCACGCCGAGGGCGGCCGCGTCCCGGCTCGCCCGCCGGGCGGGTTCCGGCTCGCCACGGCCGAGCGCGGCGTGGGCCTGCAGGCCCAGGAGGTCGACCACGCCGTCGGCGTCGTAGCGGGCGCTGCGGAACGCGTCCCGCAGCCGGGCGCAGGTCTCGGTGGAGAACTCGGGAAGAGCATCGTTCACGGTGTGTCATCGTCGCACGCGACCTGCCGCGGGGTGGATCGGGAACACGCGACCGACCGGGGTGTCGCCTGCGGAAGGCTGGTGGGAGCATGGACAACGGAGGTGAGGCGGTGAAGGAGCACGACAAGCACGCCGCTCCGGTGCTGATCACCGAGGCAGCGCCCTCCTACGACGACGAGATGGCCCTGCGCAAGCGCAAGTACGTCATCATGATGAGCCTGCGCGTGCCGTGCCTGGTCCTCGCGGGAGTCTTTTACCACACCTGGTGGCTGGCACTGGCGCTCGTCCTGCTGTCGGTACCGCTGCCGTGGGTGGCGGTGTTGATCGCCAACGACCGTCCACCCCGGAAGTCCGAGCAGGTCAGCAGGTTCCAGCGCCGGGCGCGGGCGATCGAGGACCGCCCGCACCGTGTCATCGACTCGTCCGAGGAGCCGCCCAGTTCCTAGGGCTGCGCTCCCACCCGGCTGACGGCTCTGGCGCCGAGCGACGCACCCTCCGCGAGGATCGCGTCCGGCGCCTCGCCCCGCAGCCACGCGGTGATGACGCCTGCGTCGAACGCGTCGCCCGCTCCGGTGCTGTCCACACACGGCACCTTCTCCGCGGGCGCCTTCACGATGCCGTCACCGTCCACCCATGCCGCGCCGTCCAGGCCGAACGTGACCGCGACCGCGCCCACGGTGCCGAGCAGGTGCCGCGCCGCCTCAGCGTCCTGCGACCCGGTGAGAGCGCGCAACTCGTCCGCGTTCGGCAGCAGCAGGTCGACGCCCCGCACGTCGTCGAGGAACGCCTGCGGGTCGGTGAGCAGCGCCGCCGCCTGCGGGTCAACGGACGTCGTGAGCCCCGATCGTCTGGCCAGTGCCAGCGCCTCCAACCCACCGGGCCGTGACGAGGGGTCCAGCAGCACGTAACCGGACAGGTGCAGGTGGTCGGCACCGGCAAGGGCGTCGGCGGTGACGTCGGAGGGGCGGAACCTCTTGTTCGCGCCGCGGTCCGGCAGCATCGTGCGCTGCCCCGCCGCGTCGACGAGCACGACGACGCAGCACGTGGCCGTGTCGTCGTCGACGGCGAACGCGCACCGCACACCTGCGGTTTCCAACTCGCCACGCAACAGCCGCCCGCCCGCGTCGTCGCCGACGCGGGCCACGAGGGTGGTGTCAGCGCCCCGGTCGCGCAACCACAACGCCGTGTTGGCACCCGCACCACCGCCGGTGACGCTCACCGCGGCACGTGCGTCCCCGCCGTAGACGATGGGTGTGTCGTGCCGCGCCACGATGTCGAGGCCGACGTCCCCGACCACCACCACCCTCATCGCGCCAGCTCCGAGGCGACGCGAGCGGCGAGGTCGGCGTTGGAGAGCACGAGCGCCTCGTTGGCGTCCAGGCTCGCCCCGCCGCTCGCCGTGTGGAAGTGCTCCAGCAGCACCGGTGTCACGTCCGAACCGCTGATTCCACGCTTCCGCACCAGTTCCAGGCCCTCGGCAAGGAGCCGGTCGTGCGTGGCACGGTCGAGTTCGTGCTCGGCGGGCACGGGATTGGCGAGCAGCACACCGGAGTCGGAGAAGTCCCGGTGCGCGGCGAACACGGCGGCGGCCCGGGCGGGGTCGTCCACCCGGTGCGGCACGGGGAGCCCCGAGGCGCTCAGGTAGAACGCGGGGAAGTCGTCGGTGCGGTAACCGAGCACGGGAACCGAGTGCGTCTCCAGCACCTCCAGGGTGGCGGGAATGTCGAGGATCGACTTCATGCCGGAACACACCACCACGACTCCGGTGCGCGCGAGCGTGCCGAGGTCGGCGGAGACGTCCCAGGTCACGTCCGCGCCGGGAAGCGGGTGATGCACGCCGCCGAGCCCGCCGGTGGCGAACACCGCGATACCGGCCGCGTGCGCGAGCGCGGCGGTGCTGGCCACGGTGGTGGCGCCCGAGCCGCGCAGCGCCACGGCAGGGCCGAGGTCGCGCAACGACAGTTTGTCGAGCCCGGCGTCGGGTGCGCAGACCCGCTCCAGCTCGGCGCTCGTCAGGCCCACCCGGGGAACACCGTCGAGCACGGCGATCGTGGCGGGCACCGCGCCGGCGTCACGCACCGTTCGTTCGAGGCGGCGCGCCACCTCGAGGTTGCGACCGGGCGGCAGGCCGTGGGACAACAGGGTGCTCTCGAGGGCGACGACCGGAGCGTGGTCGGCCACGGCGTCGGCGACCTCGGGGGACATCGACAGGGGAGAGTGGGACTTTCGGATCACGACTACGCATCCTCGTCCATCCTTCCCACGGCGACGCGTGGGGCATCATGGAACACGTGAGTACGATGACGCTGCCTGAAGTCGACACCCGGCCGGAGAGTACCGACACCACCGACGACGACTCTCCGAAGATGTTCCACTACGTGCGTAAGAACAAGATCGCCGAAAGCGCGGTCATGGGCACGCACGTGGTGGCGTTGTGTGGAGAGGTCTTCCCGGTGACGAAGTCGCCGAAGCCCGGTTCGCCGGTCTGCCCGGAGTGCAAGCGGATCTTCGAGAACCTGCCTCCCGGCGGCGAGGAGTGACGACCGGGTCAGTCCCGCCCGTCCTGCCGCGGACTCTCGGCTGGGCCGGGGTCCGCGGCGGCCGGTGACGCCGGGCCCTGCTCCTCCCCCGTCCGATCGAGCGGGTCGACGGGGACGGTGGGTTCGGTGGGTTCGGTGGGTTCGGCCGGATCGACGACGGCTTCGGTGTCCCCGCGCCGTGGCCTGCGCAGCGGCTGGGTGGTGCGGTGCCACAGGGTGCCGCGGTCCTCGTCCTCGGCACGCATGCGTTCCTTGAGCCGTTCCATCTCCAGCCTGCGCCACTTGCGGCGCTGCCTGCGGGTCATCTTCGCGGGCCAGAGCTCCTGGATGGCGCTGTTGAAGTAGGCCCCCGCCACGATGGCCAGGCCGATGAAGAACGTGAACAGCAGGAACGCGATGGGGGTCGCCAGCGCGCCGTAGGTGTAGCCGGTGGTGGTGATCCAACTGATGTAGACACGCAGCCCGACACTGGACAGCAGGAAGATCACCATCGCGAGCATCGCGCCGGGAAGGCCGCGGTGCCAGGGCAGCTTGCGTGGCAGCGCGAGCTTGTAGAGGGTGGCGAGCGCGAGGACGAGCAGCACCGCCACGGTGGGGTAGTAGAGCACGCTCAGCCATGACGCGATGGTGGGTTGCCAGTCGTCGGGGAAGAACTCCGGGAGCAGGTCGGGGCCGATCGCGATGATCGGCAGCCCGATGACGAGCAGGATGAGGCTGGCCAGGTACAGCAGCAGCGCGAAGATCCGCTGCCACACCTCATTGCGTACGCCGTACTGGTCGTGGGCCACGGTGATGGCGTCCACGAACGACGACATGGCCGAGGACCCCGCCCACAGGGAGATGAGGAAGCCGACGGAGACGATCTCGCCCTTGCCCGTGGTCAGTATGTCGTCGACCGTCGGCTCGATGATCTGCGTCACCACGCTGCCGCTGAAGATGGTCTCCGAGAACGCGATGATCTTGTCGTGCACCTGGCGCACGATGTTGTCGCCGAACCAGTCGCCGATGAACCCGAGGCTGCCCAGCAGCCCGAGCAACAGCGGGGGCAGCGACAGCGTCTGCCAGAACGCGGCCTCGGCCGACTCGGAGAAGATGTTGCCGTCCCACGCCTTGCTCAGCGTGCGACCCAGCAGACGCCAGGGCCCTTTCCGCCTGGTCCTCCGTGTGGACAGGCGTTCGCCCTCGCCGTCGGTGGTGCCGCCGTCTCGCGTCTGCATCGCGGTTTCAAGCATGGTCCATCCGGCTTCCATCGGCTTGCCTACCCCTGCGGCGTGTCCTTTCCGAGTTTCCCGCCGGCGCGCCAGGTAGGCTTTCGCAGGCACCCTCACCGACCCCGGCACGGCCGCCGGCCGTCAAGCTGGTCGTCCTCGTGAGGGTTTTCGCATGTCCGTGTGTCGAGGAGTTGGAGCGTCGGTGTCGGAGACCGCACAGGCCCGGAACGGCGTGCAGGGTTATGCCGCCCCCGAGCCCGCGCACGACGCGACGGCCCGCCCCCTGCGTGCGTGGCAGCGTCGGGCGCTCACCAAGTACCTCACCCGCAAGCCCAAGGACTTCCTGGCCGTGGCGACGCCCGGCGCGGGCAAGACCGTGTTCGGTCTGAGAGTGGCGGCCGAGCTGCTGTCCGACCGCACGGTCGAGGCGATCACCATCGTCACGCCCACCGAGCACCTCAAGCACCAGTGGGCGGCGTCGGCCGAGCGTGCGGGAATCGCCATCGACTCGAACTTCCGCAACACCACGGGTGTGACGTCGTCGGACTACCAGGGTGTCGCCCTCACCTACGCGCAGGTGGCGGCCCATCCCACCCTGCACAGGGTTCGCACCGAGAACCGCAAGACGCTCGTGATCCTCGACGAGATCCACCACGCCGGAGACGCCAAGTCGTGGGGGGACGCGGTCTCGGAGGCGTTCACGCCCGCCGTGCGCAGGCTGGCGTTGACCGGTACGCCGTTCCGCAGCGACGACTCGCCGATCCCGTTCGTCACGTACGAGCCGGACGCCGACGGCGCGCTGCGGAGCAGGGCCGACCACTCGTACAACTACGCCGACGCGCTCGCCGACGGGGTCGTGCGGCCGGTGGTGTTCCTGGCGTACTCGGGTGAGGCGTCGTGGCGGACGAGTGCGGGTGACGAGTTCACCGCCCGCCTCGGCGAGCCGCTCACCGCCGAACAGACGGCGCGCGCGTGGCGCACCGCGCTCGACCCGGCGGGTGAGTGGATGCCCGCCGTGCTGCAGGCCGCCGACACGCGGTTGTCGCAGCTTCGGGCCGGCGGGATGCCCGACGCGGGTGGTCTCGTGATCGCCACCGACCAGGAGTCCGCACGCGCCTACGCGAAGCTGCTCACGGGCATCGCGGGGGAGGCGCCCGTGGTGGTGCTGTCCGACGATCCCAAGGCCACCAAGCGTATCGGGGAGTTCTCCGACTCGAACGACCGTTGGCTCGTGGCGGTGCGCATGGTGTCGGAGGGGGTCGACGTGCCGAGGCTCGCCGTCGGCGTGTACGCCACGAGCGCGTCGACACCGTTGTTCTTCGCGCAGGCCATCGGCCGGTTCGTACGGTCTCGGCAGCCGGGGGAGACGGCGAGCGTCTTCCTGCCCAGCGTGCCGGTGCTGCTGGAGCTGGCCAGCGAGCTGGAGGCCGAGCGCGACCACGTGCTGGGCAAGCCGCACCGCGAGAAGGACGGCTGGGACGACGAGCTCCTCGTGGCGGCCAACCGCACCGACGACGAGCGCGGCGACGAGGAGAAGTCGTTCACCGCGCTCGGAGCGTCGGCCGAGCTCGACCAGGTGATCTACGACGGCAACTCGTTCGGCACGGCCGTGTTCTCCGGCAGCGAGGAGGAACAGGAGTACCTGGGGTTGCCCGGGTTGCTGGATGCCGACCAGGTGCGGGCCCTGCTGCGTAAGCGGCAGGAGGAACAGCTCGCGGACGCCAAGCGTCGCAAGCCGGTGGCCGAGCAACCACAGCCCGCCCCCACACCGCGTCCCGCCTCGGTGAACGAGCGGATCAAGGCGCTGCGCAAGGAACTCAACACGCTCGTGGGCCTGTACCACCACCGGACGCGCAAACCGCACGGCGCCATCCACAACGAGCTGCGCCGGATCTGTGGTGGCCCGCCCACGGCGATGGCCACCGTGGAGCAACTCGAGGAGCGCATCGCCACTCTCCGGTCCTGGTAGGCGCCGGGAGCGCTGGTCCCATGGGTCACGGTTGCGTCTCGGGACTTGCGCACTGAATCGATACAGGTATTCCGTTCCTGTGACGTCGTGCATATGTTGTCGCGCACAACATTTATCTCGGCACCGGGAAGGTGTGACGATGCGACGACGCTTCCGACTCCGCGCCTGCGCTGCCGCGCTGGGCATTTCCCTCACGCTCTCGGCCTGTGGTGCGAACTCCGGCGGTGGTGACGCCTCCGGGGAGGAGACCGGCGGTGGACAGGCGGACGCCCCGCTCGGCAAGGTGGGCGTGATCCTCCCCGAGACCGCCTCGTCGGCCCGGTGGGAGGGCTTCGACAAGCCCATGCTGGAAGAGGCACTGCGCGCGAAAGGCTTCGACCCGGACGTCCAGAACGCCCAGGGTGACGTGCAGAAGTTCTCGACCCTGGCCGACGGCATGATCGCTCAGGGGGTGCGGGTCCTGATCATCGCGTCGATCAACAGCGAGATCGGCGGTGCCGTGGCGGCCAAGGCCAAGGCTGCGGGGATCCCCACCATCGACTACGACCGCCTGAACCTCGGCGGCAGTTCCGAGTACTACGTCTCCTTCGACAACGTCCGGGTCGGGGAGTTGCAGGGCGAGGGCCTCGCCGAGGCGCTGGACGGCGAGTCGGGAGCCCAGGTGATCGAGATCGAGGGCGCCCCGACCGACCACAACGCCACGCTGTTCCACGAGGGCCAGCGCAACGTGCTCCAGCCCCTCTACGACTCCGGCGAGTTGGAACTCGTGCGGAGCCAGCCGATCGACGACTGGAACAACCAGGAGGGCGGGCAGGTCTTCGAGCAGATCCTGACCTCCAACGGTGGTGAGGTCGACGGCGTGGTCGCCGCCAACGACGGGCTCGCCAGTGCCGTCATCACGGTGCTGAAGAAGTACGGCCTGAACGGGAGGGTGCCGGTCACCGGCCAGGACGCCACGGCGGAGGGGCTGCGGGCGATCCTGCGCGGTGACCAGTACATGACGGTGTTCAAGCCGGTCAAGGAGGAGGCCGAGGCCACGGCAGAGCTGGCCGCCGCGCTCGTCAACGGCGACAAGGCCGCCGCCGACGCGGTCGCCACCGACGTCCTCGAAGACCCCAAGGGAAAGCGCGAGATCGCATCGGTGCTGCTGGAGCCGTACCTGATCACCAGGGACGAGGTGAAGCGGGTCGTCGACGAGGGCTACGTCTCGGCCGACGAGATCTGCACGCGGGACCTCGCCGACGCCTGCTCCGAACTCGGGATCGAGTGAGGCGGGACATGACCGACGTCGCGACCCACTCGGAGGCCACAGGCGACACCACGGCGGAGCCGGTGCTGGAACTCCGTGGGGTCAACAAGAGTTTCGGGCCGGTGCACGTGTTGCACGACGTGGACTTCGCCGTGCGAGCGGGCGAGGTGACCGCCCTCGTCGGCGACAACGGCGCCGGTAAGTCCACATTGGTCAAAAGCATCGCGGGTATCCACCCCGTGGACTCGGGCACCGTCCGTTTCCGGGGCCGGGAGGTGTCCGTCCGCGGTCCCAAGGACGCCGCCGATCTGGGCATCGAGGTCGTCTACCAGGATCTCGCCCTGGCCGACAACCTCGACATCGTGCAGAACATGTTCCTCGGCAGGGAACGCGGCAGCGCCTGGCTGCTCGACGAGGCGGGGATGGAGGAGGCGGCGCGCAGGACGCTGGCGTCGCTGTCGGTGCGCACGGTGAAGTCCGTGCGCACCCCGGTCTCCGCACTGTCCGGGGGACAGCGGCAGACCGTGGCCATCGCCAAGTCCGTGCTGTGGGAGAGCGCGGTGGTACTGCTCGACGAGCCCACGGCCGCCCTCGGTGTCGCCCAGACGCGGCAGGTGCTCGACCTCGTGCGCAGGCTCGCCGAGCAGGGGTTGGGTGTGGTGCTCATCAGTCACAACATGGCCGACGTGTTCGAGGTGTCCGACCGGATCGCCGTGCTGTACCTGGGGCGCATGGTCGCCGAGGTGCGAACCAAGGACGTGACACACGGGCAGGTGGTCGAGTTGATCACCGCCGGCCGCTCCGGCGACCTCGGACTCGCCCGGCCCGAGAACGCGGCTCTGTGACCGGATTCCCGTCAGCAAGAGGACCTCAGATGACACAAACGCCTACCGCGCAACAGAGCGCGGTGATCTCCGACTTCGGAATCGACACCACCGCGATGTCGACGTCCGACGCCGTGCGCGACTACTTCGCGCGGCTGCGCGCCGGTCAGCTCGGCTCCTTGCCCGCCCTGCTCGGACTCGTGGCGCTCGTCGCGGTGTTCGCCACCCTGTCGGACGTCTTCCTGTCATTGAACAACCTCGCCAACCTGCTCGCGCAGGGCGCGGGACAGACCATCATCGCGATGGGCATCGTGTTCGTGCTGCTGGTCGGGGAGATCGACCTGTCGGCGGGCACCGCCTCCGGTGTCACCGCGGCGGTGCTCGCGATGCACTTCGTCGAGGACGGCAACCTGCTCGGGGGCCTGGGCTCGACCGTGTTCGTGCTGTTCAACGCCGTGCTCGCGCTCGCGGCGATCCTCGCGGTGCTGCTGCGTATCTGGGCCGGGGCGGCGATGTCGGTGCTCGGCATCGGGCTCACCGTGTCAGGGCTGACCGCCAACCCGTGGGTGGAGATGCTCCTCGCGCTGTGCGTGGGCACCGCCATCGGTTGTGTCACCGGGTTTCTCGTGGCCCGGATCGGGATGCCGTCGTTCGTGGTGACGCTCGCGCTGTTCCTCACGTGGCAGGGAGTGATCCTCCAGTTCATCGGCGAGGGCGGTGTGCTCGGTATCTCCACCTCTCCGGTGCTGAACGCGGTCGCGAACGGCAACCTGTCCGTGGCCGGCAGTTGGGCGCTTTTCGCGGTGAGCGTCGGGGGATTCGCCGCCGTCACACTGGGTCGGCACATCCGGCGGCTGCGGCGCGGCCTGGTGACCCAGCCGACCACCATCGTCGCGCTCAAGGTGGGTGGGGTCGCCGTCCTCGGCGTGGTGGCGACCGCCCTGCTGACGGTCAACCGGTCGCCGAACCCGACCATCGAGATCCGCGGTGTCCCGTACGTGGTGCCGATCGTGCTGGCGTTGCTCGCCGTCGGCACCTACGTGCTGAACCGCACTCGCTACGGCAGGCACATCTACGCCGTCGGCGGGAACCGGGAGGCCGCTCGCCGGGCAGGCATCGACGTGACGCGCGTCAGGGCGAGTGTGTTCGTCGTGTGTTCCTCGGTGGCCGCTCTCGGCGCGATCGTGTACTCGTCGAAGGTCGGCTCGGTCGACCCGCAGGCGGGCGGGCTCAACACGTTGCTGTTCGCCGTGGGCGCCGCCGTGATCGGCGGCACGTCCCTGTTCGGCGGCAAGGGCCGGGTGTCCGACGCCGTGATCGGCGGCACGGTGCTCGCCGTGGTGTCCAACGGACTCGGGCTGCTCAAGCAGCCCGCCGCGGTCGTGTCGATCGTCACGGGGCTCGTCCTGCTGCTCGCCGCCACCGTGGACGCGGTGTCGCGCAGGCGCGCGGCCGACGCGGCCCGCTGAGGTCCGTGATGCGACGATTACGGCCGTGACCAGCACGCCTGTGGCCCGGCCCGATGAGGTGAGGCGGTACAACCGTGCCAGCCTGTTGCGTCTGCTCCACCTCGGCGGGCCGAGCACACGAGCGGAGCTCGCCACCGAGCTGGGGCTCAACCGGAGCACGATCAAGGCGCTCGTCGACGGGCTCGCCGAGTCAGGCGTGGTGGCGGAGCGGGTACCGAGGCCGGGCAGGCAGGCGGGCAGGCCGTCGCTGTTGGTGTTGCCGCAGCCCGAGGCCGCCGTGGTGCTGGCCGTGGACATCCAGGTCGAGCACGTCGCGTTGGCTCTGGTCGGGCTCGGTGGTGAGATCCTCGGCCGCAACAGCTGGAAACTCCACAGCCGTACCCGTGCTCCCGGCGAGGTCCTCACCCGGATCGTCGAATCCACCGCGCCACTGGCGGCCGACCTGGGAGTGCGGCCGGTGGCGTGCGGGGTCTCGGTGCCGGGCGTGGTCCGCCGCCTCGACGGACACGTGCACGAGGCGCCCAACCTGAGGTGGAGCGACGTGGCTCTGGGGGAGCGGCTGTCGGCCGCACTCGGAGTCCGCGCCGTCGTGGGCAACGACGCCGAACTCGGGGCACTGGCCGAGCACCTGCGAGGAGCGGCCCGAGAGGTCGACGACGTGGTGTTCGTGTCGGCCGACATCGGCGTGGGCGGCGGTGTCATCGCCCAGGGCACGGCGTTGCGCGGCACGACCGGGTACGTGGGCGAACTCGGGCACATGGTGGTGCGCCCGCAGGGCCGTGAGTGCTACTGCGGCAGCCGTGGCTGCTGGGAGACCGAGGTCGGTGAGGCGGCGTTCTGCCGCGCTCTGGGCCTGCCCGAGGACAGCCCGAGGGGTGCCGTGGTGGTGGAGCTCCGCACGCTGGCGGCCGACCCGGACGCGGCGCGCCGGCGTCTGGGCGAGCTGGCGGAGTGGCTGACCCTCGGACTCGTCAACGTGGTGAACGTCCTGGGGCCCGAACTCGTCGTGCTCGGCGACCTCTTCACCGGCCTGCCCGACGCGGTGTTGAAGGACGTGGTGAGTCGGGTGCGGCAGCGCAGCATGGTGAGCCGCGCCATGGGAGGCGTCCGCGTGGAGCGGTCGGCACTGGGCCGCGACGCCAAACTGCTGGGAGCCGCCGAAGTCGCGTTCGAGGAGATCATGGACACGGTGTAGCGGCCGGTCCGAACACCCCGAACACGACGACGGGGGCGGGAACCCCGGCTCGGGATTCCCGCCCCCGCTCACACTCCGTGCGGCTGGGCGACGGCGTCAGCGCTGGATGTCGGCGTCCAGCTCCTTCAGCTTGGCCTCGTACTCACGACCGTGGTGGCCACAGAACAACAGCTCTCCGCCGTTCGGGAGAACGGCGCGCATCTGTGCGGCTGCTCCGCAACGGTCACAACGGTCCGCAGCGGTCAGTTCGGGGCGGGTGAGCGTCGTCGTTGTCATTGGAGTCTCCCTCCGTCCCGGCATCGCCAGCCGATGCCATCTTCAGCCGCGACCACCGTGGTCGGACCTACCGCCGAGCGCGGTGGCTCGCTGCCTCCACTCTTGCAGACGTTTCGGCTCCCGCAAGTGTTCCCAGGCCCCGTGGGAGCCGTGTCACGCCTGTTTACCCCGAATGTCGCAGCGCGTCACGAGACACCGCCGACGCGTGGCGGGAACGGCCCACCCGACCACCCGTTTGTGGTGGTCAGGCAGTATGTGCCCGCGTGACGATCTCCACCGGGAGACGGGCGCTGGATGCCGTTCCCGCGCCCCTCGTGTTCGTTGTCAGCGGAATTTCGATGTACGTCGGTGCGGCGCTCGCCGTCTGGCTGTTCGACGTCGCCACACCGGCCGGAGTCGCCTGGCTGCGCTGCCTCGGCGCGGCACTCATCCTGCTGCTGTGGCGCAGACCGGGACGGCAGGCGTGGCGCGGCCGTGCGTTGCTGCTCGCGGGCACCTTCGGCGTGGTCACGGCCGGGATGAACGTGTTGTTCTACGAGGCCATCGCCCGGCTTCCACTGGGGACGGCCGTGGCGATCGAGTTCGCAGGTCCCGTGGTCGTCGCCGCCCTCGGCTCCCGGGGAGTGCGTGACTACGCGGCGCTCGCCGGAGTCACGGTGGGGGTCGTCCTCATCGCCGACGTCCAGTGGGAGGGCAGTCCGGGCGGCGTCGCCTTCGCTCTCGGCGCGGCGGTGGCGTGGGCCGCCTACATCGTGTTGGGCCGCCGCGTCGCACTCGCGGGCAGTGGTGTGGACAGCCTGGCGGTGGGCTTCGCCGTCGCCACGGTGGTGCTCTCACCGCTGGTGCTCGGCACGACCGCCGTGTGGGGTGAGCCCGACCTGCTCGCGTTCGCCATCGGGGTGGGCCTGCTGGCCACCGTCGTGCCGTACGCACTCGACCAAGTGGTGCTGCGGCGTGTCGGGCAGGCCCGGTTCGCGCTGCTGCTGGCCCTGTTGCCCGTGACGGCGGCCGCCATCGGGTTCGTGGTGCTGGGCCAGGTGCCGACGCTCGTCGAGGCGCTCGGCATCCTCGCCGTGGTGATCGGGGTGGTGTTGCGCTCGAACACGTCTCGTGGCGAGCGCGCCCGCTGACCCCACCACCACGGCGACGAGGGCCGAGAACTCAGTCCAGGTAGTCGCGCAGGACCTGGGACCGGGACGGGTGACGCAGCTTCGACATGGTCTTCGACTCGATCTGCCGGATACGCTCGCGCGTCACGCCGTAGACCTGACCGATCTCGTCGAGCGTGCGGGGCTGGCCGTCGGTGAGCCCGAAGCGCAGCCGCACCACGCCGGCCTCACGCTCCGACAGCGTCTGCAGCACCGACTGCAACTGGTCCTGCAGCAGCGTGAACGAGACGGCGTCGACGGCCACCACGGCCTCGCTGTCCTCGATGAAGTCACCGAGCTGCGAGTCTCCCTCGTCACCTATCGTCTGGTCGAGCGAGATCGGCTCGCGCGCGTACTGCTGGATCTCGAGGACCTTCTCGGGGGAGATGTCCATCTCCTTGGCGAGTTCCTCGGGAGTGGGCTCGCGACCGAGGTCCTGAAGCAGCTCGCGCTGTATGCGGCCGAGCTTGTTGATGACCTCCACCATGTGCACCGGGATACGGATGGTGCGGGCCTGGTCGGCCATCGCCCTGGTGATGGCCTGGCGGATCCACCACGTCGCGTACGTGGAGAACTTGAAGCCCTTGGTGTAGTCGAACTTCTCGACCGCGCGGATCAGACCCAGGTTGCCTTCCTGAATGAGGTCGAGGAAGGCCATGCCGCGTCCGGTGTAGCGTTTGGCGAGCGACACCACCAACCGGAGGTTGGCCTCCAGCAGGTGGCTCTTGGCGCGTTCACCGTCACGCACGATCCACTTCAGGTCGCGGCGCATCTGGGTGGAGAGCTTCTCGCCCTCCTCCTCGGCCACGCGCAGCCGCTCGGCGGCGTAGAGGCCTGCCTCGATACGCTTGGCGAGCTCGACCTCCTCCTCGGCGTTGAGCAGCGCGACCTTGCCGATCTGCTTGAGGTAGGCCCGCACCGAGTCGGCGGACGCGGTGAGCTCGGCGTCCTTGCGCGCCTGGCGCAGCGCCTCGGACTCCTCCTCGTCCCAGACGAAGTCGGGGTCGTTGCGAGAGCCGCCGGACTCCTCGGAGTCGTCCGTCTCCTCCGTCACGGTGGCGTCGACGACGTCCACCTCCACGGCGTCGACGTCGAGGTCGGAGAGGTCGACCTCCTCGAGCTCGGCGCCGTCGACGTCCTCACCGAGCTCGGCGGACGTCTTGGCCTTGCCCTTGGTGGTCTTCGACCCGGCCGTCTTCGCCTTGGTGGACTTCGCGGTGGTGGTCTTGCGGGTCCGGGTGGTCTTCGCGGACTTCGCGGGAGCCTTCTTCGCGGCCGTCTTGCGACCCGACGACTTCGCTTCCGGCGTGGCCGTGCCGTCCACGGCCGCCGTGGTCTCGTCGGCAGTCGCCGGTTCGGCGGCGCTCGTTGTCTTCGTCCCGCTTCGGGTTGCGGTCTTTGCGGCTGCCACGTACGCCCTTTCGCAGCGGTCGGTCACGACGAACCGAGACGTGGGGTCCCGGCTGCCTCAGGTTCGGGGAACTTGCCCCGGCCTGCGGTTTTGTCTCCCGCAGCCGAGAGCCGTGTTCCATTGTAACGACGGTAGCGGCAGCAGTCGCACCCGCGATCATCTCTGCGGCCCCCGTCTTCGCGCCGCGCAAGGGGTTTTCCGCCCGTCGCGCGGCGCGCAGCGGGCGCCGGCTCAGTGGGCGAGCCCCTCCTTCGCGGCGGCGGCAGCTCCCACGATCCCCGCGTTGTTCAGCAACGATGCGGTGATGACCGGTGTCCGGATGTCCAGCAGAGGCACCCACTTGTGCGACTTCTTGCTCACACCGCCGCCCACGATGAACAGGTCCGGCCAGATGAGGTCCTCCAACACGGTCAGATAACGATTGACTCGCTTGGCCCAATCGGGGTAAGAAAGCCCCTCGTTGTCCTTCGCCGAGGCCGCCGCCTTCTTCTCCGCGTCGTGGCCGTCGATCTCGATGTGACCGAACTCGGTGTTGGGCATGAGCGAGCCGTTCTGGAACAGCGCGCTTCCGATGCCCGTCCCGAAGGTCAGCAGCGCGACGACGCCCTTCCTCGCGGCCGGGTCGCCGAAACGCATCTCGGCCATGCCCGCGGCGTCGGCGTCGTTCAACATGGCCACGTCGGCCACGTCACGGCCGAGCCGCTCGGCGAACAGCGCGTCGGCGTCGAGGCCGATCCAGCTCGGGTCGATGTTGGCCGCGGTGTGGGCGACGCCCTTCTTGATGACCGCGGGAAGCGTGATGCCGACGGGGCCGTCCCAGCCGAAGTGGTTCACGATCTCGGCGACCACGTCGGCCACCGCCTCGGGCGTCGACGGCCTGGGCGTGTCGATGCGCAGCCGGTCACCGATGAGCTCACCCTTGTCCAGGTCGACGAGGGCACCCTTGATGCCGCTGCCGCCGATGTCGATGCCGAACCCACGGTTCGCCGTCATGGGCGAGGCCCCTTCCTTCTCGATTCAGAAGTCGTTGGGCGAGACTTTAACCGGATGTGATCCCATAGTCGGCGTGGGAGCAGTGGAATCCGACCCCGAAACCCTGACCGCCGTCGCCGAGCGGGTGGCCTCCGACGCCGCCGACCTGGTTCGCGACGCCTACGAGTCCATGCTGACCGGTGCGACCGTGGCCGTCGACACGAAGACCAGTGAGACCGACGTCGTGACAGCGGTGGACACCGCGTCGGAGCGGCTGGTGCGGGAGCGCCTCGCCGAGTTGAGGCCGGGAGACGCGGTCCTGGGTGAGGAGGAGGGCACCCACGGTGCGGTCCGGCCGTCCGGGGGAGTGACCTGGGTGGTGGACCCGATCGACGGGACCGTGAACTTCCTGTACGGGCTGCCGTGGTTCGCCGTGTCCGTGGCCGCGCAGGTCGACGGTGTCTCCGTCGCGGGGGCAGTGGTGGAGCCCGCGTCGCGACGCCGTTGGACCGCCACCCGGGGGCGAGGTGCGTGGCTGGACGGGCGGCCGCTGCGAGTGTCGGAGCCCACCGGTCTCGACGTGGCGTTGCTCGCGACCGGGTTCGCCTACCGCTCCGAACGCCGTGCCAGGCAGGCTGAGTTCACGGCGAAGCTTCTGGGCAGGGTGCGGGACCTGCGCAGGCAGGGGTCCGCGGCGCTGGACCTGTGCGCGGTCGCGGCGGGCTGGCTGGACGCCTACGTGGAGCACGGGCTGAACCGGTGGGACTGGGCCGCGGGCGCGCTCGTCGCCGCCGAGGCCGGGGCGGTGGTCACTCTGCCGGGGGAGGACCCGGCTCTCGGTGCCGACGCCATCCTGGCGGCCGCGCCCTCCATCGCGGACCCGTTGCGGGCCGCGTTGCTGGAGTGCGGCGTCGGCGAGGTCTGAGCCGCCTCACCGACGCCGCGGGCTCTCTCAGCAGTGCTTCGGCAGGGTCTCGGTGAGCAGGGTCTCGGTGATGACCGGTCCGACGCCGCCGGTGGACTGCTCGTCGGTGTCGTCCTGCCCCTTCTCGGCCTCCCAGGACTTCAGCTGGTCGAGGATCTCCACGGCGGCCTCGGACGGATTCACGTCGTTGAAGTTCGTGCCGATCGCGAGGTCCACCGATGCGTCCTTGCGGTTGTCCTTGATGAGTTCCAGGCACGGGTTCACGAGGTGGACCGTGCGGGCGGCGCCCTCACCGGCGGGGCCGAAGCGGATCTGACCGTGGCAGTTCGCCACGGTGTCGCCCGTGTACACCTCGTCGTTGGCCGGTTCGGTGACGCGGGTGAACCCGAGCTGCCTCAGGGCTTCCGTTGTGATCGAGGCGTCGCCACGGGTGTTGTTGGCGTTGAGCACCGTGACCTCGACCCGGGAGGGTGGAACCGGGGGCGTGGTCACGAGAGCGTCGTAGGGCAGCGGTGTGAACGTGGTGTCGGCGGGCGGGGCCGGCCTCGGGTCGCACGTGACGGCCTCGGCGATGTCACCGGACGAGCTGATCACGTTCACCCACACGACCACGGCCGCCACGCCCAACACCCCGATGAAGATGAGGGCGGGCAAAGGTTTTCTCTTGCGGTAAGGACGAACCGTCCGCTGCCTGCCTGCCCCTGTGCGACCCCCTGTCCCCGCCGCCACCTGCACGTCCCTTCACGTGAGAAGTTGGTCCCCTGAAAGATCCGTCCGTGTGTCCGCCGTCGTCGTTGCCCGGGCGTGACAGCACGGCGCTCCCGACCGCCTCTGGATAGCATCACGGCGGTGCCCACCCGGGCAAGCGAGTGGCGCCCGGTGCAGCCACCGGTGCCACGCCACAACCCGAACGACGGAAGTCCTGCTCCACACAGTATTAACCCTGTTGGGTGACGTATCTTAGGGCTTGGGTGACCAGCTTCGAGTCGGGGTAGGCGGTGGGCTACCCTTCCCGGGCTCCAGTCGGTGACAGCGAGGTGACGAAAGAGACCTCACTCACGCCGGAATCCGGGCACAAACACGGGCGCTGGGACGTTGACCAGCGGCACGAAGAACTCGCGGGCGGCGGCTGCCGAGTCCGCGAACACGTATCGAAGCTGATCGCAGGGGTGAAAGAGAAATGGCGACCGACTACGACGCTCCGCGCCGCAGCGAAGCCGACGAGCTGGCCGAGGACTCGTTGGAGGAGCTGAAGGCGAGGCGCAACGAGACCCAGTCCGGCGTCGTGGACGTCGATGAGGACGCGTCGGCGGAGAACTTCGAGCTCCCCGGCGCCGACCTTTCCGGGCTGTCGAGCGAGGACGTGACGGTGAAGGTCGTGCCGAAGCAGGCCGACGAGTTCACCTGCTCCGTCTGCTTCCTGGTGCACCACCGCAGCAGGCTCGCCGAGGAGTCCGGCGGGCGTCTCATCTGCCGCGACTGCGCCTGACGCGGTCTGACGCCGCCCGGCACTGCCGGTCACCGCGCGGTGGCGGGGGCGCCGCGTCCGGTGCAGTGGCACTCGTCCGGAGGGGATGCGATCCGCAAGGCGGGTGGTTTCGGGATATCGGTCTCCGAGGCCACCCGCCTTGGTGTCAGTGCCTGTCGACGTCGCCGCCCACCGCGTCGGGGGACTCGTCGGTCAGCGACGTCGCGAGCTTCTCGGGGTGGCGCGTGCTGAACAACCAGTACGGGGTCGGATCCTGCGGGTCGTCGAGATGGACCCGGACCATCGTGCCGATCCAGGGCTTGTGCACGCAGAACGCCGCCGGGTCGAGTTCCGGCCCGAGCGCCTTGCGCTTGTCCTGTTTGGTCACCACGTCCACGGCCGCCACGTACCGCAACGGCAGGTGCGCCCCGCCCACCCACAGTTGGGGCTCGTCGCCCGTCTCCACCCTGACGCGCATGCGGCCGAGGGCGAGGACCACCGTGACGGCCAGCGGCACGAGCACCGCGTAGGGCGCCCACGCCGGCACAGCGGGATAGGCGAACTGGACCTGCGCCGCGAGGAGCACGGCGGCCGCCACCGGCAACAACCAGCCCCACCAGGCCACGGCGAGCCGCTCGGCATACGCAAGATCAGTTCTTGTCCGCGTGTTCGCGCTCTCGGTCACCCACATCAGGGTAGTCTCGCGAGTCGTGTCCAGCGTGCAGGTCCTCATCTCCCGGCTCGACCCGGATGTCGCGTTGCCGTCGTACGCGCATCCCGGTGACGCGGGCGCCGATCTGGTGACGACGTCCGACGTGCGTATCGCTCCCGGTGAACGGGTCGTGGTGGGCACGGGCGTCGCCGTCGCGTTGCCCGAGGGGTACGCCGGTTTCGTGCATCCCCGTTCGGGCCTCGCGGCCAGGACGGGACTCTCGATCGTCAACGCGCCGGGGACGGTCGACTCCGGATACCGGGGCGAGATCCGGGTGTGCCTCGTGAACCTCGACCCCAGGGAGCCGATCGTGCTGCGGCGGGGCGACCGCATCGCGCAACTGGTGGTGCAGCGGGTGGAGCGCGCCGACTTCGTCGAGGTCGAGCAATTGGACGACACGGTACGGGGAGCGGGCGGCTACGGCTCGACGGGTGGCCATGCCGCGCTCGGAACGGAGAACTGAGTGGGCATTTTCGGACGACGGAAGCGGAAGCAGGCGGTCGACGACCACGACTTCGGGCGTGAGCCGTACGACACCGGGACCGGCGCGGAGGCCGATCCGGAGGACACCGTGGACGGGGACGGCCGCTCCGAGGGCCCGTACGACGTCTCGGAGGCGCCCGAAGACGGTGTCCCGAGGATGGACCTCGGTTCCATCCGGGTGCCTGTGCCGAACGGTTCGCAGGTACAGGTGGAGATGGACCAGGGCAGCGGCACGGTGCGCGCGGTCCACGTGGTGACCCCTCAGGGACAGGTCACGGTAAGCGCGTACGCGGCACCGAGGTCGGGAGGGCTGTGGCGCGAGGTCAGCGGTGAGCTGGCCGAGCAGTTGCGCTCCGACGGCGCGCGCGTGGCCCTCGGGCGTGGCGAGTGGGGGATCGAACTGTCGGCCATCGTGGGCGAGGTCGCGCTGCGGTTCATCGGCGTGGACGGGCCCCGGTGGATGCTGCGGGGCGTGATCGCGGGCCCGCAGTCGGAGGCGTCCCGTGCGCCCGAGGTGCTGCGCGCGATCATGCGTGGCACGGTCGTCGACCGTGGCGAGGCGCCGATGCCGGTGCGTACGCCGTTGCAGATCACGCTGCCCGAGGCCATCGCCTCCCACATCAAGAGCAGGCAGGCTCCGGCCCAGCAGGCTCAGTCACAGCAGTAGGAGGTAGCGGTGCCCACCTCAGCGGAGTGGGTCGTCTTCCTGGGCACGGCGGCGCTGTTCGCGCTGAGTCCCGGACCCGGCGTGCTCTACGTGCTCGCCCGCAGCCTGCGGGGTGGCCGCACCGAGGGCGTGCGCTCGGTGTTCGGCAACGCGCTCGGCGCCTCCGTCCACGTGGTCGCGGCGGCGCTGGGGCTCTCGGCCCTGCTGGCGGCGTCCACCGTCGCGTTCACGGTCGTCAAGATCGCCGGCGCGGCGTACCTGGTGTACCTCGGCGTGCAGGCGATCGTGCGGCGGGGCGACGACGGTGAGGTCGACTCGGACGGCGGCGCGAAGCGCTGGGCGAGGTCCCCGCTCGCCCAGGGCATGATCGCCGAGCTGCTCAACCCGAAGACCGCGCTGTACTTCATGGCGCTGCTGCCGCACTTCGTGCATCCCGAGACGGCGCCCGCTCCGCTCGTGTTCGCACTGCTCGGCTTCATCGCGGTGGCCATGGCCGCTCTCGTCGACCTGGCCGTCGCGGTGTTCGCCGGGGGGCTGTCCGGGCGGCTCGTGAACAACCCGCGGTGGCGGGTGCGCCAGCGGGTGGCCGCCGGGCTCAGCATGATCGGACTGGGCGGCTTCGTCGCGGTCGCCGAGTAGTGGCCCGCAACCACGCCAGTGTCGCGGCCCGGCCGAGGCTCTCCCGGTCGGCGCCGAGCGCGTCGAGTGTGGTCTCGACCAGTGCGGAGCAGGGCAGGGCGCCGGCCCACGCCCTGGCGACCGCGACCGGGTGCACCGGGTCGTCCACACACGTCGCGATTCCCACGGGGACGTCGAGCGTGCGCAGCGCCGGTAGCTCGGGCGCGGGATGCCGGGCGGCGGTCCGCAGACTCGCCGCCAGCCCCTGGCCGTGCCGCCGCCACGCGCGGGTCAGTTCCTCGGCGAGCCACGGGGCGACGTCGCGGGTGGCCAGTGAGAGCGCGGCGTCGAGGCCGTGGCGCTCGATCAGGTCGGCCGACGCGGTGGCCGCGATGGCGGCGGGCGCGGTCTCCCCAGGCCCGTTCCAGGCGGGAAGCGCGGCGAGCACGCCTGCGCAGCGGTCGGCGTTGCGTACCGCCCAAGCGGTGGCCAGATGGGCGCCCAGGGACACACCCCCCACGAGCAGGGGCCCGTCCGTCCTCTCGGCGATCCGGTCGAGCAGTGCGGTGTAACCGGTGACGACGGCCTCGCCCGGCGGTGGCGCGGGTGCCGTCACCGCGACGCCGACGGCGGCGAGCGGGCGGGTGAAGACCGCGCGGACGAAGATCTCGTCCGACCCGGTTCCGGGGAGGAGAACGGCTGTTCGGGCGGGCATAACCGAGGTCACGTTGCGATCCTGGCGGAACTCCGATTCGCTACCCCGGACAGGGTTACGCTGGCGGTGAAGGGCCCGGCATCGGGGCCTTTGAGGATGACACAGGAGCAGGCGCCATGCCCGCCAAGGACGGCGGCTATTTCAGCCGGTTGGTTCGCAAACTGACCAGTGACATCGACGAACTGGACGCCGACGACCTCTCAGAACGGTCCGAGGCAGGGGGAGCCCGCAGAGCGTGCGACTGCCGCTCTGGTGAGGAAGTGACCGTGCTGGGGCGGTTGCGCAGCGTGGACTTGTGTCCGGGCAGCGCTGCGGCCACGCTGGAGGCGGAGTTGTTCGACGGCACCGACGACGTGACGCTCGTGTGGCTCGGCAGACGCCGTATTCCCGGCATCGAGCCCGGCCGGACGATCAAGGTACGGGGCAGGCTCGCCGAGCGCGACGGTCACAAGGTGCTGTACAACCCGTACTACGAACTGTTGCAGCCGACCAGATGAGAGTATCCGCGCGTGACTGAGCATTCCGAGCGATCCCGCACCGACGGCGACACCGACCAGGACACGGCCTCGGAGGAGGACGACCGCCGGACCGGGGAGTCGCCCGGCTCGGACTCGCGCGAACCCCAGCCGACCCTCCTTGAGCAGATGGGCGGCGTCTCGGGGCTGCTGTACTCGTCGTTGCCGGTCGTGGTGTTCGTGCTGGCCAACGCCCTGTTCGGGCTCACCGTCGCCATCTGGAGCGCGGTCGGCAGCGCCGTGGCGATCGCCGTGGTCCGCCTGGTGCGCAAGGAGCCGCTCCAGCCTGCGATCTCAGGGCTGTTCGCGGTCGGTATCGCGGCGTTCCTCGCGTATCGGACGGGGTCGGCCAAGGGCTTCTTCCTGTTCGGCATCTGGACGAGCCTGGTGTACTTCGCCGTCCTCGCCGGGTCCGTGGTGGTCCGGTGGCCGTTGGCGGGCGTGGTGTGGAACCTCCTCAACGGCAGCGGCATGGCCTGGCGGAAGGACAGGACGTCCCGGCTCGGCTACGACATCGCCACGCTGGCCCTGGCCGCGGTGTTCGCAGCGCGGTTCGTGGTCCAGCGGTGGCTCTACGACGAGGACCTCACCGGCTGGCTGGCCTTCGCGAAGATCGCGATGGGTTACCCGCTGTACGGGCTGGCACTTCTCGTCGTGGTGTGGGCCGTGCGGCGTTCCGACCGCAGGCTCGCCGAGCTCGCGGCGGCGGCCGAGCCCGCCGAGACCGACGAGGAGATCGAGGCCCGGTTGCGGGTCAAGTACGGTCAGCCGCCGCCCACCCAGGCGTGAACCAACGCGCCGTCACCGCGTCACGGCGTCGTCCCCGTGCCGTTCTCGCCCACTCCCAGAGCCCGACGGATACCGGGCTCGGTGTCGGTCGGTGAGACGAACAACAGCTCGTCGCCGGGCTCCAACGGGTCGTCGGGCTGCGGCACGATGACCCGCTCGCCCCGGAGGATGGTGACCAGTGCGGCGTCGCGCGGCAGAGCCAGCTCCCGCACGGCCTTGCCCGCCAGCGGGGTGTCGGAGGGCAGTGTCATCTCCACGAGGTTGGCCTGTCCCTGCCGGAACGTCATCAGCCGCACGAGGTCGCCGACGCTGACCGCCTCCTCCACCATCGCGGCCAGCATGCGTGGGGTGGAGACCGCCACGTCCACGCCCCAGCTCTCGGTGAACAACCACTCGTTGGCGGGGTTGTTCACCCGAGCCACCACTCGGCGTACGGCGAACTCCGTCTTGGCGAGCAGGGACACCACCAGGTTGACCTTGTCGTCCCCCGTCGCGGCGATGACGACGTCGCACAACTGCAGCCCCGAGTCCTCCAGGGTGGAGACCTCGCAGGCGTCACCGAGCACCCAGTCGGCATGTTCGACGGTCTCCGGCAGGAACTGCTGCGACTGGCGCTCGATGAGCATGACGGTGTGCCCGGCCTCGATGAGCTCCGAGGCGATGGAGCGTCCCACCGCACCGGCACCCGCGATCGCGACCCGCATCAGCTCTCCTCCTGGGGTGGCCGCGCGGCCACACTCGTGACGTCGGTGATAGTGCCGGACAACGCCGCCACGTAGACGACGTCGTCGGCTTGGAGCACGGTCCTCGAATCGGGAAGGACGCCGGTCCCGAACCGCATGATGAACGCCACCCGGCATCCCGTCTCGGTTTCGAGCTGCCGGACGCTGCGGCCGATCCAGTCCTCGTGCAGCGGCAGTTGCAGCAGCGCGACGGTGCCGGTCGGTTCGCGCCAGGACGTGGCGGTGCCCTCCGGCAGCAGAGTGCGCAGGAACCGGTCGGTGGTCCACGGGACGGTGGCGACGGTCGGGATACCCAGCCGTTCGTACACGGCTGCCCGTTTGGAGTCGTAGATCCGGGCGACGACGTGTTCGACGCCGAAGGTCTCCCGGGCGACCCGAGCGGAGATGATGTTGGAGTTGTCGCCGCTGGACACCGCGGCGAACGCTCCCGCCTTCTCGATGCCGGCCTCGACGAGGACGTCCCGGTCGAATCCCATGCCGAGCACCTGCTGGCCGTGGAAGTGGGGGCCGAGCCTGCGGAACGACTCCCTCTGCTTGTCGATCACCGCGACGTCGTGCCCCAGCCGCTCGAGGGCCGCTGCGAGGGACGCGCCGACCCGGCCGCATCCCATGATCACCACGTGCACGCTGCTCTCCTCCTCGCCGCCTCACCGGGCCGGCGTCTCGACTGGCGTCAGAGCTCAACCTACCCCGCGTGTGCCGGTGGCGGGCCGCTCGATCCGCCACCGGACCGAGCACGCGGGTGAGGGCGGCTCGACGCCCTTCGCGCGGTGGCCTCGCCGGGGTTTACGCTCCTGCCGTGTCCAAGTTCGCCACGGCGACGAAGCGCATTCTGCTGGGCAGACCTTTCCGAAGCGACAGCCTGCCGCGCACGTTGCTGCCCAAGCGGATCGCGCTGCCGGTGTTCTCCTCCGATCCGATGTCCTCGGTCGCGTACGCGCCCGAGGAGATCCTGCTGATGCTGTCGGTCGCCGGGGCCTCCGCCTACGTCTACAGCCCGTGGATCGGCGTGGTCGTGGCGTTGGTCATGGTGGTGGTGATCGCGGCTTATCGCCAGAACGTGCGCGTCTACACGTCCGGTGGCGGTGCCTACGCGGTCGCGACAGCCAACCACGGCACGCGGATCGGCCTCGCCGTCGGCGCGGCGATGCTGGTGGACTACATACTCACGGTGGCGGTGTCGATCGCCTCGGCGGCTGCCACGATCGGGTCGGCCGTGCCGTTCGTGGCCGACCACAGGGTGGAGTTCGCGGTCGCCGCGATCGTGGTCCTGGCCGCGGCGAACCTGCGGGGGGTGCGCGAGTCCGGCACGGTGTTCGCGGTCCCGGTCTACGCGTTCGTCGTGGGAATCCTCGGCATGATCGCGTGGGGTGCGATACGCACGTTCGGGTTCGGCGACGAACTGCGGGCGGAGAGCGCCGGGCTCGAACTCGTGGAGGACCCCGGCCAACTCGCCGGGCTGGGGTTCGCGGCCCTGCTGTTGCGCGCGTTCTCGTCCGGCAGCGCGGCGCTCACGGGCGTGGAGGCCATCGCCAACGGCGTCCCCGCCTTCCGCAGGCCTCGGGGGCGCAACGCCGCCACGACGCTGCTGCTCATGGGGCTGCTCGCGATTCCGATGTTCCTCGGCCTGTTGTTCCTCGCCGACGCCAGCGGTGTCGTGATGGCCGAGGATCCGCAACGACAGTTCGTCAACGCGCCGGAGGGCTACGAGCAGAAGACCCTGGTCGCGCAGGTGGCCGGGGCCGTCTTCGGCGACTTCACGCCCGGTGTCTGGTACGTGATCTTCTTCACCGGGCTGGTACTCGTGTTCGCCGCCAACACGGCGTTCAACGGTTTCCCCGTGCTCGGTTCGATCCTGTCGCAGGACCGGTTCCTGCCCCGGCAGCTGCACACGCGCGGCGACCGGCTGGCCTTCAGCAACGGCATCCTGGTGCTCGCCGGGTTCGCCATCGTGCTGGTGATCGCGTTCGACGCCCAGGTGACGGTGTTGATCCACCTCTACATCGTGGGTGTCTTCATGGCATTCGTGGCGAGCCAGAGCGGCATGATCCGGCACTGGCGCCGGGAACTGCGCGACGAGACCGATCCCGCTGCCCGGGCACGGATGCACCGGGCCCAGGCGGTCAACGCCGTGGGGCTGGTGACGACGGCGTGCGTGCTGCTCATCATCCTGGTCACCAAGTTCCTGGAGGGCGCGTGGATCTCGCTCGCCGCGATGGCCTTCTTCTACGTTCTCATGCGTGCCATCCGCAGGCACTACGACCGCGTGGCCGCCGAGATCGCGGAAACCGACGACGAGGTGACCCTGCCCGCCCGGAACCACGCGATCGTGCTGGTGTCGCAACTGCACAAGCCGGCGCTGCGCGCGCTGACCTACGCCAAGGCGACACGGCCGGACGTGCTGGAGGCCGTCACGGTCAACGTGGACGAGGAGGAGACGCGCGCGTTGTTGCGGGCGTGGGAGAGGCGCCGGATCTCGGTTCCGTTGAAGGTCGTGGAGTCGCCGTATCGGGAGGTCACCAAGCCGGTGCTCGACTACGTCCGCAGAGTGCGGGGCGACCAGCCGCGTAACGTCGTCACCGTGTTCATTCCCGAGTACGTCGTGGGCCGGTGGTGGGAGCAGTTGCTGCACAACCAGAGCGCGCTGCGGCTGAAGACGCGCCTGCTGTTCCAGCCGCGCGTGATGGTGACGAGCGTGCCCTGGCAGCTGGAGTCCTCCCGGCGTGCCTCCACACGTGCCGCTCAGAGGCGCCGTCGTCCGGTGGCGGGTGACGTGCGGCGCGGTTTCCACGTGAGTGAGCCCCCCACCACCGCGTCCGGGGCAGGAGAGAGGGGGACACGCTCGTGAGCCTGGACTGGACGGGCCGCACGCTCGAGTTGACCGTCGGGGCGGTCGCGCACGGTGGCCACTGTGTGGCCCGTATGGACGGTCGGGTGGTGTTCGTCCGGCACGCGTTGCCGGGCGAGAAGGTGCTCGCCGAGGTGACCGAGGACACGGGGAAGTCGTTCTGCCGAGCGGACGCCGTCCGGGTGCTGACGCCGTCGCCCGACCGGGTCGAGCCGCCGTGTCCCGTGGCGGGCCCGGGACTGTGCGGGGGATGTGACTGGCAGCACGCGAGCGCCCACGCGCAACGCGAGCTCAAGGCACGCGTCGTCGAGGAGCAACTGGGCAGGCTCGCGGGGCTGGACCTGCCGGTGACGGTCGAGGAGCTGCCGGGCGGCCTGCTGCGGTGGCGGACGCGCGTGCGCTTCGTGGCCGCCGCCGACGGCCACGCGGGACTGAGGGCCCATCGCAGTCACCGGGTGGTGCCGTTGACCGACTGCCCGATCACCGTTCGCGACGCGGTGGAGGCGGTGCTGCCGCGGACCTGGTCGGACGGTGACGAGATCGAGGTCACCGAGGACGCCGACGGCGAGGTGCACGTCCGCCGCCTGCCCGGACGCGGCAGGCGCCCGGAGCAGCGTCGCGGCGGAGTCGCGGTGCAGCGCGCCGCGGGGCGTGACTGGCGGCTCGCCGCGCACGGCTTCTGGCAGGTGCACCCCGAGGCCGCCGAGACGTTCGCGCGGGTGGTGGGGGAGTGGGCCGATGCCTCGCCCGGAGCCCGGGCGTGGGACCTCTACGCGGGAGTCGGGTTGTTCGCGTCGGTGCTCGCGGAACAGGTGGGACCGAGGGGAAGGGTGCTCGCCGTCGAGTCGGGCCGCCGTGCGGTGGCCGACGGGAAGGCGAACCTCGCGGACTCGCGGCAGGTCTCGTGGCGGTGCGGGCAGGTGGAGAACGTGCTGCGCGACCGCACCGACTCACCGCAGGTGGTCGTGCTGGACCCGCCGCGCAAGGGCGCGGGCCGAGCGGTGGTGGAGCGGATCGCGGCCGCAGGTCCGGAGCGGGTCGTCTACGTCGCCTGCGATCCGGCCGCGCTCGCCCGCGACCTCGCGACGTTCGCCGAGCTCGGCTACCGGCTCGACCGGCTTCGGGCGTTCGACGCGTTCCCGATGACCCACCACGTGGAGTGTGTGGCGCTGCTGGTGCCGGTCGCGAGCGGCTCCTGAAGCCGGGACCACGTGACGTCGCAGGTGCCGCCGAAGGGCTCGGGGCGAGGGCGAGCGGCCACGCGTGTCCCGGACCGGCGCGGCCGGACGTCACAGCGCGAACGGCTCACCGTCCTCGCCGAGTGCCATGATGCGAGTCCGGAAGTCGGTGTAGCTGGGGTACTCGCCCGCCATCCACAGCACGCTCATGGGGCCGTTACCGCGCAGTCCCACGGGCTTGAAGGGACGGACATTGAGTTCGGTGGAGTTGCTGGTGATCGGCTCCACCGACCAGGTGCGGCCACCGTTACGTGTGGTCCAGCGCTCCACCTCGTGCCGTTGTCCCGGACGCTGCCGGGACAGCAGGACCACGGACGGGTCCTCGTGGTCGAGTGACACCCCGCCGGAGTAGTTGGGTTCTCCCGGGTCGCCGCTGATGGTGCCGCCCGCAGCGGTGATCCGGTGGTTCTCCCACCGTTGTCCGGTCCAGCGCGCGTAGTGATACCGGTGGTCGTCGTCGGTGGGGAAGTTCGCGTAGACGATCACCGGCCTGCCGCGCTCGTCCGCCGCGATCTCCCAGACCCAGGCCTTGGGATTACCGCCGGTGTCCGCGTCGTACACCTTGTCGGCCTCGCTCGGGTTCACGGGGAAACCGAGCGGGCCGATCAGGCCGCCGTCGGCGCGGTAGAGGTTCCCGCCCCGGTAGTACATGTAGTAGATGCTGGTGTGCACGTCGCGGGGGTGTGCCTGGGTGAACGCGAAGTGGATGGTGTCCCGGCCGTCGGAGTGCATCTTCACGTAAGGCCGCTCACCCGGAACGAAGACGAGGGGCTGCGCGTCCGTCCACCGGTCGCCCCCGGTCGTGGTGGTGAAGTACGGGTTGAAGTCGCCACCCCTCCAGAAGAGGTACAACTTGCCGGGCTCGGCGCTGAGCTGGGCCAGGTTCGTGTAGGTCCACCCGTACGGACCCTCGGAGTTGGTCGTGATGGCCCGCAGGGGCTCCCACCCTCCACCGATGTCCTCCGGCAGAACGGAGCGACGGTAGAGCAGAGGGATGTTCGTGGCGTGCCCGGTCCAGAACACCACAACCCGACCGTCGGGGCGGATGCACACGGCCGGGTTGTTGTGGTCGTCGACCGGGAAGTGCTCCATCACGACCGATTTGGTGAGCTTCCCGCTGTCGTGGTCGTACTGGGCGACCACCACCTCGCCCGCCGCGGTGAGGTAACCGAGGTAGGTGCGTCGGTGGCGCTCCTCGTGGTACAGCGCCCTGGGACCGCCGAACCAGCACCAGGCTCCGCTGTCGGCCACGGGTACGGGAGCCGCCGCCGAAGCTGTGCCCGCGGCCCCCAGCAGGGGGACGGCTCCGAGAGCGCCGGCGATACCGAGAGCCTTCCGTCTGGTGAGTCCGGACATCGCGAAAGCCTTCCTGTCGATCGCCGATGAACTTTGAAAGCGCTTTCTGATCTCAGGCTAGTGTGCGCTGCGGTGGTGTCAATGCGGCACCTGGAGTAGCACGACGCGTCCTGTGCCACCGAGAACAGGGCAACGGGCCGGTCCGTGGGGTCGTCCGCGAGTGGCGCTCCCGCCCGGGTCGGTAAGTCCCCGGAACGAGTCCTCCGGCGACTCCGGGCGAGGCGCCACCCCCAACATGGAGTGGGGCCCGGCCCGGCCTCCCCCTGGAAAGCCGGGCCGGGCCCCGGGTGCCGCACCGCGGTCGGCCCCGTGCGCCGCGGTGTGGCCGAGGTCCGTGCTTCGCCCCCCGAAGGCGGACCCCGTCCGTCGGCGGGCCGTCAGGAACGGCTGCCGACGGGTTCCTTCGTGTCCTCGTCCACTTCGGCGAGTCGCCGCTGCAGGCGTTCTCCCTCGACGTCCACGTTGGGCAGTACCCGGTCCAGCGGACGGGGGAGCCACCACGCGGCCTTGCCGAGTACGGCCAGTACCGCGGGCACGATGGCCATGCGGACCACGAAAGCGTCGAACAGCACGGCGATCGCCAGACCGAACCCGATCATCTTGATCATGGATTCGGACGAGCCGACGAAGCCCGCGAACACGCTGATCATGATCAGCGCGGCGGCGGTGACCACCCGGGCTCCGTGTCGGAAGCCGGTGACGATCGACTCCTGCGGGCTCTCGCCGTGGACGTAGGCCTCCCGCATCCGCGTGACCAGGAACACCTCGTAGTCCATCGCTAACCCGAACACGAGGCCGACCAGAAAGATCGGCATGAGGCTCATGATCGGACCGGTCTGTTCCACGCCGAAGAGGTCGGCGAGCCAACCCCACTGGAAGACCGCCACCACGGCCCCCAGCGCGGCGATGACCGACAGCAGGAACCCGAGTGCGGCCTTGAGCGGCACGAGAACGGACCGGAAGACGATCACCAGCAGGACGAAGGCGAGCCCGACCACGAGGATCAGGTAGGGCAGCAGGGCGTCGTCGAGCTTCTGCGAGACGTCGATGCCCATCGCGGTCTGGCCGGTGACGAGCACCCGTGCGCCGGTGGAGTCGGTGATGTCGCCCGCCTCGGCGCGAATCGCGTGAACCAGGTCCTCGGTCTCGACGCTGCTCGGGGCGGACAGGGGAATGACCGTGATCATCGCCGTGTCGCCGGCCTGGTTGAACGTGGCCGGGGTCGCGGCCGCGACGTTGTCGAGTTTCTGCAGCGCCGCACCGGTGGCCTCGGCCGCGGCCTGCGGGTCCTCGCTGTCGCGGGCGTCGACGGTGACCACGAGCGGTCCGTTGGTTCCCGGGCCGAAGCCCTCCGCGATGAGGTCGTACGCCCTGCGTTGACTGGTGTCGACGGGCTTGGAGCTGTCGTCGGGCAGCCCCAGTTGGAGGTCCGTCGCCGGAACCGCGATCACCCCGAGGCCCGCGACACCGATGAGCAGCACGGCAACCCGGTGGCGGAGGACGAAGTGGGCCCAGCGGGTGCCCGCGCCGGGCCTGCCCGCTCCCTCGGCGGTAGCGCCGTCCTTACGTTGCTTGCGCGGCAGGATGCGCGTGCCTGCCAGACCGATCAGAGCCGGGATGAGGGTCAGGGCGACGAGCACGGCGAGCACGACCGCGCCGGCGGCGGCGAGACCCATCTTCGTGAGGATGGGGATGTTGACCACGGCGAGCCCGGCCAGCGCGATGACCACGGTGAGACCGGCGAAGACGACGGCCGACCCGGCTGTGCCGGTCGCACGCCCGACGGCGTCCAGCGGCGCGTGACCTTCCGCGAGTTCGGCGCGGTACCGGGACACGATGAACAACGAGTAGTCGATGCCCACGGCGAGGCCGATCATCGTGGCCAGGATCGGCGTCGTGCTGTCGAGTTCCAGCGTCTGGGTGAGCACCGTGATGACGGACACGCTGATCCCGACACCGACGAGCGCGGTGGCCAGCGGCAGCCCGGCTGCGACGAGCGAGCCGAAGGTCACCAGCAGGACGACGGCGGCGATGATCACACCGATGACCTCGGTGGCACCGGTCTCCGGGAGAGTCATCAGCGCGTCGCCGCCGATCTCCACGGTCAGTCCGGCGTCACGCCCGGCGTCGGCGGCCGCTTCCAACGCACCGCGCGTGCCGTCGGTGAGGTCGAGTGCCGAGCCGTCGTAGGTGACCTGCGTGTAGGCGATGGTGGCGTCGCGGTTGACGGTCCCCGCCTGGAACGGGTCCACGGCCTGCTGGACCTGTGATCCCTGGGCCAGGTCGGCGACGATGTCACCGACGACGGCCCGGTTCCCCGGGTCGGTGAGCTTCTCGCCGTCGGGGGCCTGGAAGACCACCCGCGCGGTGGCCCCGTCCGGGGCGCTGCCGGGGAAGCGTTCCTCCAGCAGCTCGAACGCCTGCTGGGCCTCCGTGCCGGGGATCGAGATCGTGGTGGAGGCCGTCGAGGACGAGGTCGCGGCGGCGCCGCCCGCTGCGGCGAGCACCAGTATCCAGAGCACGGCGACCAGGCCACGTCGCCGGAAGGCGAAGCGGCCGAGCCGATACAGCATCGTGGCCATGCGGGGAGAACTCCTGGTCGGTCGGTGGGGACGGGAAGTGGGGCGGCGAAGGCCCCGGTACCCCGTTCGGGGTACCGGGTGGGAACAGCGGGTCAGGAGATACCGAGGGCGGGGAAGACCACCGCTGCGAGGTAGCCCTCCATGTACTCGGCGTCGACGTCCTTGTTCTCGATGAGCCGACGGGTGCCGAAGGCCCCGAGGATCAGGTGCACGATGTAGTCCTTCGCCGGGTTGTCGGGAGCCAGCTCGCCCCGTTCGATGGCCCGGTTCACCACGGCGTCCAGCGACTCCAGCCCGGGCCGGATGTGGAGTTCGTGGAGGGCCTCCCACAGTTGGGTGTCCTTGGTCACGGCGTGTGCCAAACCGTTGAGCAGAGCCGTGTCCTCGGTGGCGTGGGCGATCAGCTCGTGCAGCATCTGGCGCAGGTCGCCTGCCAGGGAACCGGTGTCCACGTCCGTGGGTGACGTGCCCGCGAGGTGCCGCAGGGCGGTCGCGACGAGCTTCGGTTTGCTCTCCCACTGCCGGTAGAGGGTCGCCTTGCTCGCCTTGGTCCGGGCCGCGACGGCGTCCATGGTCAGGGCTTCGTAGCCGTGTTCCCGGACGAGATCCACCACGGCGGTGAAGAGCTCCCGCTCGCGTTCCGGGGTGAGCCGGGTGCGGCGGGGTGGTGCCGACGGCTGTGCGGACATGCTGGACTCCATACGGAAACGAAACTGTTTCGTACAGATGCCAGTGTAGCCAGGGACCCCGCGGTCCAAACCGAGCGACCCCGCCGGTGACGGCGGGGTCGCTCGTGATCAAGCCAGAAGGTACAGCAGGGACGCCAGACCGAATCCGACGAGACCGATGGTGGTCTGCATGACGGTCCACGTCTTGAACGTCGTCTTGACGTCCATCTGGAAGAACCGGCCGACGAGCCAGAAGCCGGAGTCGTTGACGTGACCCGCCGTCACCGATCCGGCGGCGAGTGCCAGCACGATCGCCACGACCTCGACGGAGTTGAAGCCGCCGCCGAGCACGAGCGGCTGTACCAGACCGGCGGCCGTGGTGAGGGCGACGGTGGCCGAGCCCTGCGCGATCCGCAGCACCGTGGCGATGACGTAGGCGGCCACGATCACCGGAAGCCCGAGGTCCGACAGGGCGCTGGACAGCGCGTCACCGATACCGCTGGCTCGCAGCACGCCGCCGAACATGCCTCCGGCGCCGGTGATGAGGATGATCGAGCACACGGGGCCGAGCGCGGAGTCCAGCAACCGCTCCACCACGTCCTTGCCCCGCCCGCGCCGGGTGCCCAGCACGTACATCGCGACGAAGACGGTGATCAGCAGCGCCACCGGGGTGGAACCGAGGGCGACGAGGACGTCGAACCAGCCTGCCTCGGCGTCGAGCCATCCCGCGTCGGCCGCGGTGGTCAGGCCGGTGTTGGCGAAGATCAGCACCAGCGGCAGCAGGAGCAGTGCGATGACCGTCCCGGAACTCGGCGGCTCGGTGTTCGCGTCGCTGTCGGGGTCGCTGCCGCGCAGGATGTCGGGAACGGGCAGCACGATGCGCTTGCCCACCCACACGCCGTAGAGGTAGCTGGTGAGGTACCAGGTGGGGATCGCGAGCAGCACAGCGAAGGCGATGACCAGGCCCACGTCGGCTCCCAGCAGGGTGCTCGCCGCGACGGGGCCGGGGTGCGGCGGCACGTAGATGTGCATGACCGAGAACGCGCCGGCCGCGGGAAGGCCGTAGACCAGCACGCCGCCGCCGAGCCTGCGGGCCACCGAGAAGATGATCGGCAACATGACCACGAGGCCGGCGTCGAAGAAGATCGGGAAGCCGAAGAGCAGCGATGCGATGCCGAGCGCCAGCGGAGCGCGTTTCTCGCCGAACCGCCGGATCAGTGCGTCGGTGAGTGACTGTGCCCCGCCGCTCACCTCCAGCAACCTGCCCAGCATGGCGCCGAGGCCGACCAGCAACGCCACGCTGGCCAGTGTCGAGCCGAACCCGTCCGTGAGCGTGTCCACGACCTGGTCGGCGGGGATGCCGGTGGCGAACGCGGTCGCCAGGCTGACCGCCACGAGTGCCAGGAAGGCGTGCACCCGCAGGGTGATGATGAGCAGCAGCAGGACGACGACCGCGCCCGCGGCGATGCCCAGTAGTGGGCCCGCGCCGAGGGTCTGCGTCCACTCGTCGGTGTTCATCCGAAAGCTCCGTTGCTGTCGCGGTGGGTGGGGGAAGGGACCTGCCGGGACCTACCGTTGCGGCCCGGCGTGGAGGCCGAGCCGCTCGAGAGCGGTCGCGGCGATGCGTTGCGGGGGCTGTCCGAGGTCGACGGTGACGCCGTCCTCGTCGGCGCCCAGCGGTTCGAGGTCGCCGAACTGGGAGTCCAGCAGGGAGGACGGCATGAAGTGGTCCGACCGGACGGACAACCTCTCCATGATCAGAGTTGCGCTGCCCGCGAGGTGCACGAACCGTACCCGGGCGCGGGCCTGCCGGAGGATGTCGCGGTAGGCCCGCTTCAGTGCCGAGCACGTGACGACGGTGCTCTCGTTCGACTCGGCGCGCTCGGTGATCCAGTCCCGCAGCGAGGCGAGCCAGGGTGCCCGGTCGGTGTCGGTGAGTGGGATGCCCGAGGACATCTTCTCGATGTTGGCGGGCGGGTGGAACTCGTCGGCTTCGGCCATCGGCCAGCCGAGTTCGTCCGCGAGGCGCCGGGCGATGGTGCTCTTGCCCGCGCCGGACACTCCCATCACCACCAGGCAGGTGGCACTCATGACGCTCCTCGATCAAAGGTATTACTTTTAGCGGCGAAAGATAGCACCATTTGCGGGGCAGTGTGAAGGCGCGGCATCGGGATAGGCTCGGCACGTGAGTGTTGAGCCGGAGGTGGGGGCGGAGGTCCTGCACAACACAGTGCTGGACACGATCGGTTCGGACATCACCAGCGGCGAACTCGCCTGCGGTGACGTGCTCACCCTCGACCGGATCCAGGAGCGGTTCGGCGTCTCCCGTACGGTCGCCCGCGAGAGCATGCGCGTCCTGGAGTCGATGGGCCTGGTGCGCTCCCGCAGACGCGTCGGCATCACCGTGCAACCCCGGTCGAGCTGGAACGTGTTCGACCCGAGGGTCATCTGGTGGCGGCTCTCCGGCCCCGGCCGCGACGAGCAGTTGCGGTCGCTCACCGAACTGCGGATCGCGGTGGAGCCGCTCGCGGCCGCCGCGGCGGCGCGCAGCGCGTCGGCCGCCGAGCGCGCCGAGGTCGTCGGCCTGGCCGCGGAGATGCGCGAGCTCGGCGAGGCGGGCAGGCTCGACGAGTTCATGGAGCGGGACGTCGCCTTCCACACGCTGTTGCTGCGGGCGTGCGGCAACGAGATGTTCGGGGCGCTCTCCGACGTCGTCGCCGCGGTCCTGCGCGGCCGCACCCACCTCGGCCTCATGCCGCACCAGCCCGTGCCCGAGGCGCTCGACCTCCACGAACGCGTCGCGGCCTCGGTGGCGCGGGGCGAGCCTGCTGCCGCCGAGGCGGCCATGACCGAGCTACTGGCGGAGGTCCGGGACGCGATGCTGCCGCTGTGGCGGCGTTGACACCGCGGTCCCCGGCCTGGCCTCATCGCCCCTTGGCGTCCTCGACGATCATGTCCGCGGCCTTCTCCCCGATGGCCATGGTGGTGATGCACGGGTTGACCGCCACGAGGAACGGCATCGCCGACCCGTCCGCCACCCGCAGCCGCTCCACGCCGCGCACGCGCAGGCGCTCGTCCAGCGGAGCGAGCGGATCGTCGGCCGGGCCCATCTTCACCGTGCACGACGGGTGGTACACCGTGTTGTGGGTCTTGACGATGTAGTCGGCGAGCTCCTCGTCGGTCTCCGCCTCCGGGCCCGGGGCGATTTCCGCGCCCGCCCACTCCCGCATCGCGGGCTGCCCCACGATGCGGCGGGCCATCCGGATGCCGTACGTCATCACCCGCATGTCGTGCGGGTCGGTGAAGTAACGCGGGTCGACCTTCGGCCGGTCGCGGAAGTCGGGGGTGCGCAACTTCACCGTGCCGGTGGACCGTGCCCGCGTCACGTTGGGGGTGAGGCAGAAACCGTTCTCCGTGGTCGGGTAGCCGTGTCGAAGCGTGTTGAGGTCGAAGGGCACCGAGCCGTAGTGACACATCAGGTCCGGGCGGTCCAGGCCGGGCTGGGTGGTGGTGAAGATGCCGATCTCCCACCACTGCGTCGACTCGCTCACCATCGGTTTGCGGGCCTCCCACTGGACCAGACCCTCGGGGTGGTCCTGGAGGTTACGGCCGACCCCGGGGGAGTCCACGAGCACGTCGATGTCGAAGCCCGCGAGTTCCTCGGCGGGGCCGATGCCGGAGAGCTGGAGCAGCTTCGGGGTGTCGATGGCGCCGCAGCTCACCACCACCTCGCCGCGCGCGACCACGTGTTCACTGTGGACGAGATCCTCGGTGAGGATCTCCACACCGGTGCAGCGCAGCCCGTCGAAGGTCAGCCGCTTGGCCCGCACCCCGGTGCGCACTTCCAGGTTGGACCGCTTGCCCAGCACGGGATGCAGGTAGGACACCGACGACGACGCCCTGGTGCCGTCCTCGAACGCGTTGATCTGGAACCAGTTGGCTCCGTTGGTCACCGTGGTGCCGGAGTTGAACTCCGCCCTGGGGATGCCGGCCTGCTCACAGGCCTCCAGCAGCGCCACACCCGCCGGATCGTGAGGCGGGACCGAGCGGATGCGCACCGGCCCGCTCCGGCCGTGGTGGTCACCGGGTCCGTCGTTGTTCTCCAGCTCGCGGAACAGGGGGAAGACGTCGGCGGCGGACCATCCTGGCAGACCCAGTGACGCCCACTCGTCGAGGTCCTCCGCGGGAGCCCAGAACGCGATGCACGAGTTGTGCGAGGAGCAGCCCCCGAGCACCTTCGCTCGCGCGTGCCGCAGGAAGGAGTTGCCGTTCTCCTGCGGCTCCACGGGGTAGTCCCAGTCGTATCCGGACTCCAGCAGCGCCATCCACCGGTCGAGCCGCAGGATCGCGTCCTCGTCCACATCGGAGGGGCCCGCCTCCAGTAGACAGACCGAGGTGTCCGGGTCCTCCGACAGCCGGGCCGCGACGACCGCCCCAGCCGTGCCACCCCCGACGACGACGTAATCGAATTCCCGTGGCATGGGGTTCCCTCTCGTCCGCTCGCCTCGTGGGACTTCCGGAGCCGCGGCACGGGAGCGCAACGCCGTCCCTGCCGCTACGAGACCAGTATCCGGCGGACCGGGCTCCGCGGCAGCGCTTCGCCCGAAAGTGGGCTGCGTTCGAAGACCTCCCTAGACTAAGCAGAACGAGGCAGCGAGAACGACGGCGAGCGAGGTGGAGTGTGACGTTGCTGGAGTCCGTGCACGGGCCGGCTGACCTCAAACGAATGGACCACGACCAGTTGGGCGTGCTGGCAGGGGAGATCAGGGATTTCCTCGTGGAGAAGGTGCGCAGGGCGGGCGGTCATCTCGGACCCAACCTCGGTGTCGTGGAGGTCACCCTGGCGGTGCACCGGGTGTTCGACTCACCGAAGGACGCCTTGCTCTTCGACGTGGGACATCAGTCGTACGTGCACAAGATCGTCACAGGCCGGCACCGCGATTTCGGCCGGCTGCGTCAGCAAGGTGGCATCGCCGGGTACCCGGCGCGTGCGGAGAGTGAGCACGATTTCATCGAGAACAGCCACGCCTCCACCGCCCTGTCGTACGCGGACGGGCTGGCGAAGGCGTACCAGCTCGCCGGTCTCGGCAGGCACGCCGTGGCGGTCGTCGGTGACGGCGCGCTGACCGGCGGCATGTGCTGGGAGGCGTTGAACAACATCGCCGCCGACCCCGAGCGTCCCGTCGTCATCGTCGTCAACGACAACGGCCGTTCGTACTCGCCGACCATCGGAGGGTTCGCCGAGCACCTCGCGTCGCTGCGCCTGCGCCGCGGGTACGAACGCCTGCTCGACGGGGGCAAGGAACTCCTGCAGAACACCCCGGTCGTGGGCAAGCCGCTCTACACCGCCCTGCACGCGGCCAAGGCCGGTATCAAGGACGCGCTCAGCCCGCAGGTCATGTTCTCCGACCTCGGCCTCAAGTACATCGGCCCGGTGGACGGGCACGACCTGGTGGCGCTCGAGAAGGCGCTGCAGAGCGCCAAGGCGTACGGCGGCCCGGTGATCGTGCACGCCGTCACCGAGAAGGGCCACGGTTACGCGCCCGCGGTGAACCACCAGGCCGACCAGATGCACCAGACCGACCCGATCGACCCGCAGACCGGCAAGCCGCCCGCCAAGGGCCCGAGCTGGACTTCGGTGTTCGGCGACGAACTCGTCAAGATCGGTGCGGAGCGCGACGACGTGGTGGCCATCACGGCGGCCATGCTGCGTTCCACGGGTCTGCACTCGTTCGCCGAGGCCTACCCCGACCGCTGGTACGACGTCGGCATCGCCGAGCAGCACGCCGTCACCTCCGCCGCCGGGCTGGCGATGGGCGGGCTGCACCCCGTCGTGGCCGTGTACTCCACCTTCCTCAACCGCGCGTTCGACCAGGTGCTCATGGACGTGGCGCTGCACCGCCTGCCCGTGACGCTCGTGCTCGACCGCGCGGGCATCACGGGACCGGACGGGCCCAGCCACCACGGCATGTGGGACCTGTCGCTGCTCGGCATGGTGCCGGGCATGAGGGTGGCCGCGCCCCGGGACGCGCAGACGTTGCGTGAGGAGCTGCGCGAGGCCGTCGAGGTCTCCGACGGTCCCACCGCGCTGCGGTTCTCGAAGGGCGGCGTCGTGGAGTCGGTGCCTGCCGTCGACCGCGTCGGGAGTGTGGACGTCCTGCGGAGCGACGAGCGGCGTGACGTGCTGCTCGTGGCCGTGGGCGCGTTCGCCCGGCTCGGGCTCGCCGCCGCCGACCGGCTGGCCGACCAGGGCATCGGTGTCACGGTCGTCGACCCGCGTTGGGTGCTGCCCGTTCCCGGGGAGCTGGTGTCGCTCGCGGAGTCCCACCGGCTGGTCGTCACGCTCGAGGACAGCGGGCGGCACGGCGGCTTCGGCTCGGCGATGGCCGCCGCCCTGCGCGACGCCGACTGCGACGTGCCGCTGCGCGACCTCGGCGTGCCTCAGCGGTTCCTGGAGCACGGCACGCGCGAGGAGGTGCTGGCCGGCATCGGCCTCACCGCGCAGGACGTGGCACGCAGGGTCACGGAGTGGGCCGCGGGCAGGCTCGGTGACGCTGCACAGGCCACCGAGGACGTGAAGGAGCCCGCGGAAGAGGCGGTGGACACACCCCGTGAATAGCGGTGTGCGCCATCAGATTTCTCTCAGGTGACTGTGACACGGTGTTCACGTGCGCGTATTGGTAGTAGAGGACGAGGCGCCGTTGGCCGAGGCGGTCGCGCGCGGCCTGCGGCGTGAGGGGATGGCGGTCGACGTCGCGTTCAACGGTGACGAGGGCCACGAGAAGGCGTCCGTCACCCGTTACGACGTGGTGGTGCTCGACCGTGACCTGCCCGGCATGTCGGGTGACGACCTGTGCCGGGAGATCGTGACGTCGGGTGAGCTGACCCGGGTGCTCATGCTCACGGCGAGCGGTTCGGTGTCCGACCGCGTCGAGGGACTCTCCCTCGGGGCCGACGACTACCTCGCCAAACCCTTCGCGTTCCCGGAGCTGGTGGCGCGGGTGCGGGCGCTGGGCCGCAGGGCCACGCCCGCCACCCCGCCGGTTCTCGTGGCCGCCGACGTGGAGCTGGACCCGGCCAAGCGCACGGTCCACCGCTCCGGGCGCCTGGTCGAACTCACCCGCAAGGAGTTCGGCGTCCTGGAGGTGCTGCTGTCGGCCAAGGGCGCCGTGGTGAGCAGCGAGGAACTGCTCGAACGCGTCTGGGACGAGAACGCCGACCCGTTCACCACCACGGTCCGCGTCACGGTGATGACGCTGCGCAAGAAGCTCGGTGAGCCCGGCATCATCGAGACCGTGGTGGGTTCGGGTTACCGGGTGCCCGGTGCGGGCTCCTCGGCGGAGTCTGCTTCGCTGGATCGGTGATCCGCCGCACCGGTCTCCCCGCGCGAACGCTCCGCGCCCGCATCACCGTGCTCGCGACCTCGCTCGTCGCCGTCGTGAGTGTGGTGCTGTTGTGGTTGGCGTGGCGGCTCGTCGGCGACTCGGTCGCCGCGGTGCCCCAGTTGCCGCCGGGCACACTCGTGCGGGTGGACGGCGTCGACGTGGAGGCGTCCGTGCTCGCCGACCACCTGCGGGAACAGGCGCGGGAACGGATGGTGGCAGCGGGGCTCACCGCGTTCGTGTTCGTGGTGATGGCCGCGAGCATCCTCGCGTGGACGTTGACCTCGCACGTGCTGCGCCCGCTGCGGGAGATCACCGACACCGCTCGGCGGCTGTCGGTGGAGTCGATGGGCGAGCGTATCGGCGACGTCGACAGCCGGGACGAGCTGGCCGAACTCGCCCACACCTTCGACGCCATGCTCGACCGCCTTCAGGCGGCCTTCGACGCCCAACGGCACTTCGTGGCCAACGCGAGCCACGAGCTGCGCACCCCGCTGGCGGTCATCCGTACCGAACTGGACGTGACGCTGTCCGACGACGAGGCCGACGAGACGGAGCTGCGTCGCATGGCGGGGGTGGTGCGCGACGCGACCGATCGCGCGGAGCGGCTCGTGAACTCGTTGCTGCTTCTCGCCCGCACCGACGGCGCGGAACTCGCGATGACCGAGCGCGTGGACCTGGCCGACGTCGTGGACAGCGCCTGGCGGGCGGTCCGGGTGAGTGCCGAGAGCAAGGGCGTCACGGCCCGGTTCGATCTCACCGGGGCGGTGACGGCAGGCGACCCGGCACTGCTGGAACGCGTCGCCGGGAACCTGTTGGAGAACGGCGTCACCCACAACGTCGAGAACGGGTGGATCGAGGTCACCGTGCGTCCGGGAGACGGCTCGTGGGTGGCGCTCACGGTGCGGTCGTCCGGAGGTGTCATCGAACCCGAGGCCGTGGCCGGGTTGTTCGAGCCGTTCCGCAGGGCGGGCGTCGCGCGCACCGCCCGCACCGGTGCGGGTCTGGGGCTGTCGATCGTCCAAGCGGCCGTGCGTGCCCACGGGGGCTCGGTGCGTGCCGAACCCGTGTCCGGTGGCGGGCTCGCCGTCGAGGTGCTGTTGCCCGCCGCCCGATGACCTCAGGCGCGGGCGCGCAGGGCGGTGCCGAGGGCCTCGGCGGTCAACTCCACCTGCCACGGCCTGGCGCCACCTTTCGCCAGGACCGTCGCCACGGATTCCCGCGAGGTGTCCGAGGGCGGGCGCCAGCAGGTGCGACGCACGAGATCCGGCAACAGCAGGTTCTCCACGGGCAGCCGGTGCCGTTCCGCGATGTCGGCCAGCGCCGTCCGCGCGGCGGCGAGCCGGGCCGCCGCGTCCGGGTCCTTGTCGGCCCAGCGGTTCGGCGGTGGCGGCCCGTCGTGGGAGACGGCGGTACTCGGCAGTTCCGCGTCGGGCAGGGTTCGGGCGAGCTGCAGTTGCCTGAGCCAGCGGGAGGTGTGCCGCCGCTGGACACGGCCACCGAACACCGGGAGCTTCTGAAGGTCGGCCGGGGAGCGCGGATCGGCGAGCACGGCGTTGATGATCGCGCTGTCGGGCAGGATGCGGCCGGGTGCCCGGTCCCGCTTGCGGGCCAGCTCGTCCCTCGCTTCCCACAGGGCTCGCACGGCGGCAAGGCCACGAGCGGTGCGGATCTTGTGGATTCCCGAGGTACGGCGCCACGGTTCCGAACGCGGGCCCGGTGGTTCGGCCGTGCGGACGGCCTCGAACTCCTGCAATGCCCACTCCAGCTTGCCCGACGCGGCCAGTTCGGCTTCGAGCTTGTCGCGCAGCGGGACGAGCAGCTCCACGTCGAGTGCCGCGTAGTTCAACCAGTCGACCGGCAGCGGGCGGCGCGACCAGTCGGCGGCACTGTGGCCTTTCTCCAGCCGGTAGCCCAACAGTTCCTCGACCAGCGTGCCCAGCGCCACGCGCTGGTACCCCGCGAGCCTTCCCGCGAGCTCGGTGTCGAACAGTGCCGGTGGATGCAGCCCCAACTCGGCAAGGCAGGGCAGGTCCTGCGACGCCGCGTGCAGGACCCACTCGGCGTCCTTCATCACCTCGGCCAGCGGTGCGAGGTCGTCGCGAAGGGGGATGGGGTCGATCAGAAACGTGCCGGCCCCCTCGCGCCTGATCTGGACCAGGTAGGCCTTCGGCCAGTACCGATAGCCGGAAGCCCGTTCGGTGTCCACGGCGAGCGCGCCGCTGCCCTCGGCCAGCCGGGCGCACGCCGCACGCAACGTGCCGGGATCGGCGATGACATCGGGGGTGCCTTCGGCCGGTTCCGTCAGCGGAAGAGGCGCAGAGGCGCCCGGCGTGCCGGAGCCTTGATCTGCGTTGTCCACGTCTGTGAACCCTACGGGACGGGTCTACCGCGCCTGGTTCGCCCGCCCCGTAGGGCCCCGAAACGGACTAGCGGATGACGCCCGCGCGCATGGCCAGCGCGACCATCTGCGCCCGGTCGCCGGTGCCGAGCTTGCGCCCGATCCGCGACAGGTGGGACTTCACCGTCAACGCGGACAGACTGAGCTCCTCACCGATTTCCTTGTTCGACTGGCCGTCGGCCACGAGTTGGAGCACCTCGACCTCGCGAGCGGACAGCTCACGCGGCGTGTTGTCGGTGCCCGCCACCCGGGTTCCGGTGGCCAGGACGGGGGCGACGCTGGGATCGGCGTAGACGCCGCCCTCCAGCACCCTCCGCACGCCGTCGGTGACCACCACCGGCGACGCGGACTTCAGCAGATACGCCTGCGCGCCCGCCTGGAACGCCGAACGCACGGCGTACGGGTCGTCGGACGACGCGAGGACCACGACACGGAGCCAGCCACTGCTGCGAAGCTCCGTGACCAGTTCGATACCGCTGCCATCCGGCAGCCCGAGGTCGAGGATCGCGAGGTCGCACGGCCCAGTCGCGGCCGCCCTCGCTCTCGCCTCGGCGACGGTCGCGGCCTCGTGGACCGTGCCCGCGCCCATCTGCGCAAGTCGTGCGGCGATCGCCTCCCTCAACAGTGGGTGGTCGTCGACCACCAACACAGAAAACAGTTCCTCCCGCGGGTGCGGGACCATGCTCGCCGGCAACGAGCCGGCTGGCGTGGATCGGACGGCCTGAGTAAAGCCGACGGCAGCCACGTCACTACCTCCCTGGAGTCGGTCGTGCCCCCCGACCGGCACCGGGACTTTCGGCCAATCAGCCGCGCCAGCTTTAGACCGAAAGTGGTGTCGTCGAAAGCACTCTAGCCGCCCAGGTGGGTCAGTGGGGACATTCACCGCGGATCTGTCCCTATCGGGTAACAGCTCACCGTCGCTTCTATAGCGCATTCGGGTTCTTGTACGGAAAGTGGTTAACGGCTTGCACAGCGTGGACGATGTAGAGAAGTTCCCGATCGCCGGACGCCCGTGCATTTGACCCGTGCAAAGGTGTCGCAGAAGTTCCGCGAACGGCTTTCCGCGCGGGCTGGACCGGGCGAGGCGGCCTGGTGAGAACGCGCGAAACCGCCGAAACCACCGTCTTCTCTCACGCTAGGGAAGGGTTGCAAACGAAAAGAAGTTGCCTCCGAACACCCGTCCGTGGACCTTCGACGCCACGGCGAAACGGTTTCCGGTGAATGGAGGCGAACAGCACCACGAGCGGTCCCGAGAGGTTCAGTCACCGCGCCGCTGACCGAACACGGTCACCCCGACCGGCGGCAGGCCCGCGTAGTGCGACAGCGCCATCGAGAAGGCCTCGCCGTGCGGCCGGAGGTCGGTGCTCGTCGGTGTCCACGACGCGCGGAGCTCGATGTCGTCGGTGCGGGTCGACTCCGCGATGTCGCCGAACCGAGCCGAGGACGTCTCGGTGACCGTGCCGCCCAACGCGGTCCAGGACGCCCCCGTGGCGTCGAGCGCGTCGGTGAGCCACGACCAGCCGACGTCGGGCAGGAACGGGTCGGTGGCGAGTTCGGCGTCGAGTTCCGCCCGCATGTAGACCACGAGCCGGAACACGCCGTTCCAGCCCTCCTGGCCTCTCGGGTCGTGCAGGAGCACGAGCCGCCCCATCGCGGGCACGTCGCCGGGTCCGGTGGTCTCCGCTGCGAGGGCGAACGCCCACGGTGCCAGGCGCTGCGGAGCCTTGATCGTTTCCAGGGTCACCTCCGGCCGCGGGGTCACGGAGCGCAACGCGGCAACGGCGGCACGGAACTCGTCGGGCGCCTCGGTCATCGCGGTCACCACTCGACTGTAAGGTGCACCGCTGCCCGTCCGTGGACAGGCGCGCCGGGGACAGGGCCTCGGGAGCGGCATGGCACGATTGTTGGTGATGACAACTTCTTCTCCGTCGGCCCGTCGCGCCCTTACCGACGCGCCGTTCCTCGTCGCCGCGCGGGGCGAGAAGCCCGCGCACGTGCCCGTGTGGTTCATGCGTCAGGCCGGACGGTCCCTTCCGGAGTACCGGCGGCTCCGCGAGGGCGTTCCCATGCTGAGCGCCTGCTTCGATCCCGAGATGCTGGCGGAGATCACGATCCAGCCCGTCCGCAGGCACGGCGTGGACGCCGCGATCCTGTTCAGCGACATCGTGGTCCCGCTGCACGCCGCGGGCGTGGACATCGACATCGTGGCGGGCACCGGACCCGTCGTCGCGAACCCGATCCGGTCGCGTGCCGACGTGGAGGCCCTCCCCGAGCTCGACCCCGAGCAGGTACGCCCGGTCACCGACGGCGTGCGGCTGCTCCTGGAACAGCTCGGTGGGACACCGCTCATCGGTTTCGCCGGTGCTCCGTTCACCCTCGCGTCGTATCTGATCGAGGGAGGGCCCAGCAAGCACCACGCCCGTACGAAGGCGCTCATGCACGGTGATCCCGAGCTGTGGCACGCCCTCGCGGGCGCGCTCGCGCGGATCACACTGTCGTTCCTGCGTGCGCAGCTGGACGCCGGAGTGGACGCCGTGCAGCTCTTCGACTCCTGGGCCGGGGCGCTGTCGGCGCGTGACTACCGCGAGTTCGTGCTGCCGCACTCGGCCACGGTGCTGGAAGGCGTGGCCGACTACGGTGTGCCGCGCGTCCATTTCGGCGTGGGCACGGCGGAGTTGCTTCCGGACATGCGGGACGCGGGCGCCGACGTCGTGGGTGTGGACTGGCGGCTGCCGCTCGACGAGGCCGCGCGCAGGCTCGCCGTGCCCGGCCGGCCCGATCCGGTGGTGCAGGGCAACCTCGATCCCGCCCTGCTGGCGGCGCCGTGGCCGGTGATCGAGGCGGAGGTGCGTCGCATCGTCACCGAGGGCCGAGCCGCGGGCGGACACATCTTCAACCTCGGCCACGGGGTCCTCCCCGACACCGACCCGGGCGTGTTGACGCGCGTCGTGGAGCTGGTGCACAGCCTGTGACCGGGAACGGGGAAGCCGTGGGGCAGGACCGGCCGCGCCACGTGGTCGTGGTCGGTGCGGGTGTCGCCGGTCTCAGCGCCGCGTGGCGGCTCCGCGCCGAGCTCGGTGCCGACGCGCGGATCACGGTCTGCGACGCGGCGTCCGTGCCCGGCGGCAAGATCAGGACCGTGGAACTCGCCGGACGCCGGTTCGACGTGGGCGCGGAAGCCGTGCTCGCCCGCCGCCCCGAAGCGATGGCGCTCATGCGCGAGGCAGGGCTCGGTGACCAGGTGGTGCACCCCACGGCCGCGTCCGGCTCGGTGCGTGCGCTCGGTCGGACGCTGCCGCTGCCCAAGGGCACGGTGATGGGAATCCCGGCGTCCGCGGAGGCCGTGGCCGGGCTGTTGTCCCCCGAGGGAGTCCGTGCGGTGGCCGAGGAACCGGACGCACCGGCGTTGACCCTGCCCGAGCACGACGTCTCCCTGGGCGGACTGCTGCGCCGGCGGTTCGGCGACGAGGTCGTCGACCGACTCGTGGACCCGCTCCTGGGCGGTGTCTACGCGGGCGGCGCGGACGGCCTCGGACTGCGGGCCACGCTGCCCGCGGTGGCCGCCGCCGTGGACGCGGGTGCGTCGTCGCTCACCGAGGCCGCGGCGAGCACGTTGCCGCGACGGCCGAGCACGGAACCGGTGTTCGCCACACTCCGGGGCGGGCTCGGCGGGCTCGTCGACCGGCTCGTGGAGGGAAGCGCCGCCGAACTGCGGCTCGGGCAGCCCGTACGGGAGCTCCACCGGCGTCCCGGCGGCGGGTGGCGACTGAGGCTCGGGGCCGCGGCGGCGGCTCACGCCCCGCCCGACTCGGACCTGGAGGCCGACGCGGTGGTGCTGGCGGTCCCGCCGCCCGCGGCGAGCCGGTTGCTCGCCTCCGTCGCTCCCGACGCCGCCGCCGCGTACGGGGAGATGGAACTCGCCTCGATGGCGGTGGTCGCGCTGGCGCTACCGGAGGGCACCGAACTCCCGCCCACGTCGGGCGTGCTGATCGGGGAACGCGAACGCCGCTCGGACGGCAACCGGTTCACCGCGAAGGCGTTCACGTTCTCGGCGCGGAAGTGGGCACACCACGGTGAGGAGGGCGGGCCCCTGCTGGTCCGCGGCTCCGTCGGCCGGTTCGGCGAGACCCGCTCGCTGCAGGTGACCGACGACGACCTCGTCGCGCGGGTGCGGTCGGACCTGGCCGAGCTGACGGGCGTCACCGCCGAGCCGGTGGACGTCCACGTCATGCGCTGGGGTGGGGGACTACCGCAGTACGGCGTGGGCCACACCGAGCGCGTCGCGCGGATCGAACACGCCGTCGCGCGGCTCGACGGACTCGCGGTCGCGGGCGCCGCGCTGCACGGTGTGGGCGTCCCCGCATGTGTGGCCACCGGAACAGCCGCGGCGCTGCGCGTGGTGGGACGATAGAGACATGGCGCGGTTGAACTACGACGAACTGAACAACACCATTCGTTACACGGCGTGGTCCGTCTTCCGGGTCGAGCCGGGCAGGCTCGGCGACGACCGGGGGCAGGCGGCCTCGGAGACCACCGACTACCTCGACGCCCTCGAGGGCAAGGGAGTCGTCGTGCGTGGTGTGTACGACGTGTCCGGCCTGCGGGCCGACGCCGACTACATGATCTGGTGGCACGCCGAGGAGGCCGAGCAGGTGCAGGCAGCCTACACCGGCTTCCGCCGCACGCCGCTGGGCCGCGTCTCGACGCCCGTGTGGAGCCAGTTCGCGCTGCACCGTCCCGCCGAGTTCAACAAGAGCCACATCCCCGCCTTCCTCGCAGGGGAGGAAGCGCGCAAGTACGTGTGCGTGTACCCGTTCGTGCGTTCCTACGAGTGGTACCTGCTGCCGGACGCCGAACGGCGCGCGATGCTCGCCGCCCACGGCAAGGAGGCTCGCGACTACCCGGACGTGCGCGCGAACACGGTGGCGTCCTTCGCCCTGGGCGACTACGAGTGGATTCTCGCCTTCGAGGCCGACGAGTTGCACCGCATCGTCGACCTGATGCGGCACCTGCGGGGCACCGAGGCGCGCAGGCACGTGCGCGTCGAGACCCCCTTCTACACGGGGACCCGCGTGCAGCCGGGCGAGCTGGTGCTCAACCTGCCGTGACGGGGGCACCGGGCCGCCGAGACCGTCCACGACGCCTCGGCGGCCCGGCCGTCAGTCTTCTGCGGGTACCAGGCGCAGCGCGATCGAGTTGATGCAGTACCGCTGGTCGGTGGGGGTGCCGTAGCCCTCGCCCTCGAAGACGTGCCCGAGGTGGCTGTGGCACGTGGCGCACAGCACCTCCGTGCGCACCATGCCGAGGGAGCGGTCCTCACGCAGCAGTACGGCGTCGGAGTCGGCCGGGTCGTAGAACGAGGGCCAGCCGCAGTGGCTTTCGAACTTCGTGTCGCTGCGGAACAACTCGGCCCCGCACGCCCGGCACTCGTACACCCCCGTGGTCTTGGTGTCGTTGTACTCACCGGTGAAGGGCCGTTCCGTGGCGGCCTGCCGCAGTACCGCGTACTCCTCGGGACTGAGCTGGGCGCGCCATTCCTGCTCGGTCTTGACGACCTTCGGTGTCGTTTCTGTGCCGGACTCCATGCGGTCCAGGCTACCCCGCGAGCCACGCGAGGAGATCGACCACGATGTCCCACGCGCTGACGATCACGCCGACGAGGATCAGGCAGACGATGAGCGCGGCGACCCACCAGCGCAACCCACCCGCGCGGTTGCTGCCCTCGGCGAAGTCCGCCACCCCGCGCAGGGAACCCTCGATGGTGAACGCGGGATCGCAGCGCTGCATGCGGTCCAGATGCTCGGCGAACGCCTGGGCCTCCGGGTCGTTCGGGTCGAGCCCGACGAGGTCGTCGTCGAAGCGGGGATGACGCTCGGAACCCGGGTTCTCGGCCATGTCTCCACGGTAAGCCACGTCGCGCCCGCCGCCACAGGGCGAATGTCAGAGCTGCTGGGAGGCGTTCTCGGGCCGAGGGTCGCTGTCGATCAGCAGCTCTCCATCGGCCTGCACGACACGTACGTAGACTTTTTGCCTACCGTTACCGAAGTCGACCTGGATCTCCATGTTGACCGAGCCGTCTTCGTTGTTGCGCTTCAAGTAGGCCCAGGCGCCCCACGCCCCGTTGCGCTCGTACCGCTCCCAGTACTCTTCATAGGCGTCCTGGTTTTCGAAGAGCGCTTGAGCCCCTGGGGTGAGCTTGTCCCAACTGTTCTTGGGGCCGTTGTGATAGTAGTACGTCATCAGCATGTCCCCGGCGCGACCCCAGTCGACCGTGCCTTCCGACTGCTGGGTCGTCGGCACAGTTTTCGAGCTCGGCGGGGCGGTGGGTGACTGCGACGTGCCGGGGCCTGCCTGCGGGTTCTCCTCGCCGCCGTTGTTGGTCAGCACGATCACCAGGCCCGCCGCGACGACGAGCACGACGGCGGCGACGGATCCGAAGACCAGGTTCTTGCGCGTGCCGCCACCCGAGGACGCGCTCGGCGCGGGTGAGGCACTCGCTACCGGTACGGCCGGTCTGGCCTGCGCCTGCGGGGCGGGTTCCGGGGAGGCGTCACGGCGCCACGGCGGTGGGCTCGCCGGGGCGGCCGGCGTGGCGGTCATCTCGCGCGTCTGTTCCTTCGGCGCCGGGGGCGCGACGGCCGTCGCGACGCCTGCCTGCCCGGAGGCCAGTTGGGCGAGTTTGTCGCGCGCCTCCGTCATGCTCGGCCGGTCCTCGGGCTCCGGGCTGAGCAACCGCATCAGCAGTGCGGTGGCGGGGCCCGCCTGCTGCGGTGGGTTGATCTTGCCGCTCGCGGCGGCGTACAGCAGCGCGAGCTGGTTGGTGTTGTCGCCGTACGGCGGAAGGCCCTCGATCGCGTGGTAGAGCGTGGCACCGAGGGCGAACACGTCCGAGCTGGGCTTCGGGTCGGCGCCTCTTGCCAGTTCCGGGGCGAGGTAGGCGGGGGTACCGCCGATGAGGCCGGTCTGCGTGAGCGTGAGATCGCCGGTGGCGCGCGAGATGCCGAAGTCGGTGATCTTGCAGACGCCGTTGTCGTCGATGAGGATGTTGCCCGGCTTGATGTCGCGGTGCACGATTCCGGCGCGGTGGGCGGCGATCAGCGCCGAGGCGACCTGCTCGCCGATCCGCGCGACCTCGGGAACCGGCAGCGTCTCGTGCTCGACGAGGACCGCCGACAGACTTCGTGACGGCAGGTACTCCATCACCAGGCACGGATCGCCCTCGTGCTCGGCGATGTCGAACACCACGATCGCGTTGGGGTGCTGGAAGCGGGCGGCGTTGCGTGCCTCGCGCATGGCGCGCAGCCGCATGGTGTCGCGCTCGGCGTCGGAGAGGCCGGGCTGCGCGATGATCTGTTTGATGGCGACGGAGCGTTCGAGGCGCTCGTCGATGGCACGCCACACGATGCCCATGGCACCGCTTCCGATGTGCTCGACGAGGCGATAGTGACCTGCGATCAATTGACCGGTGTTGATGGCACTACTCCTCGGTTACGTTCCGCGATCGTGACAAGCCTGTGTGTGCGGGAAAACTGTGATCTCCGCACTCGGATGAGTGTAGCGGTCCGGCTGCGGACGCCGACGTCAACCGCCGGGCGGTTCGGCGCTCGCCCTTTTCGTGTTCGCGTCCGTTTCCTCCGCCGTCTCAACGGTTTTTCCCTTCACCGGACCCACCGCCCTCAGTAGTCCCAACGCGCCGAGAACCGCGAATGTCGCGTAGCAGACGACCAGTGCGGGTGGCGTGGTTCCGGTGAGCGCGTCACCGAGCACGACCACCGCCACGGTGCCCGGCAGGCTGCCGACCGCCGTGCCCGCGAGGTAGGGCCGCAAGGGCAACGCCGAGACGCCGCAGAGGTAGCTGAGCGGAGCGAACGGCACGACGGGGATGAGTCGCAGCGACGCGACGGCCAGCGCACCGCCGTCCGAGAGCCGGTCGTTGACCGTCCTGACCGGCCTGCGGTGCAGGTGCCGCACCACCACGTCGCGGCCGAGCGACCGGGCGAGCAGGAAACCGAGCAGCCCGGACGACACCGTCGCCACCATCGCCACCGAGACGCCGACGAGTTCCCCGAAGAGCAGTCCCGCGGCGAGGTTGAACACGGTGCGGGGGACGGGCGCGGCCGTGAGCACGGCGTAGGCGGCGAAGAACGCCGCGACGCCCACGGCACCGAGGTCCTCGGCCCACTGGCGAACCTGCGCGGGCCCGGGAACCGGTACCAGCACGGCGACGACGGCGAGAGCGCCGAGGACGAGAAGTCCTACGAACACCTTGGCCGGCCTGCCCACGGCGACCACCGTAGACGACCGCCGGGGCGGCGCCGTGGTGTGGTGGGTCAGTCCCTGGTGTCCGCGGTGACCCGGCCGGTATGGCGCAGAGCACCGTCGGCATCGACGGTGCCCGCGTCACCCGTGCAGAACCAGCCGTCGGGTGTGCGGCGCTGGGTGAGCGCCTCCGGGTCGGCCAGGAAGGAATCGGCGACGAGGTGACCTCGCACCTGGATCTCACCGGGTGCGCCCGGAGCCACGGGCGTGCCCGTCGCGGGATCGACGACGCGCACCTCCACGCCGGTCCCCACCGGCCTGCCACCCGCCCGGCCGCGCGTCTCCGGCGCGGTGTCGCCGGGCCACAGTGCGGCTGGACAGCAGAGCTCCGGCGAGGAGTACATCGCCGTGGCGGTGAGGTCGAAGGCCCGCTCGGCCCGGCGCACCGCGTCCGGGGTGGAGGAGGGGGCGCCCACCACGCCGAGCCAGGTCCACGACGACACGTCCCTGGCCGTGGCCGGCACGGTCGGCGTGGTCGGCGTGGTCACGGTCAGGTCGGCGAGACCGACCACCAGTTCGGCGCCGGCGACGACGTGCGTGACGCCGAAGCGGGTCACGTCGGCGAGCACCACGGCCGGGGTCGGTGAGGGTTCCAGCAGGCAGGTGGCTCCGGCGACGACGGCGGCGAGCGCGAGGGAGAGCCACGCCGGTTCGTCCGGCGAGCACGCACACAGCACCACGTCGTCACCGCCCAGACCGAGCGCGTCGGCGGTGTCGCCGGCGTGCCTGAGGAGCGCGGACTCGCGGTGCGCCGCCAGCTCGGGCAGGAAGGCCACGGCGAGCTCGTCGCCGCGCACCTCCGGCATCGGCATCCCCACGGTGGGAGCGCTCGGTAGCCACGCGCCCGCTCCGACGTCGTACGGAGACGGGTCGACCGGCGGCACCCGGCCCGGCGCCGTCACGACGGCCACGGCCGGGACCGCGCCACCGAGCTGCTCGTAGCGGCGGACGGCGTCGTGCAGGGCAGAGCGTCCCGGCCCGGGATACGACGCGGCGACGACCTTGGGCCGCACCCGGCGCAGCACGTCGGCGAGCTCGTCCACCGAGCTGTCGGGACCAGCGCACACGACGTGCGCACCGAGGGACGCGGTCGCGATGTGCCAGTCCAGCACCGACGACCACGCGGGCAGCACGACGAGCACGCCGTCACCGCGTCCGACACCGGCCGTGGCGAGGTCGGCACGCAACTGCAGCGCGCGGCGCCACAGTTCCGAGCGACTGACATGCTGCGGGTGGTCGGGATCGGCGTCGATCGCGATGAGGGCGTGCGGGTCGAGCTTGGTCCGACCTGCGAGCAACGACAGAAGGTTCACCGAAGGTCAGCGAAACATCTGTCCGCGGTTCAGTCAAGACCACGGCGGTCGCACTATGGTCCAGACATGTTGACTTACCGTGTTCCCGCCAGTCCGTTCCGTGTCCGGCGACGCGCGTCGCTGGTCGGAGTCGTCGCCGCTGTCGTGACACTGCTGGGCACCCTGCTTTCCGCGCCCGCGTCGGCGGCGAACTCCTCCGCCCGGGTACTGCGTGTGATGAGCTACAACATCCACACCGGTATCGGCACCGACGGCAGGTCCGATCTCGGGCGGATCGCCGGGGCGATCCGTGACGCCGGAGTCGATGTCGTGGCGCTCCAGGAGGTCGACGTCCACTGGTCCGACCGCAGCGACCACGCCGACCAGGTCGCCGAACTGTCCCGCCTGACGGGCATGGCCGCCTACTTCGCGCCGATCTACGACCTCGAGCCCGCTCCGGGCCGCCAGGAGCGGCGTCGTTACGGCGTGGCCGTGCTGAGCCGCCACCCGATCCTGTCGGTCACCAACCACGAGATCACCCGGTGGTCCACGGTGGACCCGGACGCCGTACCGCAGCCCGCGCCGGGCTTCGCCGAGGTCGTCGTGTCGGTGCGGGGCAAGCCCGTCCACGTCTACAACACCCACCTGGACTTCCGGCCCGACCCCTCGGTGCGGCAGCGGCAGGTGACGGACACGCTGGACATCCTGCGCCAGGACCCGCCGGGCGCGCGCCAGGTGCTGCTCGGCGACTTCAACGCCGAACCCGCCGCGCCGGAGCTGTCGCCGTTGTTCGCGCACGTGCGCGACGCCTGGGGCGCGCGTGACGGCGGGCTCACCTTTCCGGCCGACGACCCGGTGAAGCGGATCGACTACGTCACCGTGGCGGGTCCGGTGCGCGCCCTCAATGCGTCCGTGCCCGCGCTGACGGCGTCGGACCACCGGCCCGTGGTCGCCACCCTGCTGCTGCGCTGACAGTGGTCACGCGGGGCACAGCGTCCCGTCGCGCGGCACCTCACCGTCCACGAGGAACGCCGTGACCTCCTCGCCGACGCACGGGGAGCCGAGCGCGCCGTGCCCCGCACCCTGCCAGGCCACCCGAACGGCACTGGGGATCTGCTCCGCGGCCCGGATGGTGCCCTTCTCGGGTGTCACCGGGTCGGTCGCGGTGCTCAGCACGAGGATCGGCGGGGCGTCGGGCGACCCGAGCTCCGGCGTCTCCTCCTGGCGGTTCGGCCACGGGCTGCACCACACCAGCCGCTGGGCCAGCACCGGGCCGAACACCGGATGCTCGGTGCCGAACTCGCGGGACACCTCGCGGAGCTGGTCGATCGGGAGCCGGGCGGCGGTGTCGTTGCAGCGGGTCGCGAGCACCCCGTCGGTTCTCGGAACGCCGGGCCCGGTGTCGTCGAGCCACGGTGCGACGAAGGTGAACAGGCGCGTGCCGTCTCCTTCTCGGGCGGCGTCGACGGCGTCGGCGAGCTCCGGCCAGCGCGCGGGCTGGGACAGGCCCGCGAGCACGGCGTGCTGGACGAGCACGGAACTCATCCGGTGCTCACCGGCGCGCAGAGGGGTCGTCCGGGCGTCGTCGGCGAGCTCCGACACGGCCGCGCGGGCGTCGTCGCCCAGAGGGCAGTCGCGGCGGGCGCAGTCGGCGGCGAACTCGTCGAGCGTGGCCTCCGCTCCGGCGGCCACGTCCGCCAGCACGCCCGCCACGTCGGGGGAGGGGTCGGGCACCCCGTCGAGCACGATCCGGCCCGCGTGGGAGGGGAACCGGACCGCGTAGTAGGCGGCGGGGACGGAGCCGTCGCCGTGACCGAGGATGTTGAGCCTGTCGACACCGAGTTGTGCGCGCAGTTCCTCGAGGTCACCCGCCGTGCGCCAGCTGTCGTACGCGGTCTGGACGTCCTCCAGGGTGATCGCGCACTGTTGCCCGGCCGTCCTCGCCGCGTCGAGGAGCGGATCGACCGTGGTGGTCGGGTCATGGGTCAGCAGCGTCTCGCGTTCGGAGTCGGGCACGCAGCGAACCGGGTCGGACGTGCCCGTGCCCCTGCGGTCGACGCCGACGAGGGAGAAGGTCTCCAGTACCTCGTCGGGCAGTGTCTCGGCGAGCCGCACCGCGTACCGGGTGCCCGGTTCCCCGCCGACGTCGTTGAGCACCACCAGGGGGATCCGGCCGTCGCCCACCTTCGTCAGGCCGATCCGGGTGAGGCCGAGCCCGGGAAGGCCCGGCGCGTCGAGCGAGAGAGTGATCCGGGCGCAGGACACCCGTGGTGCGTCGCGGCCGGTGTCGAGGCCGTCCAGCAGGCCGGGATCGCAGTCCTCCCACGCGAGCGACGAGCCCCTCGGCTCGGCGAGGTCGGGCAGCGGCACGTCGGGCGACGCCTCGGTGCTCGGGGACGGGGCGGGAGCGTCCTCGCCCTCGAGCACGGCGGGCCGGGACGACGGTCCTGCCGTGCAGCCCGCCGCGAGTAGCCCGACCAGCGCGGACACGACCAGACGTCGGCGAGCACGACCACGGCGTGGCACGGAACCGGCCCTCACTTCCTGCGGCTGACCTTCCTCGCCGTCAACCTTGGCATGGCGACGGTGAGGCGCTCGTGAGCGGGGTCTCACGAGCGCGGCCGGGCGGCTCTGCGGTAGCGCAGCATGAGGAACCCGTCCTCGTGCAACACCGAGTCGAGCCGCAGCGACCGTGGCACCGGGCTCGGTGTGCCCGCCACGATGCGGCCCGGGCCCGAGCCCGCCAGCAGCGGTGCGACGGTGAGGCAGAGCTGGTCGACGGCGTCGGCCGCGATCAGGGCGGCGAACAGGTGGGGCCCGCCTTCGCAGTTGACGCGCAGCAGGCCCCGCTCGGCCAGCGCCGCGAGTGCGGCTTTCGGGTCGACGGTCTCGGTACCGGCCTCGATGACGTCCACCCCGGCGGCGGACAGGTCGGCCTTGCGGCGGGCCGGCGCCTCGGTGGTCGTGACGACGATCGGGGGCACCGTGGTGTCGGTCACGATCGGATCGTCCGGCGTGAGGCGGCACGAGCCCGTGACCACCGCGATGGGTGGGAGTTCGCTCAGCCCGAGTCGCCGGCGGCGCTCCGTCCGCAGCTCCCGCGCCCGCACCCCGCGGTAGCCCTCGGCCCGCACCGTGCCCGCTCCCACGAGGATCACGTCGGCGAGGTCGCGGCCCAGGGCGAAGACCCGTTTGTCGGCGGGGTGGGACAGGCCTTCGGAGCGGTCCGCAACGGACACGGCGCCGTCCGCCGACGACACGAAGTTGACCTGTACCCACGGGCGGGTGAGCTCGGCCGGGTAGTCGTAGAGGCGTTCGAGTTCCGCGTCGGTGACGGACTCCGACGCCGCGAGGTCGTCCGAGGTGGGCAGAAGCCTGTGCACGACAGTCATCACAACACGGGCCGACCCGCGCGGGCATCACGGGGGCAGCACATACGCTGATCCGTATGCCGACCGAGCAGCTCACCGCGCGCCGTCCCGAGATCGCTCCCGACGAACTGGTCTCGACGCTCGTGCCCCCGCCCCGGTTCGACGGTGTTCGGTTCTCCACCTACGTGCCCAACCCGGCCGAACCCAGTCAGGCCGACGCCGTGACCGCGTGTTCCGCGTTCGCCGAGCGGGTGGGTGACTCCGGTGGCGGTGCGGCGAAGGGATGGCGGGCGCTGTTCGGGCGGGGTCGCAAGCAGACGGAACGGCCCGGCCTCTACCTGGACGGTGGGTTCGGGGTCGGCAAGACCCACCTGCTCGCGTCGGTCTGGCACGCGGTACCCGGTCCCAAGGCCTACGGGACGTTCGTCGAACTGACCCACGTGGTGGGCGCGCTCGGGTTCGGCGAGGCCGTGCGCAGGCTGTCCGGACACCGGCTGCTGGCGATCGACGAGTTCGAGCTCGACGACCCCGGCGACACGATGCTCGTCAACCGGCTGCTGCGGGAGCTGACCGACGCGGGCGTGTTCGTCGCCGCCACCTCCAACACGCTGCCCGACAAACTCGGCGAGGGCCGGTTCGCCGCCGACGACTTCCTGCGCGAGATCCAGTCGCTGTCGGCGAAGTTCGACGTCGTGCGCGTGGACGGACCCGACTACCGGCACCGCGGCCTGCCCGAACCGCCCGAGCCACGCAGCGACGACGAGCTCGTCGCGTCGGCGCGGAGGTGGCCGGGCGCGACGCTGGACGACTTCGACGCCCTCTGCGATCACCTGGCGAGCCTGCACCCCTCCCGCTACGGGAGACTCGTCGACGGGGTGGCGGCCGTGCACCTGCGCGGCGTGCGGCCCGCGAAGGACCAGGCCATCGCACTCCGGTTGGTGGCTTTCGCCGACCGGCTCTACGACCGCGCCATCCCGGTGCTCGTCTCCGGTGGCTCGCTCGGTGAGCTGTTCGACGAGGACATGCTCGCGGGCGGCTACCGCAAGAAGTACCTGAGGGCGGTGAGCAGGCTCACCGCGCTGGCTCGGGACGCCGTGTCCTCGCCCGCCTCACCCGGCGCCCAGGCCTGAGCGACACGTTCCCGAGCAGCGCGACACCCGACACCAGCGACACGGCGGTGGCGGCACCACCCGCGACGTCGGTGACGTAGTGGTAGTCCAGGCCCGCCATGCCGACGGCCGCGCACCCCGTGAGCAGGGTGCCGCCCGCGACCGTGAGCAGGCGGGCACGTCGCAGCCGGACGAGCAGCGCCACCACCGTCACTGCGGCGACCAGGCTGACGGTGTGCCCGCTGGGGTAGGCCAGGTGGTCGTCGTAGTAGCGGCCGAAGGCGGGTTTGAGCACCCAGGTGTTGACCGACACCGCGAGCGCGGGGCCCGTCACGGCGAGGACCACGACCTCGGGGCGTCCTCGGACCAGGCCGAACCCGGCGACGGCCGCGAGAACGGCGAGCACCGCCCAGGGCTCCGTGGGCGCGACGAGCAGCGTCAGCACCCACGCGCCGCCGAACGTGTCGTCGACGCCGCTTTCGAACGCCGCGTCGAACCCGGTGGGCGACCGTTGCCCGGCCACGGCGACGCCGAGCGCGAGGGCGAACGCCCCGCACAGCGCCGCCGTGACGGCCAGCGTCCGAGTGGACGCGACGGCGGGAGAGCCGTCGCTCATCCCCGGCCGACGACCTCGGCGAGCGCGGCCACGCCCCGGTCGAGGTCGGCCTCGGAGATCACCAGTGGGGGAGCCAGGCGCAGCGTGTGCCCGTGGGTCTCCTTGCAGAGCACGCCGCGTTTCATCAGCGCCTCCGACGCCTCGCGGCCGGTGAGACCGTCGGGCGCGAGATCGACCCCCGCCCACAGGCCACGCCCTCGCACCGCCGCGACCCCGTTGCCGAGGAGTTCGGACAGCCGCTCGTGCAGGCGTGCGCCCAGCGAGGTGGAGCGCTGCTGGAACTCGCCCGTGGACAGCAGCCGGACGACGGCGCGACCGAGCGCGCACGCGAGCGGGTTGCCGCCGAAGGTCGACCCGTGTTCGCCGGGGCGCAGCACGCCGAGCACGTCGGCACGCCCGACCACCGCCGAAACCGGCATGATCCCGCCGCCGAGGGCCTTGCCCAGCGTGTACAGGTCGGCGGTGACGCGCTCGTGGTCCAGCGCGAAGATCGTGCCGGTGCGGGCCAGCCCCGACTGGATCTCGTCGGCGATGAGCAGGGCACCCGCCTCGTCACACAGTCTGCGAGCCTCGGCGAGGTAGCCGTCCGGGGGCACGACGACCCCGGCCTCACCCTGGATGGGCTCCAGCAGAACGGCGGCGGTGTGCTCGGTGACGGCCTGCGCCAGCGCCGCCGCGTCGCCGTAGGGCACGACGACGAAGCCGGGCGTGAACGGGCCGAAGTCGGCGCGAGCCTGCTCGTCGGTGGAGAAGGACACGATGGTGGTGGTGCGGCCGTGGAAGTTGGAGCCCGCCACCACGATCTGCGCCTGCTCCTCGGCGACGCCCTTCACCCGGTAGGCCCACTTGCGCGCGACCTTGATGGCGGACTCGACGGCCTCGGCACCGGAGTTCATCGGCAACACCATCTCGGTGCCGGTGAGCTCGGCCAGCTCCCGGCAGAACAGTCCGAGCTGGTCGTGGTGGAAGGCGCGCGACGTCAGCGTCACCCGCCCCAGCTGCTCGACCGCCGCGCGCACCAGCTCGGGGTGGCGGTGGCCGAAGTTCAGCGCCGAGTAGCCCGACAGGAAGTCGAGGTAACGCTCACCCTGCACGTCGGTCACCCACGCGCCCTCGGCCTCGGCGATCACCACGGGCAGCGGGTGGTAGTTGTGCGTGCTCCAGCGCTCGTCGAGGGCGATGTACTCGGCGGCGCTGCTGGTCTCTGCGGACTTGTCGGCGAACGTCGTCATGCGTTCAGACTAGGGCGAAGCCTCCGGCGAAATCATCCGGCAAACATTGCCTGGTGCCGTCTTTCGTTGCGCATTCGAACCCGAACGGACACGGATCGTTGCGTCGGCCACGCGCGGGTGCCGTGGTTGGCACTTCGGGTGTGGCTTCTGCGACAGTGGGACCTCGTGACGGACGATCTCTCATTCCTGCGCCGACAGGCCAGGACCCAGCGATTCACACTGGGCACCCCGAAGAACTTCCGCGTCGCCGGTGACGGTACCCGGCTGCTGTTCCTCCGATCACGGACGGCGACCGATCGGCGCAACGACCTCCTCCACCTCGACCTGCGCACCGGTGAGGAGACGACGGTGGTCGACGCCGCCGCGTTGCTGCCGGGGGAGGAGGACCTGCCCGCCGAGGAGCGGGCCCGCCGCGAGCGTGCGAGGGAGACCTCCGGTGGCGTGGTCGGCTACGCCACCGACGACGCGTTCCGCGTGGTGGCCTTCTCCCTGTCCGGCAAGCTCTACACGGCCGACCTCGATGGCGGCGACGTCCGACTGCTGTTGGACGCCGCCGTGGTGGACCCGCGACCGAACCCGGCAGGAACCCACGTCGCCTACGTCAGTGAGCGCAGGCTGCGCGTGATCGAACTCGCCACGGGCGACGACCGCGCTCTCGTGGACGACGAGGGGCCCGACGTCGCGTGGGGCCTCGCCGAGTTCATCGCCGCCGAGGAGTTGAGCCGCACGCGCGGCTACTGGTGGTCTCCCGACGGCCGGAGCCTGCTCGTGCAGCGCACCGACCGTTCGGAGGTTCCGGTGTGGACCATCGCCGACCCAGCGCGCCCGGACAACCCCGCCACCACCGTGGCCTACCCCGCCGCGGGCACCACCAACGCGTCGGTGTCCCTGTCGTTCCTCGGGCTCGACGGCAGCCGTGTGGACGTCGAACACCTCGACTGGGAGTACCTGGTTGCCGCGCACTGGTCCGCCGCGGGCGACCCGCTCATCGCGGTCGCGCCCCGCGACCAGCGGCGCATCGACGTCTACGCGCTCGATCCCCGCGACGGTTCGGCGCGGCTGCTGCACAGCGAGACCGACGAACGTTGGGTCGAGGTCGTCACGGGCGTGCCCGCGTGGACCACCGACGGCAGGCTCGTGCACGTGGGTGTCCGCGACGACACCTACCGCGTGCTCGTGGACGGCGAGCCGGTGACTCCGCCGGGGCTGCAGGTGCGTTCCGTGCTCGACGTGGGCGACGAGGTGCTGTTCTCCGCCTCCGAGGACGATCCCACGCAGCTCCACGTGTACCGCACGAACGATGGCCGGGTGGAACGACTGTCCGCTGTGGACGGTGTGCACGTCGGGGCGGGAACGGCCGAGGTGACCGTGCTCTCGACGTGGAGTCTCTCCCACAGCGGGCCCAGGGTGTCGGTCCTGCGCGACGGCGAGCACGTCACCGACATCGCGTCGTACCCGATGGACCCCGGACTGGAACCCCGCCCGGTGTGGCTGACGGTCGGTGAGCGTGCGCTGCGGGCGGCGCTCGTGCTGCCCGCGGGCCGGGAGGTGGACGACGGCGGTGAGGCGTTGCCGGTGCTGCTCGACCCCTACGGCGGTCCGCACGCGCAGCGGGTGCTGCAGAGCCGCAACGCGTTCCTCACCCCGCAGTGGCTGGCGGACCAGGGCTTCGCCGTGCTCGTGGCCGACGGCCGTGGCACGCCGGGACGGGGCAACGCGTGGGAGAAGGAGATCCACCACTCCTTCGCCGACGTCACGCTGGCCGACCAGGTGGACGCCCTGCACGCCGTCGCCGAACGGTGTCCCGGCCTGCTCGACCTCGACCGGGTGGCCATCCGGGGCTGGTCGTACGGCGGGTACCTGTCGGCGCTGGCGGTGTTGCGCAGGCCCGACGTCTTCCACGCCGCCGTCGCGGGTGCCCCGGTGACCGACTGGTCCCTGTACGACACCGCCTACACCGAGCGGTACCTGGGGCACCCGGAGGCGGACCCGGACGTCTACGAGCGCAACTCCCTCATCGCCGACGCGCCGTCGCTGCGCAGGCCCCTGCTGATCGTGCACGGCCTCGCCGACGACAACGTGTTCGTCGCTCACGCCCTGCGGCTGTCGGGCGAACTGCTGGCAGCGGGCCGCGACCACACCTTCCTGCCGCTGGTCGGTGCCACCCACATGACCCCGCAGGCCGAGGAGGTCGCCGAGAACCTCATGATGACGCAAGTGCGCTGGCTGAAGCGGCAACTCGGCGTCGAGGCCGGGTAGGGCTCAGCGCAGCAGTCGCAGTGAGGCGAGGATGACCGGTGCGTCGAGGACGAGCACCAGGTCGTGCCTGCCTCGGGCCGGGTCGAGGTCAGCACGTACGGAGGTGTACGTGTACTTCTCGCCCGTCGACGGGACGGACACCGTGCCGAGGACCCGGCCCGAGGCGGGATCGTCGAGCCTCACCTCGATCCGGCCGCTGGCCGCGGCGGGATTCGCCACCCGCACCTCGATTCCCCGGACGCCGCGCCGCAGGTCCACGTCCCGGAACCGGATCCAGGCGCCCGCCTCCGTGGCCTGGACCGAGGTGCCGCGGGTCTTGCTGCGGTCGGTGAGAGTGATGCCCGAGTAGTCGTCGAAGTTCTGCGCGTCCCTCTCGGTGTGCAGGTCGCGGGGCGGGATCCGTTCCCCGACGACGCGCACCGACGAGGTGCCGCGGATGTCCGCCGCCGACGCGCCCACGAGGATGTCGTGCCTGGCCGACTCGACCACCCACTTCTCCCGGGTGACGTCCCAGTGGGCTAGGTCGGCGGCCCGGAGCGGGATGCGCACCGTGGCCGTCTCCCCGGGCTCGAGGTGAACCCTGCGGAAACCTCGCAGTCGCGACCGGGGCTGCGGGTTCCGGGACCGGCGCTGGTGCGTGTACAGCTGGACGACCTCCGCGCCCGCACGCGACCCGGTGTTGGTGACCTCGACCGCGACCGTGATCTCGCCGTCCGAGCGCAGCACGCCGGCACTCACCCTCGGCCTGCCGTAGGCGAACGACGTGTAGGACAGGCCGTGGCCGAACGGGTACAGCGGCGAGCCCTCGAAGAACTGGTAGGTCCGGCGGTGCTTGATCAGGTCGTAGTCGAGGATGTCCGGTAGGTCGTCGGCCGACCGGTACCACGTCTGCGGCAACCTCCCGCTCGGGTTCGCCACACCCACCAGGACGTCGGCCACGGCGTTGCCGGTCTCGGCGCCCGCGTGCGTCGTCCACACGATCGCGGGGACGTGGTCCTGCGCCCACGTGATCGTGGTCGGGTAGCTGTTGTTGAGCACCAGCACGGTGGCCGGGTTGGCGCCGTGCACGGCTTCCAGCAACTCCTGTTGTCTCGGTGCGAGCCCGAGGTCGGTGCGGTCGTCGTCCTCCCTGCCGTTGATGAACGGCATGCTGCCGACCACCACCACAGCCACGTCGGCGTCCCGCGCGGCGCGCCGTGCCTCCTGGACCCCGTCGCGCACGACCTCGCGGGTGAACACGGTGGCCTCGGCCGCCGACGCCGCGGTGACGGTGAGCAGCCCGTCCGCGCCCACCACGACGTAGGTCCGGTCGCCGAACCACGAGTCGTCGGTCTCGTTGCCCGCGTAGCGCAGTACGTGGCCGTCACCGTGGGGGACGAGGCTGAACTGCTGCTGAACGAACCAGCTGTGAGGCTGTTCGGAGTCGTTCACGAGCGTGCGGTCGGGGCCGAACGAGACGTAACGGCCGCCTGCCACCGCGCGCAGCGTCACGGTGCCCTCGCCCCAGTCGAACACGTCGAAGTGCGTGTTCTCGGCAGCCGAGCCGACCGTGGCCCTCAGCGCACCGGGCTCGGCTGTAGCGGTGACGTGGCGGCCGTCGGCGGTGCGCAGAGCGATGCGGTCGGCGCCCTCCTCGTGCACGACCTCCGCGTCGCCCAGCCGGTCGCTGAGCCCGTCCAGGACCGTGACGCGGTAGGGCAGCGCACCGGAGTACCAGTCGGTGTAGAGGGTGTTCGCCAGCGGACCGAGCACCGCCGCACGACGGATGCGCTTGGCGTCGAGCGGCAGCGTGGCGTCGGCGTTCTTGAGCAGGACCACGGCCTGCGTCGCGGCCTCGCGGTTGACCGCACGGTGCTCGGGACCGTCGATGACGTCCTCGCCGATACCCGAGTGAGGCCCGCCGTCGGGGTCGAACTCGCCGAGCCGGAACCGCAGACTCAGGATGTTCCGCACCGCCTTGTCCACATCGGACTCCACGAGCAGGCCCCGCTCCAGTGCCGCCCTGACGGCTTCGACGGTGGGACCGGCGTTGGTGTCGTCGACGGTGAAGCTGTCGAGTCCGCACTTCAGCACGGCTGCGTCGGCCTCGGCCTGTGTCGCGTAGTAGCCCTGGCTTCCGGTGAGGTTGTTCGGACCGCCCGCGTCGGTGACGTTGCACAGCGGCCGCTCGGTCCACGTGCGCACCACGTCGTCGTAGTCGTGGTGCGCCGAGGCGGGACGACCGTTGACGAGGTTGTAGCTCGACATGACCCCCGTGGCGGCGTCGGCCGACAGCGCGGCGCGGAACGCGGCCTCGTAGTACTCCCGTTTGACCCGAGGCGGCACCATCGACGACGTCGTGTCGCGCCGGATCTCGTTGTTGTAGGCCAGGTAGTGCTTGAGCACGGGGGCCGCGCGCAACCGGTCGGGGTCGTCGCCCTGGATGCCGTGGCCGTACGCGATCGCGATCGTCGCGGTCAGGTGCGGGTCCTCCGAGTACCCCTCCTCGTTGCGGCCCCAGCGAGGATCACGCAGCAGGTTCACCACAGGGGCCCACAGTTGCAGGCCCCAGAGCTCGGGACGGCGGGAGTGGAAGGCACGCGCCTCCACGCCCACGACCTCGCCGACCCTGCGGACGAGATCCGGATTCCAGGTGCTGGCCAGTCCCACCGACTGTGGGAACACCGTCGAGGTCGCCGTCACCACGGCACCGCCGTCGTCGAAGTCGGTCGACCAGGCGACGCCGTGGAGTGCCTCGGTGCCCGTCTTGAACCGGCCGACGCCCAGGCGCGGAATCGCGGGCTGGTACTGGTGCAGCAGCGCGATCTTCTCGTCGAGGGTCAGCCGGGAGAGCAGGTCCTCGACCCGGACGGCCAACGGCAGGGACGGATCACGGAACCGGAGGGCGCGCGACGCCGTGGTGGGGGCCGCGGCGGCAGAGGCGTGAGCAGGCAGGGACGAGGCCAGAACAGGAGTCACGGCCGCGCCGGCCGCGATGGCGAGCACCCGGCGGCGGGACAGGGAAGAGGATCCGGTGCTCGGGTTCGGGGAATGCGGGCGCATGGGGAAGGGCCACCTCCATGTCGAAGCGTTTCGACAAATGTGCGACGTTGCCACTGAGGTAGAGCGCGGTGCAGCGGACTATGCCACCGCACGCTCGTGTCGGTCAACCGTCGAATGTATTGGTGAGAAACGAAAAAGAGGCAGTGATCCTTGTGTGCGGGTTGACAGGTGCTCTACGGTCTAATCGCTCGACCGAGTCGATGCGCTTCGACTGCGGAGTGGGAGGCCGCAGATGGTGACCATCGCCGACGTCGCCCGTGACGCGGGTGTGTCCGCGAGCACCGTGTCCTACGTGCTGTCCGGTAAGCGGTCGATCTCCGCGGAGACACGGCGTCGGGTGGAGGCCAGCATCCGCAGGCTCGGTTACCACCCACACGCCGGGGCCAGGGCGCTGGCCAGCAGCCGGACGAACGTGCTCGCACTCGTGATGCCGTTGCGCACCGACATCGACGTGCCCGTGGTGATGCGGTTCGTGACCTCGGTGGTCACGGCGGCCAGGGAGCACGACCACGACGTGCTGCTGCTGACCAACGACGAGGGGCCGCAGGGGCTGCGCCGCGTCGCGGCGTCCGCCATCGCCGACGCGATCCTCGTGATGGACGTCGAGGCCGACGAGCCGAGGATTCCCGTGCTGCGGTCGCTGTTGCGGCCCGCCGTGCTCATCGGCGTGCCCGACGATCCGGAGGACCTGTCCTGTGTGGACCTGGACTTCCATGCGGCCGCTGCCCGCTGTGTGCACCACCTCGCGGACCTCGGGCACACCGACGTGGCGCTCGTCGGCCCTTCGCCCACCGTGTACGAGCGGGGCACGAGCTTCGCGGGTCGCTTCCTGCACGGGTTCGACGGCGCGGTGCGGGAACGCGGGCTGCGAGGCGGGACGTACCCGTGCCCGCCCTCCCACGAGGCGGCGCGGGCGTGCCTGGACGAGGTCCTGACACGACAGCCGGACGTGACGGGCATCGTGGTGCACAACGAGGCGGCGCTCGGCACCGTGCTCTCCGAACTCGACCGACGCGGCAGGAAGGTCCCCGAGGACGTCTCCGTGGTGGCCGTGTGCCCCGAGGACATGGCCGACGGTTTCGCGGTACCGCTGACGGCGGTGCCCATCCCCTCCGACGAGGTGGGCCGCATCGCGGTGGAGATGGTGCTCCGGCAGCTCCAGGGCGACGCCGCGCCCGAGGTGCGCCTGCTCTCGCCCCGATTGCGTGAGGGCGGCAGCACGGCACCACGCCGATAGGACCCGTTCGAAAGGCACAGGGCACGTCGAGGACAACTGAATCGAAGCGCTTCGACGAGGCCTGGGAAGCGCGTATCCTCCCGAAGGAGTGACGAATGAGCAGAGTGGCTCGACAACTGATGGCCGGAGGCGTCGCCGCGAGTGCGTTGCTGGTGACCACGGCGTGCGGCCCGGCCGCGGGGCCGACGTCGTCCGAGCCGGCGACCGGGATCACGGTCCTCGACTACTACTCCGACCAGCAGGGCAGTGCCGCGTGGCAGCGGATCCTCGACACCTGCGCGGAGCAGACCGGCATCGACGTGCAGCGGCAGACGGTGCCCACGGACCAGATGTTGCCCAAGATCCTCAAGGACGCTAGTTCGCGCACGCTGGCCGACCTCGTCTTCCTCGACAACCCGACCCTCCAGCAGGTCGCCAGCACGGGCGCCCTCACGCCGGTGACCGACTACGGCATTCCCACGCGGGGCTACTACGACAGCATCCTGGAGGCGGGCACGTACGAGGGCGAGATCTACGGCCTCTCGCCGGGGGTGAACAACCTCGCGCTGTTCTACAACAAGGAGGTGTTCGCCGAGGCAGGGCTGGAACCACCCACCACATGGGAGGAGCTGGCCGACGCGGCGCGGGAGCTGTCGGGTGGCGACCGCTACGGCCTCGCCTTCTCCGCCATCCCGTCCGAGGAGGGCACGTGGCAGTTCCTGCCGTTCTTCTGGAGCAACGGCGCCGAACTATCCGCTCTGGACTCCGACGCCGCCGTCGAGGCCCTGGAGTTCGTGGTCTCGCTCGTGGAGTCGGGCGGAGCGTCCGAGTCGGTGGTGAACTGGAACCAGAACGACGTCGCCGACCAGTTCGTCGCGGGCAACGCCGCCATGATGGTCAACGGCTCGTGGAACCTCGCACGGTTGGACGAGGAGGGGCCCGAGTACGGCGTCGTTCCCGTCCCGGTTCCCGAGGAAGGCGCCGAACCGGTGGTGGCGCTCGGCGGTGAGGTCGGGGTCATCCCCGCCACCGGGCCGGGACGCCAGGAGTCGGCGGCGAAGGTGCTGTCGTGCATCCTCTCCGAGGACAACATGCTGGCCTGGGACGCCGCGCACGCCTACGTGCCGTCCCGGGGTTCGGTGGGGGAGACGTTCGTCGAGCGGCATCCCGAGATGGAGCCGTTCGTTCGCCAGGTGGAGACGGCCCGGTCGCGCACCGCGGAACTGGGCGAGGAGTACCCCGCCGTCTCCCAGGGACTCGCGAGGGCGCTTCAGGCGGCGCTGACCGGTGAGCAGTCCCCGAGGGAGGCGTTGCGGCAGGCACAGGAACAGGCCGGCCCGCGATGAGTACCGCCGTCGCGACTCCCGCCCGGACGCCGGAGGTGACCCGGCCCCGGCGGCAGCGTTCCCGGCGCTCGCGCGAACGCCTCGCGGCACTGCTCTTCCTGCTGCCAGCCGTGGTGTACGTCGGGTTGTTCTTCGGGTTCCCGCTGGTGAACAACGTGGCGATGAGCCTGCGCGAATACTCCGTCCGCTCGTTCTACACGGGAGAGGCGCCGTTCGTCGGCTGGGACAACTACCTCGCGGTGGTCCGGCACCCGTTGTTCGGCGAGGCGGTGCTCAACACCGTGCTGTTCACGGTGTTCTCGATCGCCTTCCAGTTCGGGATCGGCCTGGCACTCGCGCTGTTCTTCAACGGCCGCTTCCCGGGAAGCGGCCTGCTGCGGTCGCTGCTCCTGCTGCCCTGGCTGCTGCCGCTGGTGGTCAGCGGCGCGGTGTGGCGGTGGATGCTCGACAAGGACCACGGCGTCATCAACGCCGCACTGCGGGCGGTGGGGCTGGCCGACGAGGGCGCGCCGTGGCTCACCGACCCCGGCTGGGCACTACCGGCGGTGATCATCGTGAACATCTGGATCGGCATCCCATTCAACCTGGTGATCCTGCACGGCGGGTTGAAGGCGGTACCGAAGTCGTTGTCCGAGGCGGCGGAGCTGGACGGAGCCGGGGCGTGGCAGCGGTTCCGGCACGTCACCTGGCCCATGCTGCGCCCGGTGACGGCGGTGGTGCTGATGCTCGGCCTCGTCTACACGATCAAGGTGTTCGACGTGATCATGGTGGTCACCGGGGGCGGGCCCGCCGACGCGACGCAGACGTTGACGACCTGGTCCTACCAATTGTCGTTCGACGGCCAGTTCGTGTTCGGTCAGGGTGCGGCGGTGGGCAACCTGCTGGTGCTCGTGGCGACCGTGTTCGGCCTGCTCTACCTGCGGTCGGCCCGGTCGACGATCGCGGAGGCGGGCCGATGAGAACACGTGGAAACGCACGGCGTTGGGCGCGCACGGGCCTCGGCGTGGTGATCGTCGTGGTGCTGCTGTTCCCCTTCTACTGGATGATCAACGCGTCCTTGCAGCCCAGCGGGGCGCTCCTGGACTCCTCGCCGAGCTGGTTCCCCGTGCACGGCACCGCCGACGGGTACGTGAAGGCGTTCTCGAGTCAGGGTGAACACCTGCTGGCGAGTCTCGTCGTGGCCACGGGAACCGTCGTGGTGTCGCTGCTCGTCGCGCTGCCCGCGTCGTACGCGTTGGCGCAGTTACGCTTCCGCGGCGCCCAGCCGGTGATCTTCGTCCTGCTCATCGTGCAGATGATCCCGGGCATCGTGATGGCGAACGCGCTGTACGAGATGTTCGCCAACCTGGGGCTCATCGACAGCTACCTCGCCCTGATCCTCGCCGACTCGACGGCGACGATCCCCTTCGCGGTTCTCGTACTGAGGGCCTTCATGGTGTCGATCCCGCGCGAACTCGGCGAGGCCGCGCGGGTCGACGGTGCGGGGCACTGGCGCACGTTCGTCTCCGTGATCGTGCCGATCAGCCGTAACGCGACGGTGACGGCGGGACTGTTCTCGTTCCTGTTCGCGTGGGCGGACTTCCTGTTCGCCGTCACGCTGACCACCGGCCGGTCGTTCGAGCCGATCACCGTGGGCATCTACCGCTTCATCGGCAACCAGAGCGCCGACTGGAACGCCGTGCTCGCCACCGCCGTACTGGCCTCGGTCCCCGCCGCCGTCCTGCTCGTCATCGCGCAGCGGTACGTGGTCGCGGGCGTCACGGGCGGCGCGATCAAGGAATGACGCCTACTCGACAAGGGAGACAAGCATGATCGAAAGCCGGAACGGTGGGCAGGTACTCGAGGTCCGGGTGCGTCACGAGGTCCTGCGGATCGAGCCGTGGGGACCCGACAGCCTGCGGGTGCGCGTCGGGCAGCACCGGATCGTCGAGGACGTGCCTGGAGCGCTCGTCGAGCCGAAGCCCGCCCAGCCCACCGTGTGGGTCGGGGAGGCGTCGGGACGTATCACCAACGGCGCGCTGACGGCCGTGGTCGAGAAGGTGCCCACCGACACCGGTGTCGTCGCGTTGGTGCGGTTCGAACGCAGCGACACCGGGGAGGAACTGCTCGCCGAGCAGCAGGCCCACTTCTGGTGGCCGGGTGCGCGCGTGTTCCAGGCCCACGGCGGTGGCTACGCGCGGCTGGAGCAGCGGTTCGCCGCCTACGACGGTGAGCGTCTCTTCGGGCTGGGCCAGCACTCCCACGGCAGGCTCGACCAGAAGGGCATGGTGCTCGACCTCGTGCAGCGCAACGCCGAGGTGTCGATCCCGTTCCTCGTGTCCAGCCGAGGCTACGGCCTGCTGTGGAACATGCCCGGAGTGGGCCGGGTCGAGTTGGCCGAGAACGGCACCCGGTGGGTCGCCGACAGCGCTCGCCAGATCGACTACTGGGTCACGACGGGTGACGGGCCCGCCGACGTGCTCGCGCACTACGCCGACGCCACGGGCCACCCGCCCGTGCTGCCGGAGTGGGCCACCGGCTTCTGGCAGTCGAAACTGCGCTACCGAAACCAGGAGGAGCTGCTGGAGGTGGCCAGGGAACACCGGCGCAGGGGGTTGCCGCTGTCGGTGATCGTGGTCGACTTCTTCCACTGGACCCACCTCGGCGACTGGCGCTTCGACCCCGCCGACTGGCCCGACCCCGAGGCCATGATCGCCGAACTCGACGAGCTCGGGGTGAAGCTGCTGGTGTCGGTGTGGCCGTCGGTCAGCCCCCTGAGCGAGAACTACCCGACGATGCGGGACGCTGGGTTGCTCGTCGGCACCGAACGCGGCGTGCCCCTGCACGCGCCGTGGCACGACAAGGGCATGGGCGCGGAGATGCCCGTCGCGTTCTACGACCCCACCGAGCCCGCCGCCCGCGAGTTCGTGTGGAAGACCGCCAAGCGGAACTACTTCGACCTCGGGATCCGGGCGTTCTGGCTGGACGGCTGCGAACCCGAGCTGCAGCCGGGACACCCGCACAACCTCAGTTTCGCGGCCGGACCGGGCACCGAGGTGGCGTGCCTGTATCCGAGGGAGAACGCCCGCACGTTCTTCGAGGGGGCGCGCGTCGAGGGCGAGGACGTGGTGCTGCTGTGCCGATCGGCGTGGGCGGGCAGCCAGCGTTACGGCGCGGCCGTCTGGTCCGGCGATATCCCACCGACGTGGGAGTCACTGCGGGCCCAGGTGCGCGCGGGGCTGAACATCGCGTTGTCCGGCATCCCGTGGTGGACCACCGACATCGGTGGGTTCCACGGTGGCGATCCGGACTCGCCGGAGTACCGGGAACTGCTCGTGCGGTGGTTCTCCTACGGTGCCTTCTGTCCGCTGTTCCGCCTGCACGGGGTGCGTGAGCCTCGCATGCCGTTCGGCCCCGACATGACCGGCGGGCCGAACGAGGTGTGGTCGTACGGCGAGGAGGTGCTGGAGCACCTCACCCGCACGTTGGCCCTGCGGGAGCGGCTGCGGCCGTACCTCGCGGAGCAGATGCGCGTGGCACACGAGACCGGGGTGCCGCCGATGCGGCCGTTGTTCGTGGACCACCCGAGCGACGCGCGGACGTGGGAGGTCGACGACCAGTTCCTGCTCGGCCCCGACGTGCTGGTGGCTCCCGTGCTGGAGGCGGGCGCCCGCTCCAGGGAGGTGTACCTGCCGGAGGGGGCGGCCTGGACCGACGCCTGGACGGGGAAGGAGCACGAGGGCGGCACCACGGTGCGGGCCGACGCGCCTCTCGACCGCATCCCGGTCTTTCTGCGCGACGGTGCCCCGGTCCCGGTGGCCGGCTGAAACCTCACGCCGTGTCCGCAGTTCCTGCACACGTGTCCGCCGTCGCGGGGTACGGACACGATAGGACGGGCCGAGGTGGTCGTCGCGGTTCGGCCGTCGAGCACGCGCATCGGCGCCTCATCGAGCCCGCTCGACTCACGCCGCGAGCCGGTGAGTCGGTGACGTCGTCGACCCCGCGACTACGCTCAGCCGACCGGCCTCGGGCCGGTACGCGTGACTCGCAGTCGTAGCCAGTGCCTGGCCCGGTCACCGTCCCCGTCCCGATGTGGTGGGGAGGGGAGCGACCGGGTCGGGCAGCACTCGTCGGCGTGCGATGATCGTGCTGCCCGAAACCGGCGTCCAGGCCGCCTGAGGCTCGACGAGCCGAATCGCAGGAGTAAGGGGCGCCTCCCAGGTGAGGCGCTCGGTCCGCGTGTGCTTACTTCAGCACCGGACCCGGTGCCTGTGGTGGTGCCGAAGGAGAGGCAGGCAGCGATGAGACACGTCAGGGTGGAGAGCACCAGCACCGGCAACTTCCTCGACCCTGCCGCATATCTTGCTCTGTTGCCCACGCTGGCCGGTGCTCTTCCGTCTGGCGCGCGGGCATTCGCCACCGATCCCGACCATTACGACTTCTTCGGCCGGAGGTGTGTGAAGGACCTGGAGCCCGCCACGCTGCAGCGCGGAGAAGCCGACGGCGAAAGTTGGCTCCGCCTCGGCTTCCGTCACAACTGTTGGAAGCACGAGGAGGACTTGAGCATCCGCTACGTCGGTGTCAGCAGTCTCAGCCTCGACCCGGTCGACACCTCCGACTGGACCAGCTTCCGTGCGGTCACGCTAGACGAGATCCTGCCCCACGAGCACGGTTGCAGCCACGAGATCGGCTTCCTCGGTGGATCGCTCACTGTGGTCGGTCGTGATTTGACCGCGACCTGGACCGAGGCCGAGTGTCCGAACAGGCGGCCGGGGAGCTGATCTCGTCGCTTCGGTTGTCACCAGCCGGGCCGTGACCATCGTGTGCAGGACGAAAACACGGTGTCGTGGGGGACTCAGTCGGGCACGACCTGAGGACTCACTTCGCCTCCCTGCCGCAACGACGTGTCCAGGCTCCGCAACAGCTCTCCCACACGGCCGCGACCACCCGGGGCGTTCGGGTAGCGCGTCAGGACGCTCACCACGACGGGGCCGGCCAGAGCCCGTGCCTTCTCGATGTAGTCGGCACCGACGTGGTGGTCCTCGCCGGCATCGAACTCGAACGCTCGAGCCGCGTGGGCGGCGGAGCCGAGGATGTGCAGCACCTGTGTGGCTTTCGCCAGCGGATGGAGGAACGCCGCACTGGCCGCGGCGACGGCAGCGCGCGCGGCGTCGCTCGCCGCGGTCTGTCCCGCGTCGCGGGTCTGTTGAAACGCCCGGTGCGCCGCCCACGCGGTGTCACGGATCACCTTGGTCCGCCTGGCTCCCTCCGCGAACGCCCGCGCGGCGTCGACCGCGGCCCGTGGGCGCCGATCCTCGGGGTGTTCCCGCTCGAAGATCGCCAGTGCGGGTTCCGCGCAGGCCACGGCGTAACCCGTGACCTCGCGCAACTCGGCCATGCTCAGTTCCAGCGTCGGACTTCTGTCCACTCCGGTCATGACCTCGACGGTATCGTTGAACGATCGGTGGAAACTTCTCAGAGATCCGGGCAGGTCGGACAGGGAGAACCCTCAAGCCGGGTACGTCGCCGACGCCGCACGAGCCGGAAAACCGGTTGCGGACGGACGGCGTGGTGAGGTGGGCTCGGGCCATGGCGATCGTGCTGGGCAAGCCGGGGGTCGACGGGCTGAGCGAGGCTGTGGGTGTACTGCGGGAGTGGCAGCACGACGGGGCTCCGTGGCAACTGCATCCGGGAGATCTGGGGTGGTTCCACCGGTTCGGTGCGGAGGCGACGGCCGCGGCGGTCCGGACGTGGAGCCGGGACGGCCGGATCCTCGCCGTCGGGTTGCTGGATGGTCCCGGGCTGGTGCGGCTGACGATCGCGCCGGACGCCCGTCGGGACGAGGAGTTGGCGCGGCGGCTGGCAGGGGACCTGACCGAGCCGGAGCGCGGCGTGCTGGGCGAGGGGAGGGTGGCGGTCGAGTCCCCGGTGGGTGCCCTGGTCCAGGACCTGCTGTCCGAGCACGGCTGGCACTTCGACGAGCCGTGGACGCCGCTGCGCCGCGACCTCAGGGAGCCGGTGAAGGACCCGGGCGTGCGGGTCGAGATGATCGGACCGGAGCAGGCCTCGGTGTGGACGGCCGTGCTGCGGGCATCGTTCGAGGGGTCGACGTTCACGGACGAGCGCTGGCACGCGATGGCGGCCGGACCGCCGTACGCCGACGCCCGGTGCCTGGCCGCGTACGACGACCAGGGCGACGCGGTGGCGGTGGTGACGGTGTGGTCGGCCGGTCCGGGGAAGCCCGGGTTGCTGGAGCCGATGGGTGTGCACCGGGACCATCGAGGGCACGGCTACGGCAAGGCGATCACCCTCGCTGCGGCGGCCGCACTCCGGGAGCTGGGTTCGTCGAGCGCGATCGTGTACACCCCGAGCTCCAACGTCGGCGCCGTCGCCACCTACGAGTCGGCAGGCTTCCAGCGGCTCCCCGAGGTCCGGGACCAGTGCCGGGACGGCTAGGGCACGTCACCAGCTCATGCCGCGCGGGAACCCACCCTACGCGGCGACGAAAAACCGGTTCTCTGGGAACAGCACGCGTCACTACGGTGGCCCGATGACGTCGATCAAGCAGTTCCAGGTCACCTTCGACTGCGCGGAACCCGAGCGCCTCGCCCGGTTCTGGTGCGAGGTGCTCGGATACGTCGTGCCGCCACCGCCGGAGGGGTTCGCCACCTGGGACGATTTCGATCGCTCGCTGCCGCCTGAGCGTCAGGGTTCGTCGTTCTTCTGCGTCGATCCCTCGGGTGTGGGCCCGCGACTGTACTTCCAGCGCGTTCCCGAGGACAAGGTCGTCAAGAACCGGGTGCATCTCTGCGTGCGGGTCGGCACCGGGCTCGTGGGCGAGGAACGCCTCGCCGCACTCGAGGCCGAGTGCGCGCGGCTGGTCCCGCTCGGCGCGGTCCGCGTGCGACTCCTGCGTGCCGATGGCGTCAACGAGTCGTGCCTCGTGATGCAGGACATCGAGGGCAACGAGTTCTGTCTCGACTGAGAGGCCGCACACGCATCCTCCGATGAGGACACACCTCAGCCGAGGAGCCCTCCGACCGCGACTCCGCCCGCGGCTGCCGAGAGGCTCGCCGCCGTCGTCACGACCACGTTCGCCACGGCCGTCCGGTGCGCGCCGTCCAGGAACAACCGCACCGTCTCGTAGCCGAAGGTGGAGAACGTGGTGAGCGCGCCGCACAGTCCCACGCCGAGAGCCGCGTCGCTCGCACTCCCGGCCGCTCCGGGCAGCGCCGCGCCGGTGAGCATGCCGAGCACGACGCTGCCGAGGACGTTCACGACGAGCGTGCTCCACGGAAAGCGTGAGCTCTGCCTGCGGCGCACCAGCGTGTCGAGCAGGTAACGCAGCGTGGCGCCCACCGCCCCGCCCAGCATGACCAGAACCACCGTCACGATTCACCTCCTCGGGCGAACCGCCGCAGCAGCCGATCGGTGCCCACCAGTCCGGCGGCCACGGCCGGCAGGGACGCCGCCAGGGACCCACCGACGTACGCCACGGCCACGCCGACGTGCCCGTCCAGCACCGCCTCCACCGTGTCGAGCGCGAACGTCGACACCGTCGTGAACCCCCCGAAGAACCCGATGCCGAGGAACGGCCGCACCAGCCGGGAAGGCCTGCCGTGCTCGACGAACGCCATCAGCGTGCCGAGACCCAGACACCCGAGCACGTTCGTCACCAGGGTGGCCACGGCGAACCCGCCGGGAGGGTGGGGAAGCAGCTCGGCCAGCCCGTAGCGGGTGAGGCTGCCGAGTGCGCCGCCCGCCGCGACGGCGAGCAGCACGTCCCCTCGGTAGTCGCGCAACACGACCGCCATGGTTGCCGATCCGCCCGGAACGGGTAGTCGACGGGGCATGGGTAGGACGGTGGCGCAGAAACTCATCGCCGACCATCTGGTCGACGGCCGGATGGAACCGGGGGAGGAGATCTCCTTGCGGATCGACCAGACGCTGACCCAGGACGCCACGGGCACGCTCGTGATGCAGGAACTGGAGGCGCTCGGTCTCGACCGCGCGCGCACGGAGGTCAGCGTCCAGTACGTCGACCACAACCTCCTGCAGACCGACGAGAAGAACGCCGAGGACCACGCCTTCCTCCGCTCGGCCTGCCGCCGCTACGGCATCTGGTACTCGAAGGCGGGCAACGGCGTGTCCCACCCCACGCACATGCAGCGGTTCGGCGTCCCCGGCAAGAGCATGGTGGGCTCCGACTCACACACCCCCGCGTCGGGTGCGCTGGGGATGCTGGCGATGGGCGTGGGCGGGCTCGAAGCGGCCCTGGCCATCGCGGGCGAACCGGTGTACGTGCGCATGCCGGAGATCTGGGGCGTGCGGCTGACCGGTGAGCTGCCGCCGTGGACGTCGGCGAAGGACGTCATCCTGGAGATGCTGCGCAGACACAGCGTCAAGGGTGGTCTCAACCGGATCATCGAGTACCACGGTCCGGGGGTGTCGACCCTGTCGGCGATGGACCGGCATGTGATCGCCAACATGGGGGCCGAACTGGGGGCGACCACGACGGTGTTCCCGTCCGACGCCGCCGTGTACGAGTTCCTGCGCACGGAGGGCCGCGAGGACGACTACCGGGAGATCGTCGCCGACCCCGACGCCACCTACGACGTCACCGACGAGATCGACCTGTCGACGATCGAGCCGCTGATCGCGAGACCGTCCTCACCGGACAACGTGGTGCCCGTGAGCGAGGTCGAGGGCACGGAGGTCGGGCAGGTCGTCATCGGTTCGTCGGCCAACCCCGGACTGCGGGACTTCGCCATCGCCGCCTACCTCGTGCGCGGGCGGCAGGCCAGTGACGCGGTGAGCTTCGACGTCAACCCGACCTCGCGCGAGATCCTGGCCGACCTCACGAAGATGGGCGGCACGTTCGACCTGATCTCGGCGGGCGCCCGCATCCACCAGGCCGGTTGCATGGGCTGCATCGGCATGGGACAGGCACCCGCGGTAGGGCACAACTCCCTGCGTACCTTTCCCCGCAACTTCCCGGGGCGCAGCGGGACACGGGAGGACTCCGTCTGGCTCTGCTCACCCGAGACGGCCGCGGCCTCCGCGCTCACCGGAGTCATCACCGACCCGAGGAAGCTCGCCGACAAGCTCGGTCTCGACTACCCCGACCTGCCGTTGCCCGCGCGGGCGTCGGTGAACACCGACATGCTCCTGCCACCCCTGCCGCCCGAACAGGCGCGCCGGGAGAAACTGGTGAAGGGGCCGAACATCTCGGCGCTGCCGGACATGCCCCCGCTGCCGGACGACGCCGAAGCGCCCGTGCTGCTCAAGGTCGGCGACAACATCTCCACGGACGAGATCTCACCGGCCGGTGCGAGGGCGCTGCCGTTCCGTTCGAACGTGCCGCAACTGGCGACGTTCACCTTCGACCAGGTCGACCCCACGTACCCGCGCAGGGCGAGCGACTGCGCGGACACGGGCCACTTCGTGGTGGGCGGCGACAACTACGGGCAGGGCTCCTCCCGTGAACACGCGGCCATCACGCCGAGGTATCTGGGGCTGAAGGCCGTGATCGCCAAGTCGTTCGCGCGCATCCACTGGCAGAACCTGGCCAACTTCGGCATCCTCGCGCTGGAGTTCACCGACCCGGCCGACTACGACCGCGTCGAACAGGGGGACGTGCTCAGCCTGCACGGACTGCGCGAGCGGCTCACCAACCACAGCGACATCACGATCCGCAACGAGACCAAGGACGAGGACTACCGCCTGCGTCACCGGCTGTCGCCGCGTCAGGTGGAGGCCGTCGTCGCGGGGGGACGCATCCCGATGCTCGCCCGGTCGTGAGGCCCGCCGCCGCGAAGCATGCGGCGGTAGGTCGAGGGTGAGGTGTCGTAGTGCGCGACGAACGCCTGCCGCAGGGTGTGCGCGGAGCCGAAGCCGCAGCGCCGTGCCACCGAGGCCAGCGGGAGGTCGCTCGTGGACAGCAGGCGGGCCGCCGCCTCCACCCGCACCGTCCGCACGTAACGGCTGGGCGAGGCCCCGAGGTGGGTGGTGAACAGGCGCGTCAGGTGCCGAGCGCTCACCCCGGTGCGGGCGGCGAGCGCCTCGGTGCCGAGGTCGTCCGCGGGGTGCGCGCAGATGTACGACACGAGGTCGCGCAGCGGCTCGTGGTCGGGTGGTGGCGTGGTGAGGAACATGCTCATCTGGGCCTGGTTCCCCGGCCGTTGCAGGTAGACGACGAGGTAGCGGGCGATGTCGCGGGCCACGGAGGCGCCGTGGTCCTCCTCCACGAGGGCGAGGGAGAGGTCCAGGGCACTCGTGACACCCGCCGAGGTGTAGACGTTGCCGTCCCTGACGAACAGCGGCGCGGGGTCCACGGTCACGTCGGGGTGGCGTGCCGCGAGCCGGGCGGCCCAGCCCCAGTGGGTGGTGGCGCGTCGCCCCCGCAGCAGCCCGGCGGCGGCGAGCACCGTCGCCCCCGTGCACACCGACGCGACGCGCCGGGCCTCGGCGGCGAGCCTGCGCACGTGCGTGATGAGCCGGGTGTCGCCGGCCGCGTCCTCGTGGCCGAACCCGCCCGCCACCAGCACGGTGTCGACGGGACCCCGCACCTGGTCGAGCCGTGCGTGGGCGGCGAGCGTGAGACCGCCGGAACAGCGCACCGCTCGACCGCCGACGGTGGCGAGGGTGACCTCGTAGCCGGGGGTGACGCCCAGCCGATTGGCGCCGTCGAAGACGTCCGAGGTGCAGGAGACGTCGAGCAGCTGGGCGTTGTCGTAGGCGACGAGGACGACGCGGCGCACGCGACGACACTAGCAGCGGCGTGGATCGGACAAGGTCCGTGCGGTTTCGGACACCCACAGCCCACGGAGGGTGTCCGCGCGGTGATCGTGGCGGCATGAAGACGATCGCGTTCGTGACGTATCCCGGCCTCACAGCACTCGACCTGGTGGGGCCACTCCAGGTGCTGGACCCGCTGTCGGCGTTCCGGCCCGACGAGTACCGGACCGTGGTCGTGGGAGAACACACCGATCCGATGCCGTCGGACAACGCCGCGTTGCGCGTCGCGGCGAGTCACACGTTCGAGGAGGTGCCGGACCCGTTCGCCGTCGTGGTTCCGGGCGGCATGGTGTCGACGATCGAGGCGATGTCGGACGAGAAGCTGCTCGCCTACCTGCGACGGGCGGGGGAGACGGCGGAGACACTGGCGTCGGTGTGCACGGGTTCGCTCGTCCTGGGCGCGGCGGGACTGCTGGAGGATCGCGAGGCGACGACCCACTGGGCGTTCCTCGACCTGCTGGAGGCGTTCGGGGCGAAGCCCGTGGCGAAGCGCTGGGTGGCCGACGGCCGAGCGTTCACGGCGGCGGGCGTGGCGGCGGGCATCGACGCCGCCCTGCACCTGGTCGCCACCCTGGCCGGTGAGGACGTGGCGCGGCAGGTGCAGTTCGGCATCGAGTACGACCCCCAGCCGCCGTTCGGCCCCCTGAACTGGGAAGACGCGCCCCGCGACATGTGGCAGGCCTGGCGTGCCACGACGCTGAAGGAGGGCACCGCCGACGCCCCGGAGCTGGCGCGCCGCCTCGGCGTGACCAGCGCGTGATCGACACCGGCACCCCCCGTGCGGGACGTTCGGAGGGCACGGTAAGCTAGCTGCCATCACCGCAACGGTGGTGGCCGGGCTGTGGCGCAGTTTGGTAGCGCACTTGACTGGGGGTCAAGGGGTCGCAGGTTCAAATCCTGTCAGCCCGACGGTCGTAGAAGAGCCCCTGATCAGCGGGAAACCGCAGGTCAGGGGCTCTTTTTGGATATGGGTGTGCGCGGAGCGCGTCCGTTTAGCGAGGCGAGCCGCCGGCCGACTGAGTGACTAACTGGGTGACTATGCTTCTCGGGCCCTGCACTCGAAGATGTCGTCCATGGCCGTCGCGGCCTCCACCATCACTCCTCGAAGGCCTCCGAGATCCTTGGGGCACAGGGGAACACGGCGGATGAGCAAGAGATCCCACGCGCCAGTCGCATCCACGGTCGTGTGCACGCTGCTGATCATCACGGAAACTCCGCGGGGGACAGGGCTATCGTCGCCCAATCGATGGTTGACGGCGCACTGGAGCGAGAGGGTGACGACTCGATGATTGCCGTGACGCGTTTGGTGACTTTCGCCGATATCGACGACGTGAACGACACGGGACAGGTCTCAGTATCAGCGCGTCACGAGGCGGAGCTTGCCGACGGAAGCCGGGTGCTGCTGCTGGATGACCGAGGTTGGGGTTCGTCCCAGGACTGGGCCGCGGAATCAGTCGAGGGTATCCAGGAGACGACGCGCATGGTCGTCGGCCCGGACGAGCCATTCGACGGGCTCTCGCAGGAGGACATGGCAACAGACCATTGGGACTCCCTGCAGCAGACCCTCCAGCGACAGGGAGTCGTCATCGACGCGGCCGAGCTCAGGCAGCTGCCGCACGACATTGTGCTCAGCCAAAGGCTGCTCGCGCGCCTCGGCGCTAACCCAGACACCAACCCCTCCAGCTGACGGGTATCTCTGCGGCAACATCAGTTGAGACCACACAAAACCACTGCGTAGAACGTGTTCAAATTTTCTTCTCTTGTTCAAGGGCGGCCCCTCCGGGCCGCCGAAGAAGAAAGAGATGTCCTCGCCGGACGGGCAGGCTCCGGGATGCCGCGGGGAGGGCAGCCGCGGTGCCGGTTGGCAGGAAAGTTGTTTGCAGCGCAGCGCAGCGTTGACTACCGATTCAGCTTCGAGGACTCGGGAATCACGGTCCGGAACGACGATTCCTTGGCCAGCGTCCGATGTGCTTCCTCAGTTTTCTCTGTCTGGTATCTCCGGTGGGACAGTGGATTCGGGCGGGTTCGTGGTGTGTGGGGTAGTCCAGGACACGCCCACGATGCTGACGACGAGCATCGTGGCTGCTGCTGTTCCGCCGAGGATCAGCAGCGCTGTGGACAGCCCGAGGTGGTCGGCCACGGTGCCGGCCAAGGGTGGGCCACCGAGGTAGGCGAGATAGCCCCACGCGGTCAGCGAGGCCGTGACGGTGCCGAGGGGCACCGTCGTGTTGCGTGCGGCGGTGCTGATGGCCAGTGGGAACAACGGGCCGCAGCCCAGCCCGACGAGAACCAACGCCCCGAGAAGCACTTCCGGGTGGGGCTGGAGCAGCCCGGCCAGCAACGCGACGGTGACCATGGCGGCACCCCCGCGGGCCACCCCAGCCGGTGTGGTGAGGGTGACCAGCTTGTTGCCGAGGGCCCGCGACAACGTCATAGCCGCGCTGAAGATCGTGACCCCCAACCCGGCCACCGTGGCCGTGGCGCCGAGTTCCTGACGCAGTAGCACAGCCGACCAGTCGATGATCAGCCCCTCGGTCAGCAGAGCGCACAGCGCGAAGGCGACCAGCGCCCACGACGGGCGCCACCGCCGGTGAGAGTCAAGCGAGGACGTCGACTGCCCCGTATCGGGGTCGGCCATGGCTAACCGGGACCAGGCCAGGGCCAGCACGCCCAGCAACACGGCCGTGACGAGACCGAAATGCTCGGCCACCGACAACGAGCCGGCCGCCAGAGCCCCCATCCCGGCGCCGCAGAGCATCCCCAGGCTGTAGCCGCCGTGCAATCCGGGCAGCAGGGTGACCTGCCAGGCACGTTCCAGTCCGAGCGCGGCCGCGTTCATCGCTATATCGAGCATGCCGCTGGCCGCCCCCAGCAGCACCAGCGTCAGCGTCAGCGTGACCAGGTTCTCCGCAGCGGCGATCAGGGGCAGCCCGGCCGCGAACACCAGCGCCGAGACCCGGCACAGCGTGCGGGCGGACACCCGACGCAGCAGGCGCGCGGTCAGCAGCAGCGTCGGCACCGATCCGAGCGCGATCCCCCACAGCGCCAGGCCGAGAGCGGAATCGGACAGAGCAAGTTCTTCTTTGACCGCCGGGATGCGCGGCGCCCAACTCGACAACACAGCGCCGTTGAGAAAGAAGACAAGCCACAAGCCACGGCGGTGCGACACCAGGGCAGACACAGGGGATCCCTCCACGAGACCGCCCTGCCGGACAGGGATGCGTCCGCCTCCGGACGGAACAGAGGCCGTCCCCAGCACAACCTCAACGTGCGACCAGACACTTTCTGGCGCACAGACCTACCTTAAACGTCGGCACACCGGCTGTGAACCGCTGACTACTACGCCCATTCAGCGGGGCAATCGTCCCTGGACCCTGATCGCTGCCCACATCACAGGCCACTGGACTGCTTGAAGGGCCCTCGCCGGGCGGGCAGGTCTCCGGGATGGCCGGGAAAGTGCCGGCAGTGCCGGTTCGTTGGTGGTCTCCTGTGGGTGCGTCATCCCGTCGACCTCCCCAGGGCTGTCACGCCATTTCAAGGGCCAAGCCTGGCCACGCTCATCACCACCGCACGAAGGTCGCCCCGTCTTGGCACAGCGTGAGCGGGCTACGCCAGATCAGCGGGAGCGGACCGGACGTCAACGTCGCTGAGCGCGGGGTGGGTGGCGGCCGATTGCCCCGCGCCGGCACCCCAGATCTCCGGCGATGTCCCTCCCCGGGCCTCCGCCTCGAAGAGAGGCAGGCTCCTTCGCAACCGTCGACACGCCGACCTACGACACAGGGCACCAACCTGCGGCTCTTCATCGTCACCGAGGCCCGGACCGCCGAAACCGCACCCTCGCGCGTGGGCGATGCTGTTTCGCTGCGAACGCAGGTGGTATGCGCGACAATTCGATGACAACTACCGAAGCACGACCCGGCTGACATCCGTCTCCCTACCTCGCCGCGCAGGCTGACGCGAGCACCGGGAACGTAGCCAGGGAGGTAGTCACGTTGTACTTGCCGTCGCGGCCATCCCGAGGCCTCCGACTCGCGATAGCGTTGATCATCGCCTTGCCTCTCTCGGCCTGCGGTGCCACGAACCCGGAGCCACCAAGCACCGATGGTCCGGTGACGGATGGGCGACTGGCGCAAGAGCTGAAGGATGACGTGAGCGAAAGCGGAGCGTTCGCCCACCTTCAGGCATTGCAGAGAATCGCCGACGAGAACGGCGGCAATCGAGCTTCCCCCAGCCCCGGGTTCGCGGCGAGCGTCGACTACGTCGTCGGCGCTCTGCGTCGCGCCGGTTACGACGTGGAAACCCCGAACTATGTGGCCCAGGAGCATGGTGGAGGGCGGGTGATGCTACCGAACGTCATCGCGCAGACCCGCACCGGAGATCCAGGACGCGTGGTAGTGATCGGGGCGCATCTGGATTCGGTGAAGAACGGCCCGGGTATCGTCGACAACGGTTCTGGCGTGGCTACGCTGCTGGAAATCGCGGACCGCCTCGGTGCTTCTCCTCCCGTGCGTAACGCTGTCAGGTTCGCCTTCTTCGGTTCCGAGGAGACCGGCTTGGAGGGCTCGACGGGATACGTGGAGAGCCTTTCGACCGACGATCGCCGCAAGATCATGCTTTATCTGAACGTGGACATGGTGGCCTCCCCGAACGGCGGTTACATGGTGCAGGGCGGTGTGGGGCACGACGAGTCGGCATCGGGACCTCCCGGTTCCGCAACGGTTGGACGCGTCCTCGCCGATCAGCTGGCGACAACGGGAGTGAAGGCGGAGATCACCGAGTTCGTCGGAGACGACGAGTCGCCGTTCGTCGAGGCAGGTATCCCCTCCGGAGGTGCCGAGAACGGTGACAGCGCGGTGAAGAGCCAGGAGCAGGCTCGGAACTGGGGTGGTCAGGCGGGCCAGGTGTTCGACCGGTGCTTCCACGCAGCCTGCGATCGCTTGGACAACGTCAACCGTGTCGTGCTGGACCACTATCTACACGCGATCGCCGGGACGGTCGCACATTTCGCGACCTTGAACGAAGAACTCTCCGAGTGAGCCGAGTTGTGCTGGTCATGCGGATTCGCGACCGAGCAGTGCGGCGCGGCGTAGCACTCGAAGCGGCCGTCGAACTTCGCTTCGATGCTGGCGAGGGTGTTCTGGCCGTCGCCGGTCATGGACAGGCCGCACATGCGTCGAAACCGGGGCTTCGGGTGGGGCGTTCGTCGTCGAAGCCGGTCTCGTGGACGACCTCGCGAACGGGTGACAGCACCGGGATGGAAGAAGAAATTTCATGACTTGGCACAGGTCATCTTGACATCACTAGGAAACAAGAGTCTCTTAATAGGTGCGCATCGCGTTCCGAGAAGACACCGGATTCCCGATGCCGGCCCTGGGGCAGCGGCGGCGCGAAATGATCGTTCTCAGAGCGATCAAACTCAGTGGACTGAACAACTGTCGTTCTTCTAGGGAGATGCGAGAGGGCGTCGTGGGCAGCGCGGCCCGAAGCCCAGTGTCGATTCCACCACCACGAGACCAGCGGCAACAATCCGCACGAACACGCAAATCCGTGCCCTCGCACGGATTTGTGCACCATCGCCACGCGGACGGCACGGCAAACCCTGCGAACAGGCGATCGTCCATGTTCGGCTGCCGGGTTCCAGGCTTTTCGGTCCGGGAGGCTGACCGAACCCGACACGTCGTCGGGCCGGCTTTTCCCAGCCCGCAGCGGCGACTGGACCGATGTGGAAAAATGCCGACACAGGGTTCGTCAGGCGCCACCCTTCGCGACCCGCAGGGGGTGCACCAGTGATTCGTCGCCAACACGGCGGATGTCTCGTCTCGACATTCCGTGTCGAACGGAAAACAATCCGTGTCGACCGGGAGACAAGGGGAACTACATGGCCGTGAACGCGGAAGAGGTCGTCCTCAGCGGCGATCGATTGGAGACGAGCCTGTCCACGCTTTTGGCCGAGGTGGTGCGTGTCGACGCGGTATCCGCCGACAGTCATTTCTTCCGTGATCTCGGTGCCAACTCACTGCTCATGGCGCAGTTCTGCGCGCGAGTCAGGAAACACCCGGATCTGCCGTCGGTGTCGATGAAGGACATCTACCGACATCCCACGATCAAAAGCCTCACGACCGCGCTCGCCGATGTCTCGGTCACCCCGGCCGAGACCCGTGCACTCGCCCCCGTCCCGGCCACGGAGGACACACGTCGGACGAGCACACGGGCTTACATCCTCTGCGGCGTGCTGCAGGCCGCCATCTTCCTCGCGTACTCGATGCTGGCCGCCCTGGTCGCCGAACGCGGCTACGCCTGGATCTCCACGGGCGGAGACCTACTGCACATCTACCTGCGCGCCGTCGTGGTCGGCAGCGCCGGACTGACCGGGATGTGTGTCTTGCCGATCCTGGCGAAATGGATCCTCATCGGGCGGTGGAAGCCTCGGGAAATCCGCGCGTGGAGCCCCGCCTACCTGCGTTTCTGGACGGTGAAGGCGCTGCTGCACGCCAACCCGATCATCCTGTTCGTCGGCAACCCGTTGTACGTGCTGTACCTGAGGGCACTCGGTGCTCGCATCGGCAAGCGTGTCACGATCCTGTCGAAGCACGTGCCGGTCTGCACGGACCTGCTCGAGATCGGCAGCGACACGGTGATCCGCAAGGACTCGTTCTTCCTCGGTTACCGGGCGCACGAGGGCACGCTCCAAACCGGCCGCGTCACGCTCGGACGCGAGGCGTTTGTGGGTGAGCACACCGTGCTCGACATCGACACGTCGATCGGCGACGGTGCGCAACTCGGTCACTCGTCCTCACTGCACCGGGGAGGAGCGGTACCGAACGGGCAACGCTGGCACGGTTCCCCGGCCCAACCGACGGAGGTGGACTACATCCGTGTGGAGCCATCCCCGGACCGCCCGATGCGCCGCATCATGTACGGCTTCCTTTCCTTGGTCCGGGTGTGCTTCGTGTTCGTGCCTCTGTCCGTGGGAGGCGTGTACATGCTGCTCGCCGGAGTGCCGGAGATGGGGACGGTGCTGGGGCCGGAACAGGAAAACCTGCTGACCCCGCGTCCCTACCTCGTCGCCGTGATCCTGTCCTCGGCCCTGTTCGCGGCCTTCGTGCTCGTCGGCCTGGTGGCGGTGGCCGTCCTGCCGCGCCTGATGAACCTCGCCCTCAGACCGGGGAAGGCCTACCCGCTGTACGGCGTGCACTACTCGTTGCACCGGACGATCGCGCGGTTTTCCAACAGCAGGTTCTTCGTCTGGCTGTTCGGTGACAGTTCCTACATCGTCCACTACCTGCGCGGCATCGGCTACAACCTGTCGCATGTCGAACAGACCGGGTCGAACTTCGGCTCGGCGGTGCAGCACGAGACGCCGTTTCTGAGTTCCGTCGGCCGTGGAACGATGGTCGCCGACGGGCTGTCGTTCATGAACGCGGAGTACTCCAGCACCTCGTTCCGGCTGCTGCCCACCTCGATCGGGGCGCACAACTTCCTCGGAAACCAGGTCTTCTATCCCGCGGGTGGCAGGACGGGCGACAACTGCCTGCTGGCGACCAAGGTGATGGTCCCGCTCGACGGCCCGGTCAGGGAGGACGTGGGACTGCTCGGCTCACCGAGTTTCGAGATTCCCCGGACCGTGGAGCGGGACACCAGCTTCGACCACCTGCGCACGGGTGAGGAGTTCCGCAGGCGCCTGTCGGCGAAGAACCGCTACAACGTCCGCACGATGGGCGTGGGGTTGTTCATCCGCTGGCTGCACATTCTCATCCTCACCGTGCTCTCCTTCGTGGTGACCAACCTGTCCGGTGGTCACGCTGAACTGCTGGTGGCGGCGTTCCTCTCGCTCACTCTCGTGGTCACCGCGCTGTACCACGTCCTCGTGGAACGCGTCCTGCTGAAGTTCGGCCGGTTGCGGCCCCGGCTGTGCTCGATCTATCAGCCGTACTTCTGGTGGCACGAACGCTTCTGGAAGGTGCCCGACACCTACCTCGACTTCTTCAACGGAACGCCGTTCAAGAGTCTTGTCTGGCGGATGCTGGGCGTACGGGTCGGCAGAAGGCTGCTCGACGACGGCTGCTTCATAACCGAGCGCACCCTGACCACGATCGGGGACGACTGCACCCTCAACGCGGGCAGCAAGATCCAGTGCCATTCGCAGGAGGACGGCACGTTCAAGTCCGACCACGTGACGATCGGTTCGCGCTGCACCCTCGGTGTGGGCTCCCTGACGCACTACGGCGTGACGATGCACGACGACGTGATCCTCGCCCCCGACTCGTTCCTCATGAAGGGCGAGGAGGTGCCGCAACACGCGCGGTGGGGTGGAAACCCGGCCACGGAGATGCGAGATGCCCTCACCTGTCAGCCCGCATGAGACTCCGGTACCGGCACGACCGCAGCGGACACGGCTCCGGTCGGGGAAGGACGGACCGATGCGCATGTCCACGGTGTCCGACCGCGAGTACTGGCGTACGGTCTGCGAAACCGGGGGCCGCACGGCCGTCCCCCGGTGGACCCTCGATCCGGTCGCGGGTGTGGCCGTCCACGAGGAGGCGGTCTCCGACGACCTCGTCACCGCCCTGGACCGGCTCGCCGGTGAGCTGGGAGTGCCGCTGCGTCCGGTACTGCTGGCCGCCCACGCCCGGGTGCTGGCCGCACTGTCCGGCGACCGCGACGTCGTCACCGGCTACGTCGCCGCGAGTGGCTCGCCGTTGCCGTGCAGGCTCACCACGGGAGCGGTGTCGTGGCGGGAGATGCTGGCAGACGTCCGATCCGCAGAGTCGGACCTGCTGGCACACCAGAACGTCTCGATCGACGACCTCCAGCGCGAGCTGGGCGTGACGCCGCCGCCGTTCGAGACGGTGTTCGATCCGGACGACACCGGGGACACTGTCATCGAGGACATCGCGCTCGGGGTGAGCTTCCCGCGTCATGAGAGGGGACTCACGCTGCGGCTGCGGTACCGGACCGACGTCCTCGACGCGGATGCCGCCGCCAGGATCGCCGGATACCACCTCACCGCGCTCATGCTGCTGGCGAGCGACCCGGACGCCCGGCACGGGCGGCAGAGCCTGCTGTCGGCCGAGGAACGGCGCCTCCAGATCGACGGTCTCGGCGGGCCGCACCGCCGGTTGCCGGACCGCCGTGTCCACGAACTGTTCGAGGAACGCGTCCGGGCCCACCCCGAGGCTGTCGCCGCCGTGCACGGCGAGAAGAGCTGGACGTACCGAGAACTCAACGACCGCGCCAACGCGGTGGGTCGTGCCCTGCTCGCCGAGGGACTGCACCGTGAGGAGCCGGTGGCGGTGGTCACCGAACGCGATCTCGACTGGCTGGCGGCGGTGCTCGGGATCTTCAAGGCCGGTGGCGCCTACCTGCCGATCGAGCCGCACTTCCCGGCCGACCGCATCACCACCACACTCACCCGCGCCGGTTGCACCCTCGTGCTGACCGAGGCGGGCAGCACCATCTCGCTCGAGGGGGCGCTTGCCACCCTGCCCGGTGTCCGGGTGGTCTTCGCCGACGCGATCGACGACGCCGCCGGATCCCCGAACACCGCCGACGGCAATCTCGGCGTCGCCGTCGCCCCGGAGGCGCTCGCCTACATCTACTTCACCTCCGGATCCACCGGGGAACCGAAGGGCGCGATGTGTGAACACGCGGGCCTGGTCAACCACGTCCACGCCAAGATCGACGACCTGGGCGTCCGCGAGGGCGACGTGGTCGCCCAGACCGCGCCGCAGTGCTTCGACATCTCGCTGTGGCAACTCGTCTCCGCGCTCGTGGTGGGCGGCCGGACGTTGCTGATCGACCAGGACACCATTCTCGACGCCCAGCGGTTCGTCGACACGATCGTCTCCGGCCACGTCGCCGTGTTCCAGGTGGTGCCGTCGTATCTCGACGTGGTGCTGTCCTGCCTCGAACGCACCCCCCGGGAGCTGCCTGATCTGCGGTGCGTGTCGGTCACCGGCGAGGCGCTCAAGCCGGAGCTCGTGCGGCGCTGGTTCGCGGCCCAGCCCGGCGTTGCCCTGGTGAACGCCTACGGTCTGACCGAGACATCGGACGACACCAACCACGAGGTGATGCACCGGGCGCCGGATTCGGAGCGGATCCCCATCGGACGGCTTGTCAACAACGTCACCGCCTACGTCGTCGACGAGGACCTGTCCCTCGTCCCGCTCGGCGCTCCCGGCGAGATCGTGTTCTCCGGTGTGTGCGTGGGACGCGGCTACGTCAACGACCCGGACCGCACCCGAAAGGCGTTCCTCGCCGACCCGTATCGTGCGGGCGCGCGGCTGTATCGCAGCGGCGACCACGGTCGGTGGCGTCCCGACGGCAAGCTGGAATTCCTCGGCCGCCGCGACACCCAGGTGAAGATCCGCGGGTTCCGCATCGAGCTCGGCGAGGTCGAGAACGCGCTGCTCCGGGTGCCCGGCGTCCGGGACGGCGCCGTGGTGGTCGACGCCCCCTCGGGGCGCAGCGCCCGCCTCGTCGCCTTCTACTCGGGCGGACGGCCGCTCGAAGCCACCACGCTGCGGGACCGCCTGGCCCGCTCCCTGCCCGAGTACATGGTGCCGTCGGTCTTCCAGTGGCAAGGCAGTCTGCCGCTGACCGGCAACGGCAAGATCGACAGAAAGACTCTCACGACACGAGCGGCGAGCCTCGACGGCGCCGAGCCCGACACTGCCGAGCGCGACACTGCCGCGCCGGACACAGCCACCGAACGGCGCCTCGCGGCCGCGTGGGCGACGGTGCTCGGTATCCCGCCCGACCAGATCACCACGCGCGACCACTTCTTCGAACGTGGTGGCACGTCACTGTCGGCCGTGCGCTTGGCGATCGCGCTGGACCGCGCCGTGTCGCTGACGGACATCACCCGGCATCCGGTGCTGGCCGACCTGGCCCGCCTGGTGGACGACCGGTCCGCCCACCACCCCCGACTGCTGCACCAGCTGACCGAACCGGACACAGCATCCTGCTTCCACGGCAGTTGAAAGGAGACCAGATGTTGTCCGCCTCCGCCGCATCGCTGCTCGATGTGGACGTTCAACCCGGTAAACCGCCCGTGCTGCGGACCGGCGCCGTCACGGACCCGGTGACGTGGGTGTCCGGGCACCGCGATGCCCTGCGCAGCGTGGTCGACGAGTACGGCTCGGTCCTGGTGCGCGGGCTCGGGCTCCGCGACGTGACCGCGGTCGGCACCGTCTTCCACCGGCTGGCCGACAGTCTGATGACCGAGCGGGAAGCGTTCGCCGCCCGCGAGACCTACGCCGACGGCGTGTACTCGTCGGTGACGTGGCCGTCGAACCAGCCGATGTGCATGCACCACGAGCTGAGCTACCGGCTGGAGTTCCCCAGCCTCATGCTGTTCGCGTGCCTGACCGCGCCCACCAGAGGTGGAGCCACCGGCGTGGCCGATTCCCCGACCGTGCTGGACGCGCTGCCCACCGACCTGGTCGAACGGTTCGAACGGGAGGGGTGGCTGCTCACCCGCTCGTACAACGACGAGATCGGGGCCACCGTCGAAGAGGCGTTCGGCACCGACGACCGCGCGGCGGTGGAGAGCTACTGCCGTGCCAACGCGATCGAGTTCGCGTGGCAGCCCGACGGCACGCTGCGCACCCGCCAGCGGCGCAGCGCCGTGGTGCGGCATCCGGTCAACGGGCGGCGCTGCTGGTGCAACCAGATCGCGTTTCTCAACGAGTGGACGATCGACCCGGAGGTGCGGGAGTACCTCGTCGAGGTCTACGGCGCCGACGGCCTGCCGTTCAACACGCACTTCGGCGGTGGTGATCCCATAGGCAAGGACGTCGTGGACGTGCTGAACGCCGTCTACGAGGAGCACACCGCCCGGGAGCCGTGGCAGCCCGGCGACGTGATGCTCGTCGACAACATCCGCACGGCGCACAGCAGGGAGTCCTTCGAGGGACCGCGCGACGTGGGAGTCGGCATGGCCGAACCGGTCCGCCTGACCCCGCCCGAACAGCTCTGGTGAGGGTGACACGGATGCCCACAGTCTCTTCTTCCGCGGCCTCGTCGGTACCACAGCCACCGACGAGCGAACCGATCACCGCGCCGTCCTTCGCGGTGATCCCGGGTGCCCAGGTGCGGCAGGTTCTGCGGGGACGGGAGCCCGAGATGGTAGAGCTGGTCGAGAACACGTACCGCCTGCACAGCGCGGGCGACTCGGTCAACCCACAGTCCTACTTCCTGCGCTTTCCCGACCGGCCGACCTCCCGCATCATCGCGCTGCCCGCCTCGATCGGCGGCGACGTCAACGTAGCCGGCGTGAAGTGGATCTCCAGCTTCCCCGGCAACGTGGCGGCGGGAATCCCGAGGGCGTCGGCGGTGCTCATCCTCAACGACCACGACACCGGCTACCCCTTCGCATGTCTGGAGAGCTCGATCATCAGCGCCACCAGGACCGCCGCGTTCGCGACGCTGGCTGCCGACCGGCTCAGCCGCGACCGGGACCGCCCGGTGCGAGTGGGGTTCATCGGTGTGGGCTTGATCGCCCGTTACATCCACGCGTTCCTGACCGGCACGGGGTGGTCCTTCGAGGAGATCGGCGTCTGCGACACCTCGCCCGACAGCATCGTGGGCTTCCAGCGCTACCTGGAGCGGTCCGGAACCGAGGGCACGGTGAGCGTGCACACGGACGCGGAGAGCCTGATCCGATCGAGCGACCTGCTGGTCTTCGCGACCGTCGCCGGTCGCCCGCACATCAGCGACCCGTCGTGGTTCACACACAACCCGCTGGTACTGCACGTCTCGCTACGGGACCTCGCGCCGGAGATCGTGCTCGCCTCGACGAACATCGTCGACGACGTGGAGCACTGCCTCAAGGCGGACACCTCGCCCCACCTGGCGGAACAACTCACGGGCGACCGGGACTTCCTCGACGGAACGCTGCACGACGTGATGGCCGGGAAGGTGCGGCCGCGGCCGGACCTTCCGGTGGTGTTCTCGCCGTTCGGTCTCGGTGTTCTGGACCTCGCGGTCGGCCAATACGTCTACGACACACTGGTACGTTCCGGCGAGCTGGATGTCGTCGACGACTTCTTCCACGAACTGCGCCGGTACGGATGAGTGCCGGGCGAGCCTCGACAGACGAGGAGGTCTCGTGCCTGTCATAACCGCTCCCCTGGAATTCAACGAGGAACAACTCTACGTCGACCTCGAGTCGATGTTCGGGCACTCACTGTTTTTGAAGTGCGAGGGCTTCAACTTCGCCGGTTCGATCAAGCTCAAGGCCGCGATCGAAATGGTGGAGTCGGCTGAGCAGCACGGTCTGGTGACACCGGACACCATCCTGGTGGAGTCGTCGTCGGGCAACCTCGGTGTGGCGTTGGCCATCATCGCGGCGAGCAAGGGGTATGAGTTCCTGTGCGTGACCGACACCCGGTGCAACCTGTCGGCGCGGCGGCTGATCGAGGCCCTGGGCAGTCAGGTGCACATCATCACCGAACCGGCCCCCGACCGCGGTTTCCTCGGCGCCCGCCTGGACTACGTCCACTCCCTGTGCGCATCCGACCCTCGGTACGTGTGGCTGAACCAGTACTCGAACCCGAGCAACTGGAAGGCCCACTACCGCAGGACCGCACCCGAGATCGCCCGCCAGTTCCCGAACCTGGACGTGCTGTTCATCGGTACCGGCACCACCGGCACGTTGATGGGCTGCGCCCGGTACTTCCGCGAACTGGGCAGTCCGGTGCGGATCGTCGCCGTGGACAGCGTCGGTTCGGTGACCTTCGGCGGAGAGCCGGGACGCCGGATGATCCCCGGCCTCGGGACCAGCGTCCGCCCCCGATTGCTGGACGAGTCCTATGTGGACGACGTTGTGATAGTAGACGAGGTGGACACCATCCGCGCGTGCCACCGGCTGGCTCGCAGCGGCTTCCTCTTCGGCGGATCCACCGGCACCGTCGTCAGCGGCGCGATGGACTGGCTCGCCCGCCACGGCTCTCCCGGGATGACCTCGGTCGCCATCGCCCCGGACCTCGGCGAGCGCTACCTGGACACGCTGTACCAGACCAACTGGCTGCAGGGCCTCTACGGCGAGGACGTGCTGAACTTCGCTGAGATCGCCGCCGGCGTCCGGCCAGGGTGAGGCGAAACCACCGCCTCGCGGGAACGCCGCCCTCACGAGTGAGCGGTTCGACGCGTTCGCGGCACTTGGAGGCCCCCAGGGGCTCAAGGCCCGCGCGGACCCACTCGACGAGCTGCGTCGCCGGCTTCCGCAGGTCAGCCCTACCCGTTCTCCTGAGGTCGAGGGGGTGGGTTCAAACCCTGCCAGCCCGGCAGTACAGGGCCGGCTACGCAGGTAGGCGACCCCTTCGCGGTGGCGGATCCGGTGTTACTTCGTCAACGACCGACATTCGTTCGACACGCTGGTTGAGGCGCGCAAGCTGCCGACGGCCTGCCCGGGCATCGCGCCGTCGAGGACGTCGCCAGCACCCCGCACGCCACCATCTGGCCTACCGGATGCACCGATCCCCCCCCACACCCCACGCTCCCCGGCCGCCATGTTGTGAGCGCCGTGAGTTCGTGATGGGGGTGGCGGGCACGGGCCGGGATACTGTGCCCGGCCCGTGCCGCCGGTATCCGTGTGCCGACAGGTCAGGTGTCCGGGTCGCCGAGCGCGTCCGCCGGGGTGAAGTTCTCCCGGTGAATCGAGCGCGGCGCCATGCGACGCCGTTTGAACGCCTTGACTCCGGCCTGCACCATCGGCGGTGGTCCGCACAGCCAGCCGGACCACCCGCGCGCGCTCGGCACGTCCTCGAGGAAGGCGTCCGTGGGGAACCCTCTCCGGTACGCCGCGTCGGGTTCCTCGGACAGCACCGGCTCGAATCGGAAGTGTGGGTAGCGTTCGGCCAGTTCCGCGAACCGTTCGAGGTCGTAGAGATCGGCGGCGCCACGCACCCCGTGGTACAGGAGCAGTTGCCGTTCCGGATGCCTGCGCAGAGCCGTGCGTGCGAGGCCCACCAGCGGAGCGAGGCCGGTACCGCCACCGACGAGCACCATCGGCCCGCCGTCGTCGTCTGCGGCGGGAGGGAGATGGAAATCGCCCAGCGGGCCGGACGCCTCCACCCGGTCACCGGGTGCGAGACCCTCGAAGATCCAACGGTCGGTGGCCACGCCGCCCGCCACCCGCTTGACGTGCAGTTCGAGCACCTTGTCCTCGTCCGCGGTGTTGGCCAGTGAGTACTGTCGCCGCTCACCGGAGCCCGGCACGACCAGTTCGATGTACTGTCCGGCCTCGAACGCCAACGGCTCCGCCAGGCCCAGGGTCACGCGGCGGGTGTCGCGGGCGATGTCGGAGACCTCCAGCACCGTGGCGACGAGGTCCCGCAGCGGGTGCACGGCCCGGCCGGACGGTCCGGGGCTGGGCATCTCCAGGTCGGTGACGGGGCGGGCCTGGCAGGCGAGGGCCAGGCCCGCCGCGCGCTCCTCCTCGGTCAGCGTCTGGAGCGGGGAAGCGCCGTGGTCGACCTCGCCGGAGAGCACCCGGAACTTGCAGGTGCCGCAGGTGCCCTGGTTGCAGGAGTTCGGCATCCACACGCCCGCCCGCAGGCAGGCGTCGAGCAGGGTCTGGTCGGCGGCGCAGTCCACGCGGTTGCCGCCGACGGTCACCACGAAGCCCACGTCAGACCTCCCAGGTGACGTGCAGGCTGGTCGGCCCGCGGAAACCCCAGCCCCAGAACTCGACTCCCTCGCGCGTGTCCCGCTCGAGGTTCGGGATGGCCTCGAACAGCTCCTCCAGCGCGATGCGCATGACATGGTTGGCGAAGTAGATGCCGGCGCACGCGTGATTGCCGGCTCCGAAGGCCAGGTGCGGCAGCGGGGGGCGGTGCAGGTCGTATTCCGACGGGGCCTCGTACTGCCCGGTGTCGTGGTTGGCCGAGCCGTAGGACATCATCACCGGTGTTCCCGCGGGCAGGTCGACACCGGCGACGGTGACCGGCCTGGTGGAAATGCGGGCGGTGGCCGACCAGATCGGTGAGGTCCAGCGCAGCCCTTCCGAGATGGCGCGCGGAATCAGCGTGGGGTCGTCGATGACCTCCTCCAACTGCTCGGGCCTGCTGAACAGCCCGACGAGCGTGGATGCCATGCCGTGCCCGGGTTCCTGCATCGCGCCGAGCAGGTAGACGTAGATGGTGGGGTAGATGTACTCGCGGTCGCGGGTCTGCCCGGGAGGCATGCCGTCGTGCAACCAGTGGGAGATCGCGCTGTCGTCCGGGTGCTCGATCCACCTGTCGATCAGCGGGTCGACGATGGCACGGATCTCCGCCTTGGCCTCGTCACCCTCACGAAAGCCCTCCGGGTTGGCGAACTCACCGTTCTCGTCCATCGCCGCGTTCGTGAACGACCGGTTCAGCTTCGCGAACCATTCGCGCAGCTTGTCGGAGTCGACGTCGTGCAGGCCGAGCAGGTCGCCGAGCGAGCGCACGCTGACCGGCTCGCAGTACTGGGACACCAGCTCGGCGTGCCCGTCGTTCTCGAAGCGTTCCAGGTAGCGCCGGGCGATCGGGCGCACCAGGTCGTCGATCCAGCGGTCGACCTCCACCGGCTGCAGCGCCGGCTCGACCATCGAACGCAGGTCGTCGTGGATCTCGCCGTTGACGCCGATGATGGCCGGGTGGCCGAACGTCCGGCCGCCCGCCGGCGTGATGACGGCTTCGAAGTCGGGACTGGTCGCCACCTCGCGGCACACCTCGGCGGTGGAGGCGACGTACGAGCCGAGCACAGGGACGTACGCCAGCGGCGCCTCGGCGCGCAGCCGCTCGTACACCGGGTACGGGTTGCGCTCGAGCTCGGTCATCGTGACGTCGTCGAGCCAGGCGAGGTCGGAACGCTCTGTCGTCGTCATGGGTCGTGTCCTCCCACGTCGTTGTCGGGCAGGCACGGACGGTAGGGCGTTGGAGGACGATCGGGCGACACGCGGAGCGCGGCGGCGAGACAGATCGCGCGGCACGTTCGTGACCTGCGTCTCAGGTATCCTGCTGCGCATGCGTGCACGGCGAGGTGCCGCTCCCCGGGACTGGGACCAGGCGTCCCGGAAGGTGGCGGAAGCGTACTTCCCGCACGAGCTGCGCCTGCTCAGCGGGACCCGCGATCCACGGTTGACCTTGCACACCCTCGACCTCGGCCCGGTGTTGATCGGACACGTCGGCTGGGGTGCCGACGTGCGGGTGGCGTGCGACTATCCCGGTGCCTACGAGGTCAACCTGCCCCTGACCGGGCATCTGGAAAGCCGGGGCAGACACGGCGCAGTGGTCTCCATGCCGGGGCAGGCCACGGTCTTCCGCTCGGACACGCCCACCCTCATCAGCCACTGGGACGCGACGTGCACCGTGCTCGGCGTCAAGTTCGACAGTGTATGGCTGGATCGGGAGGCCGAGCGAGTACTGGGCACCGACCGCGCGACCCTGCGCGGCGCACTGCCCGAACAGTTGGTGCTCGCCGACGGCCGCGGTCACGCATGGCGCACGCTCATCGGCAGCCTGACGGCCCACCTGCGCGACCCCGGCCTGCTCGGGGACTGCGGTCCGGTTCGTGAGCAGCTCGCCGGAGCGGTCGCGGCCGGATTCCTGCTCACCGGGTGTCCGGAGCTCGGGTCCGGCCCCGCGCCGCGTCCAAGGGCGATCCGGCGTGTGGTGGACCAGGTGCACGACGACCCCGCCCGCGCGTGGACCGCGGGCAAGCTGGCCGCCGTGGCGGGAACCAGCGTCCGGCGATTGCAGGAGGGTTTCCGCCAGTGGCTCGGGTGCACGCCGACGGAGTACCTGACCGACGTCCGTCTGCAGCGTGCCCACGCCGACCTGCTCGCCGATCCCTCGCTCGGTATCAGCGAGGTGGCGGCCCGCTGGAGCTTCTCCAGCGCCAGCCGGTTCGCCGCCGCATACCGCAAGCGCTACGGGGTGTCGCCGTCACAGGCACGCCGGGACGGTGGCGGACACGGCTGAGGGCACCGCGCGGGCGGCCGTCGCAGGCTGGGCGATGTCGAACACCGTCGTGACCACATCGGACAGCAGAGCCCGGTCGTGGTCGGCGAACACCGCCTCCCGGCTGCTCCTGCAGTCGGGGATCAGGTGGTCGAGGCCATGGACGTCGGGGTGGTGGGACACTCCCCGCCACGGGACCACGTCCGGCTGCTCCGCGATGTCGTCACCGAGGTGAGACGCCGAGAACGCGGCGAACGGCCCCGGACGATGCCGAGACCGGTCGCGCTCCTGCGCTTTCCCGCCGATCAGCTCAGCATTTCGGCCATCATGCCCGGCTCGTACGAACCCGCCGGGTTGCGCACGATCACGTTCATGCGGTTGGCCGCGTTGACCAGGGCGACCAGCGAGACCAGCGCGGCGATCTGGTCGTCGTCGTAGTGTTCGCGCACCCTGGCCCAGGTCTCGTCGGACACGCCGGTGTGGGCGTCGGCGAGCCGGGTGCCTTCCTCGGCGAGTGCCAGCGCGGCCCGCTCGGCCTCGGTGAACCCGCCTGCCTCGCGCCAGGTGGCGACCAGGTTGAGCCGGGCAGGGGACTCCCCGGCTGCCGTGGCCTCCTTGGTGTGCATGTCGACGCAGAAGGCGCAGCCGTTGATCTGGCTGGCGCGCAGCGCCACCAGTTCCTGGGTGGTCTTCGGCAGCGACGACGCGCTGATCACCAGGCTGGCGTTGGCGAACCGCTTGCCGAACTTGGTGGCGACCTCGTTGGTGAACAGGTTGAATCGGGGTTCCATGGTTTTTCGTCCTCACTCGTGGGGTCGTGTGCTCAGCGCGCTGACGACCATCAGATGCCGGCGCCCTGCTCCCTGTGACAGCACGGCGATGTGACGTGGAACACGGGGCTCGGTGTCACAGAACGGCGGGGTTCGGCGTCTGGAGGGGGAGAGAGTCGAGAGCGAGCGGGAGTGATCCATGTCTGGGACGTCACAGACCGTGCCCGGTGGCGGGCGAACGAACGGGGACAGCCGTCCGGACATCGCCACGGAAGCCTTCCTCGCCCACCGCAACCTGCTGTTCACCGTCGCCTACGAGATGCTGGGCTCCGCCGCCGACGCGGAGGACGTCCTGCAGGAGACCTGGTTGCGGTGGGCGGACGTCGACCTCGGCACGGTGCGGGACCGGCGTGCGTACCTGGTGCGGATCACCACCCGTCAGGCGCTCACCCGGCTGCGCACGCTCGGTCGCCGCAAGGAGTCCTACGTCGGTTCCTGGCTGCCCGAGCCACTGCTCACCACGCCCGACGTGGCCGAGGACGTCGAGTTGGCCGACAGCGTCTCGATGGCGATGCTGCTGGTGCTGGAGACACTCAAGCCGACCGAGCGGGCGGTGTTCGTGCTGCGCGAGGTGTTCGACTTCGGCTACGACGAGATCGCCGAAGCCGTCGACAAGAGCCCCGCAGCGGTTCGGCAGATCGCCCACCGGGCGCGGGAACACGTCGCCGCGCGCCGTCCCCGCGGAGCCGTCTCCGCCGCCGAGACCCGAGGTGTCCTCGAAGCGTTCCAGCGGGCTGTCGAGACCGGCGACGTGCAGAGCCTGCTCGACATCCTCGCGCCGGACGTGGTCCTCATCGGTGATGGTGGCGGGGTCAAGCAGGCCGTGCCGCGTCCCATCGTGGGGGCGGGCAAGGTGTCGCGCCTGCTGGCCGCCGGGCTGGGCAGGCTCGCCGCCCCCGTGTCGCTGCAGCCTGCCCAGGTCAACGGCCACCCGGCTCTGGTCTTCCGGCTCGACGGCGAGCTCGACAGCGTCGTGGCGGTGCGTATCGACGACGGCCTCATCACCGGGCTCTATGCCGTGCGCAACCCCGAGAAGCTGGCGCACATGGAGCGGGAGACCACTCTGAGCCGCTGAGCCGGGCTCGGCATCTCCACCCGCGTGTCACTACCTGCTGACGAGCTGTCCTGCCGGCGGCACTGGTCAGGGAGCGACCCCGGAGATATCATGTCGGATATCAACGATTCGTTCCTTGATATACGGGAGATGCCTCATGAGCCGCACCGTGATCGACCTGGACGACGAACTCGTCGCCGACGTGGCGCAGGCTCTGGGTACGACCACCAAGAAGGAGACGGTCAACACCGCACTCCGGGAGGTGCTGGAGAACCGAAGGCGGGCGCTGGCCCTCACCCGCCTTCGCGCCGCCGCCGTGGAGGGGGCCTTCGATCTGGACGTCCTTGAGGACAAGGCCGACTACCGTCGGTGAACGCCACCCGGTTTCTGATCGACACCAGCGCTCTCGCCCGCCTCCTGCGGGCGGACGCGGAACAGTACGGCTGGGACCAGGCCGCGGCCGCCGGACTCATCGCGGTGTGTCCGATCACCGAACTCGAGTTCTTCTTCAGCGCCCGCAGCGCCGACGACCGTGCCCGCACCGTCGACGACCTGCGCCTGCTGTTCGGCTGGGTGCCTGTCCACGACCGTGCCTACGAGCGCGCCTGGGAGGTGCAGGAGGAGCTGACCCGGCGAGGACAGCACCGCGGTGCGGGTCCCGTCGACCTCCTCGTCGCCGCCACGGCCGAACTGCACGGTCTCACCCTGCTCCACCGCGACCACGACTTCGACCGCATCGCCGCGGTCACCGGACAAGCCACCCAGTGGTATGGGCCGGGGAAGTAGACCGCTCGGTCGATCAGCGGGCCTGTGCCGACAGCCCGTCGGCTGCGGGTTCCTCGCGCGTGGTGATCGTGTGCACCACCCGGTCGGCGAGCTCCTCCGGACGCAGTTGGTCGCCCGGCAGTACCAGTGTCCCCGGCGGGAGTTCGGCGCCCGCGGCCACACAGCGGTCGACGTTGCCGAGCCGGAACCGCCGGGCCTGTTCGTCCCGTTCCTCGTCGTCCGGGACGAGCACCTGGTTTTCGATCCTGCGACGCAACTCGGCAGCGGGGACGTCGAGCCAGACGTGCAGGATGTCCACGCCCGCCTGACCGAGCCCGCCGAAGACCTCGTCGCGGTAACGGGTGTCGACCAGCGTCATCGGCACGATCAGCGGTCGGCGGTACTCGCGGCACAGACCCGCTGCGAATTCGGCGGTGAGGCTGCGCCACAACGGGATGTCCTGGAAATCGGCCACGGGATCGGGAACCGACTGCCGGAGCAGACACCCCACGTATTCCGGGTCGAAGGCCAACGCTTCAGGCAGCCGATCGTGCAGAACATCCGCCAGCGTGGTCTTTCCGGAGCCGAAAGCTCCGTTGATCCATACGAGCACAGCATCCCCCAGGTCTGCCGCGAGCGTACTCGATCGGGCGGTGCATCGACGACCGGAACGGCAAGGTCGACGTCCGATACCCCCGCGGCGCCATCACTCGCGCGCTTCCGGCGTGTGGGACCGTTTGTGCGCGGCTGTCGGGCACCGCGCTCCCGCGGACGCAGCGGCAGCAGTGCGTTGACAGGAGGTGTGCCGATGGCGACGTCGACGATCCGGGACTTCGACGACGACCGCAAGACCGCTCTGCGGGGCCGCGCGGACGCGTACGGCCGTTCGAGGGAGGCGGAGACGCGCGAGAGCAGTCGGGTGGCGTCGACACGCCCCTCCCCAGATGTCGGCATGGCGACTCGGACCCGGCGCCGGTTCGCCGACGTGGACGATGCCTCGACCGCGGGGCCTGCCCGGACCGAGCACCTCCGAGCCGGGGGAGTGATCGTCCTCGTCGCTCCGTGGAGCGTCTGACCATGCCGGGAACGCTCCCTGACACGCCGGAGGCTCCTCGCGTCGTGCGAGGGGAGGCCACCTGCCTGTCGTCGCTCGCTCGGTGCGACTTCACGTTCGAGGTGACCGCCGAACTCGCCGGGCCGTTCGACGACGATGTGACCAGCCGCGTCGTCCCCGTCGTTCCCGCCTACACCAAGGACTACGGTTTCGACGGCGACGAACTGGCCACGTATCTCGATCGTCCGGACGGCGAGCTGTTCGTCGCCACGGTGCGGAACGCCTGCGTCGGCTACGTGGCCGTCTCCGCGGGCTGGAACGCCTACGCCGTCGTCGACGACCTCGCCGTGGACGTCGCCCACAGGGGCACCGGGATCGCTCGCGCGCTCATGGACGCCGCCGTGGAGTGGGCGAGGCGGGCCGGCCTGAGCGGCGTGCGGTTGGAGACCCAGTCCACCAACGTCGCCGCCTGCCGCTTCTACCGGCGCTACGGATTCGTGCTCGGCGGCCACGACCGCTTCCTCTACCGCGCGCTGCATCCCGGGACGCGTGAGGTGGCCCTGTACTGGTACTACCCGTTCCTCACACCGTGACGTGGCGGTAGGTGCGCGCCCGCGGTCGTCGACCCGTGGCGCACCTGACCCCTCACTTTCGTCAGGGGTGTCTCCGGACGGTCGACGGATCCGGGCGCCGGTGTCCACTTTCTACGGTCATCGGTATGAAACGCACACTTCTCGTCCTGGCCGTTGCGGCACTGCTGGGCGGCTTGCCCGCCACACCGGCCTCGGCGGAACAGCCGGGCGCCGACACGTTCGACGACTACCTCGCCCAGGCGTGGGAAGGCACCGGCGTGCCCGGCCTGTCCGCCGTGGTGACGCACCACGACCGGATCGTGCACGCCTCCGGTCACGGCCACGACGCCGACGGCGGAGCCATCACCGAGCACACGCCCATGCGCGTGGCGTCGGTGAGCAAGTCGTTCACCGCCACGGCCGTGCTGACGCTCGTCGACGACGACAGGGTCGCGCTCGACGAACCGGTGGTCTCCTACCTCCCGGAGTTCCACATGGCCGACGAACGCGCACGGCGGATCACCGTGCGCGAGTTGCTGAACCAGACGTCGGGACTCTCCGACACCGCGGTCGACATCGCGGCCGCCGAGGAGGCCACCTCGCTGTCCGAGTACGTCGCCGCGTTGCGTGACGGCACGCTCGCCGCCGACCCCGGCACGCGCTGGGAGTACTGCAACGTCAACTACGAGCTCGCCGCCCGCCTCGTGGAGGTGGTGAGCGGGCAACCCTTCGGCGACTACCTGCGCGAGCGCGTGTTCACACCGCTGGGCATGTCCTCCAGCGCGGTGGACGCCTCCGAGGTGACACCGGCGCTCGGCCACAACTCCCTGTTCGGGCTGTGGTTCCCACGATCCGAGCTGGAAGGGTTCCTCGACAACGGCGGAGCGGGCGGGGTCGTCACCACCGCGCGGGACATGGGGCGGTGGTTGATCGCGCAGCACGGTCACGGCCCCGCCGTCGTGACACCCGAGAGCCTGGCCGAGCTGCACCGCCCGGTGACCGAAGCCGAGTACGCGATGGGCTGGGGCAGGCAGCGGGTCGGCGAGCGCGACCTCCTCGTGCACAGCGGCAACCTCTTCACCTACACGGCCGTGCAGGCCGTCGACCCCGACACCGGGTGGGGGTTCGCCGTCCTGGTCAACGGCGCCGGGCTCTACGACGACGCCTACGAGGTGCTGACCGGGCTGGTGGAGCTGAGCCAGGGCGGGACTCCGGACGCTCTCGGAGGCAGCAGGCAGGTGGTGGAGCTCGTTCTCGGGTTGCTCGCGCTCACGGCGACCGGACTGGGGGCGTTGGGTGTGGTCCGAGCCGGGCGGTGGGCGCGAGCAAGCGGGAGCGGCCCGCGGTGGTGGCTCGGGGTGCGACTGGCGGGCGTGGCCGTGCCGGTCGTGGTGTTGGCGGCGTACCCGGACCTGGCTTCGGTGCTCATGAACGGCAGGACCGTCACGTGGGAGCAGTTGACGTACTTCGCGCTGCCGCTCACGGTGACGCTCGCGCTGGCGGCGCTGGCCTCGGTGGCCACAGTGGTGGCGCGGGTGGTGGCTCTGCGCTCGGTAGGGTCGGCGCGGTGAGAAACGGGGCGGTCCTGGCGATCCTGGCCGCGGGATGTCTGGCGAACGCGGTGGAGCTCGACACCGTGCCGGTGTGGCGACAGCTCGCCTTCGTTGTCGCGGCCGTCGCGGCGTACCTGCACGGGCGTCACCTGCCGGTGCGGCGGGCCTGGCCGGTGTTCCTCGCCGCCGTCGTCGTCTGTGCCGGCTTCACCGTGGCGGACTTCTGGGTGGGCACGGGCATGCTCGCGGCGGTCGCGCTGTTCACGGGGTTGCCGTGGCTGGCCGGGCGGTTCCGCCGCCAGCAGGCCGAACTGGTCGCCGCGGGCCGGCAGCGGGTGGCACATCTCGAACGGGAGCGGGAGCTGGTCGCCGAACACGCGGCACTACGGGAACGCGCCAGGATCGCCTCGGAGTTGCACGACGCGCTCGGGCACGAACTGGCTCTGCTGTCGCTGCGGGCCGGTGCGCTGGAGCTCGTGCCCGATCTCCCGGAGAGACACCAGGCAGCGGCGGCGGAGGTGCGCGCGGGAGCCGTGGCCGCGACCGACCGGCTGCGCGAGGCCGTCGGTGTGCTGCGGGAACATGACGCCGGTGCTCCACCGGCGGCCGACACGGTGGCGGACCTCGTCGACCGTGCGCGGGAGGCGGGAATGGACGTCTCCGCCGACCTGCCACCGTGGCCGCTCGGCGGAGACGTCCACCGCGTCGTCCGCGAAGCGCTCACCAACGCCGCCCGGCACGCGCCGGGAGCTCCCGTGTCGCTCCGGGCGAACGTCGCCGACGACGACACGCTGGAGGTCACGGTGTCCAACCCGGTGAACGGCGCGTCCGCCGGGAGAGGATCGGGCACCGGGCTCGCGACACTACGTGAGCGCCTGCGAAGCTCGGGCGGAACGCTGACCGTGGAGAGCGAGGGGCAGCGGTTCACCGTGACGGCGCGCTGGTCCGTGAGGCGACGCGACGGAGGTGGCCGGTGATCCGGGTGGTGCTCGCCGACGACGAGGCGATGATCCGCGCCGGAGTGCGCACCATCCTGGCGTCGGACGCGGACATCGAGGTGGTCGCCGAGGCCGGGGACGGACGGGCCGCGATCGAGGCGGCACGACGGCACCGGCCGGACGTGGTGTTGCTCGACATCCGGATGCCGGGGCTCGACGGGCTGTCCGCCGCCGCGGAGCTGCGGGAGACGATGCCCGGCACGGCGGTGGTGGTGCTGACGACGTTCGACGAGGACGTCTACGTCGCCGAGGCGCTCGAACACGGGGTGAGCGGTTTCCTGCTGAAGGCGTCCGATCCGAGGGAACTGCTCATCGGCGTGCACGCGGTGGCCGAGGGTGCGGCGTACCTGTCGCCACGGATCGCCCGCAGGGTGATCACGCACGTGCGTGGCGGGGGCTTGTCACGCCCGGCCATGGCGCGTCGTCGCGTCGCGGAACTCACGCCCCGCGAGCGGGACGTACTGGCCGCACTCGGCACCGGACTGTCCAATGCCGACATCGGGCGCGCGCTTTCGCTGTCGGAGGGCACGGTCAAGGCCCACGTCAGCGCCATCCTGCGCCGACTGGGACTGGACAACCGGGTCCAGGCCGCGATCCTCGCCTACGAGGCCGGACTGGTCGTCAGAGACACCTGACCAGGCGTGCCCTGTGCCTGCCGGCTTTCCGTTCGAACACCGCTGAGTCGGTCTGTGCGTGGCTACCTTCGTCGCGCGGACGACGCACTCGGGGTCGTGGAACGGCGCTGGTCGTGGAACGGGACGCGGGTGAGCCACCCACGCCGAGGAACTTGCGACGGTTGCTCCCGTACATACGATTCCCGCGTTCCACGGTGCTACAGAACCAGGCGGCGGTCATACTGAACCACTGCGCGATCGCGGTGGACCAACGCAGGTCTCGGCGTGACCTCGCCCCCGGCTGCTGCGACTTGTGGGCGACCTCGCCGTCGACCCGCCAGGCCGGGATGCGATCCTCACCGACGAGTGCGCGCAACCGCACGGTCACCCCGCTGGTCACACCCGACGAGCCGTGATCACCCGGTGTGGACCGTCCCGAGGTAGTAGCCCGATCCCCGCACGGTCTGGACCACGTCGGGCGGCCCGAGTTTGCGGCGGAGCTGACGAATGACCACGTCCAGCACGTTCGAGGAGGGTGACACGAGCTCGTCCCAGGCCGCCGCGACCAGCTCTCGCCGCGGCACGAGCCGGCCGTCCGCGGCGAGCAGCCGCTGCAGCACCACGAACTCCCTCGGTGTGAGCGACAGCGGCGCCCCGCCCCGCCAGGCCTCGTGCCGCTCGGGGTCCAACTCGATGTCGAACAGCCGCAGCGGCGCCGACACCGGAGCCTCGACCCGGCGGCAGAGGCTGCGCACCCGCACGAGCAGCTCCTCCATCGCGAACGGCTTGACCAGGTAGTCGTCGCCCCACGTCAGGCCGTCGACGCGGTCGCTCACCGTGTCCCGCGCGGTCAGGAACAGCACCGGCACCGACCATCCCCGCCGTCTGCGCTCGGCCACGTAGTCGAGCGCGTCACCGCCGGGCAGCATCCGGTCGAACACCGCGCAGTCGTAGGCGTTGACGCTCACCGCCTCGTCGGCGGCGGCGATGCTCCCGGCGACGTCGACCGCGAACCCGTCACCGCGCAGGGCGCTCTCCAGCGCCACCCGCAGGTTCTCGTCGTCCTCGATGACCAGTACACGCACGGACACAGACGGTATCGGGTGCCGCCACTTCCGGTCACGAACCGAGCCAGCCCCGACGCGCCGCCTTGACCCCGGCCTCGAAGCGGCTGCGGGCCCCGAGCTGCTCCATCAGGCCCGCGACGAGGCGCCGCACCGTCCTGACGGAGACGCCCAGCAACGCCGCCACGGACTCGTCGGTGCGGCCTGCGGCCAGCAGGACCAGGATCTCGTGTTCCCGCATCGTGAGCTCCCCGGCCTCGGTCCCGGCCCGCCTCAGCGGGGCGGTGGACGCCCACACTCGCTCGAACAGCTCGACGGTGGTGTCCACGACGCTCGGCAACGTGAACAGGGTCGCGCCGTTCGCGGACTCGCCGCCTGTTCCGGGAAGCACGGCAGCGGTGCCGTCGATCAACAGTGCGGACAGCGGAACCTCCGACGCGGTGCGCAGCTCGACGCCGTCGCACGCCCATGCCCCGGCGAGCCTGCGGCCCTCGATGCTCGTCAGCGTCCGCTCCGGCAGCAGCACCCGGTACCGGACCCCGCGCCGAAGGTTCGCGGAGTGGACCTGACGCGGCCGGGCGAGCCGACCGCTCGCCGCCTCCGGTGACACACTCACGCAGACCTCACGCGCGGCGTGTGCGAGTGCCACGTCGACGCGGTCGCGTACGGCGCCAGCCACGGACACCGGGGGCACGACCGCCATGCGGGTCAGCGTGGGAGCGGACGGCCTCCGGGTGGACGGTGACGGTGTGGACAGTGCCGGACTGGGCAGTGTCGGACTGGACATCGGAAGCCTCCCTCTCCCTTTCCCACGGCGAGGCAGTTTGCTGCCAGCCGGGCCGAACCTGCGGTCTCACCCGGACCCCCGCGTTAGGCTGCCGCGGAAGCGGCCTGGAAGCGGCCTGGAGGTGACCCGGATGCCGACACGATGCGGGTTCGAACATGAGGATTCGATGACACACGCACCCACCTGGCGGGTTCTCGTGGTCGAGGACGACGAGAACGTGCGGGTGGCGGTCACCGCCGAACTGGGCGGCCACGGGCTGGTGGTCGACACGGCGGGCGACCTCGCAGCAGCCGACGCCGCACTGGCCACCGCCGGACACCACTGTGTCGTGTTCGACCGCATGCTGCCCGACGGCGACGCCACCGAGTACGTGTTCCGCCGCAGGCGGAGCGGGTGGACCGTGCCGGTGCTGTTCCTGACCGCGCGTGACACGCTCGCCGACCGCGTCGCGGGCTTCGAACACGGCGGCGACGACTACCTCGTCAAGCCGTTCGCCATGGCCGAGTTGACGGCCCGGGTGCTGGTGTTGTGCCGGCGTTCGGGCACCGGCAGGCCGTCCGTGCTGCGGCACACCGATCTGGAGGTGGACTGCGCGCGTCGCCGCGTGCGGCGGGCGGGGGTCGAGCTGTCCCTGAGCGACAAGGAGTTCGCCGTGCTGGAGTACCTCATGATCAGACAGGGCAAGGCGGTGTCACGCACCGAGCTGATCGAGCACTGCTGGGACAGCAGCACCGATCCGATGTCCAACGTGGTCGACGTGGTGGTGCGGCGGCTGCGGCGCAAGCTCGGTTCGCCGGACGTGGTGCTCACCGTGTTCGGCGTCGGCTATCGGCTGGCCGCGTGAACACCTCGGCCGCCGCGCGGCTGCGCCGGTTGCGCTGGCTGCTCACCGTGCTGTTCACCGCCATCAACGCCGTCGGTCTCGTGCTGTTCGCGTGGTTGCTGGTGCGCGGCAACGCCGAGCGGGGCCACGAACGGCTCGACGCCGAGGTGCACCGCGTCACCTCCACGGTGAAGCGCCTGCTCCAGTACGACGGGACCCTCGTCACGGCGTTCATCTCCGATGACGAGATCAACACTCAGTGCCCCCAGTTCGCCGTGCTGCCCGGCGACACCGGGCAGTTTCCCGGCCACGTCAGCGAGCGATCCTGCGTCGAGGTCGACCTCGACGTGCTCAACGGCGCGGCGAGGGAGGCCGTGCTCACCGAGTCCTTCTTCCGCGCTCCCGTGCGCGGTCCCGACGGTGGGTTGGTCTGGGTCGGTGCCGACCCCTTCCGGAACGACACGGGGCAGTACATCGGGGCCGTGGTGGCGGCCGTCGACGCCGACCCGATGAGCCAGGAGCACGACCGGCTGGTGCTGTTCGTGGTGGGCGGCTGCGCCCTGCTCCTCGGAGCCGTGGCAGTCGGCGGCCACCTGCTGTCGGGTCGGGCGATCCGCCCCGCGGTCGCGGCACTGGAGCAACAGGAGTTGCTGCTCGCCGAAACGGCTCACGACCTGCGTTCCCCGGTGGCCGCGTTGCGTGCACTCGCCGAGTCGGCGCAGCGCAACCCGGCGGAGCGGGAGGAACTGCTGTCCCGCACGGTGAACCTCGCCGCCAGGATGGGAGGCATCATCGACGACCTGTTGACGCGGGCACGGCTGGCGGCTGGTGTCGAGGAGATCACCCCCGTGCCGGTGAGGCTGGACCAGTTGGTGACCACGGTGGTGGACGAGACCAACGCCGGGACCGCGACGATCACGGTGACCACGGCGCCGACCACCGTGATCGCCGATGCCGCGCTCGTGCAGCGGGCGGTGGGCAACCTGGTCGACAACGCTTTGAGATACGGACGTCAGCCCGGTGCCGACGCGATCGTCCACGTGACGGTGGCGGGCGGCCGGGTCATCGTCGCCGACCACGGACCCGGCATCGACCCGGAGGTGGTCGAGGAGCGCGTCGACCGGTTCTCCAGCACCGGCGGTTCCAGTGGTCTGGGCCTCGCCATCGTTCGCTGGGTGGCGCAGGCTCACGGCGGTTCGCTGCGGGTCTACAACGCCGAGGCGGGCGGCGCGATCTTCGAGCTGGTCCTTCCCGAGTCGGATCCGAAACACGCACCGATGGGGCAGTCTCCGGAAAGTTGATCCGATCATGACCGGCATCTCCTATGCTCACAACGTGACCGCAACGCTACAGTCGACGTGGCGTGGTCGAGTCCTGCGCGGACGAGGGCCGCTGGCCGCGGTGGTTCTCGCCTGTGTCGCCGCGGTCGTGGCGGCGGTGACGGCGGTGGTCGCCCCGGCCACGGGACTCCGGTTCGTGCAGGACGGCCACTGGGTCGCCCAGCCCGAGTCCGACCTGGTGGTGCACGTCGACGGCGAGGCCAAGACGGTCGACGCGCGGATGCGGGTGCCGGACATCGAACCGGGCAGCAGCGTCGTGCACGGTGAGACCAGCGGTTATGTCGTCGGGCGTTCGCGCATCGTCCAGTTCGGCAAGTCCACGCTCACGGTCGAGCGGACCGTCCCCGCACCCGCCGACGAGCAGCCCGCCGCCGTCGAGACGCCCGGCGGCCCGTATCTGGTCTACCGAGAGGCGGGCATGGTGGTCCGCCTCGGTCCCGAGCACGCCACGGTTCCGGTTCCGGGCCCGCTCGGCGAGCCGGTCGCCACGCCGGACGGCACGCTGTGGGTGCACCGGCTCGACTCGGGTGTGCTGTGCCGGCTGCCCCGGGACGCGCGGCAGGTCACGTGTCCCGCCGTGGCGCCGGGCGGGCACTCGGGTGCCCTTACCGTGGTGGGGTCGCAGGCGGTGTTCGTCGACGCCACCGACGACACGTTGCGGGCCGTGTCGACCGAAGGGCTGGGACCGTCCGTCCCCGCACGTATCGACATCCCGGACACGGCCAGGGTCGCGCCGAGGGACGCCGACGGGCGGGTCGCGATCCTCGACGGTGAGGCCTCCCGCATGTTCCTCGTGGACGCGGCCGAACTCGATCCGCGGCGTGCTCCGTCGGCGCCGGTGACGGTGGACCTGCCGCAGGGCGACTTCGCGCCCCCGGCGGTCAGCGGTGAGTCCGTGGTCATGCTCGACCGGACTCACAAGTCCGTGCTCACCTACGCCTCCGACGGCACCCCGTTGCACGAGGCCGGGCTGCCGGAGAAACGCGGCGATCCCCGGCTCGCGATGGCCGAGGACGGCCGCGTCTACGTCGAAGGTGCGCAGGGCAGGCACGTGCTCGTGGTCGACCACGACGGCGCGGTGGACGCGGTCGCCGTGGTGGGAGACGAGGAGCGGACGAGCCGGGAGACCTCCGTGCCGCCGGAACGGAACACTCCGGAACGCGAGCCGGCCAACACCGACGACGAGACCGGTGACGCCCGAGACGTCCGTGTCGACGAAAGCTCGGGCGGTGGCGAACCGAGACCGAACCCCGAGCCGCCGCCGGATCCGGCCGGACCACCGGGCCTGCCGCCGAGTGTGTCGGCACAGGCCGACGACGACACGGTGACGGTCAGGTGGGGCGCGGCGCAGTCCAACGGCGCTCGCGTGACGGCCTACCACGTCACGTGGTCCGCCCCGTCGGTGGCGCAGCGCTCGAAGTCCGTGTCCGGTGGCGCCCGTTCCACCGTCCTGACCGGACTGGACTACGACACCACCTACACGATCACCGTGACGGCCGAGAACCGCACGGGCCGGGGTGCCCCCGCCACCACCAGCGTCACCGTGGAACGCACCCCGGTGGTCACCGTGACGCGGGGGACGACGGACGGCTACGACGGCTGCGAAACGCCCGAATGCGCGAAGATGCGGGTCGTACTGCGCAATTTCGAGCCGAACACGGAGTACCACATCGTGCCGTACTCCACCAATCGCTACTACAGCAACGAGGGCTCGTCCCAGACCACCGACGACAACGGCTACGTGAGCTTCGAGGCCTTCCACTACGAGGGAGTCGGCGACACGGTGTGGGTGGTCGTGGACGATCGCTGGGAGTCCAACAGGTACGTGTGGGAGGCGGAGTGAGCGGGACGCGAGCCGGTGAGGTCGCCATGCTCATCGTCAACAACGTGTGCGGCGTGATCCGGGGTAAGCCGGAGCTGGTGCGGTTCTCCGTCGCGGCGCTGCTCGCCGAGGGCCACCTGCTCGTCGAGGACGTTCCGGGCCTCGGCAAGACGACGCTCGCCCGCTGTCTCGCCCGCAGTATCGACGGCCGCTGGAGCCGTATCCAGTTCACCCCGGACCTGCTGCCCGGCGATGTCACCGGCGTGACCGTCTACCACCAGAAGGACGAGGAGTTCGCCTTCCACCCGGGGGCCGTGTTCGCCAACGTCGTGGTGGCCGACGAGATCAACCGGGGTATGCCCCGCACCCAGTCCGCGCTGCTGGAGGTCATGGCGGAGCGGCGTGTCACCGTGGACGGGACCGCCCACGAGGTGCCCCGGCCGTTCCTGGTGCTGGCGACACAGAACCCGATCGAGCTGGAGGGCACGTACCGGCTGCCGGAGGCGCAGCGCGACCGGTTCCTCATGCGGCTGTCCGTCGGCTATCCCGACGTGGAGACCGAGGTGCTGGTCATCATGAGCGACTGCGCGGGTGTGAGTGCTGACGACCTGTCGCCCGTGGTGGACGTCGAGACGTTGCGTGAGGTCATCGCGGACGTGCGCATGGTCCACCTCGAACGAGCCGTCGTCGAGTACGCCGCGCGGCTCGCCGCGGCGACCCGCGAGCACAAGGCCGTGCGGTACGGTGCGAGCCCCCGCGGGAGTATCGCGCTCGTGCGGACGGCGCAGGCGCTGGCCGCCATGGAGGGCCGCACCTTCGTCACCCCCGACGACGTCAAGGACGTGACCGTACCCGTTCTCGCGCATCGGCTGGTACTCACCGCCGAAGCGGAGCTGGGACAGCACGCTCCCGAGGAGGTCGTGCGTGAGGTTCTGACGGCGACGCCCGCACCGGCGCTGAGCCCCGGGCGGTGAGGATGCGGCTCACCGCCCGGGGAGCCGTGGTGCTCGCCGTCTCGGTCGCGATGCTCCTGTTCGGACAGTGGGCCGGTTATCCGTTGCCGCGGGGACTCGGCGCGGCGGGTTCCCTGTCGGTGGTCGCGGCACTCGCGCTGTCCGCCCGCGGGCCGAAGGTGGAGGCGCGGAGGGTCGTGTTTCCCGAGCGGGTGGAGCGCGGCAGCCCGGCGTTGGCACGCCTGTCGTTGACGAACGCGTCGACGCGGTGGCAACAGGGGCTGCGCCTCACGGACGGTGTCGCCCACGCACGGCAGGAGCTGCGGACCTCGGCGTTGCGGCCGGGACAGAGCACGGTCCGACGCTACGAGTTGCCGACGACCCGGCGCGGCAGGTACGCCGTCGGCCCGCTCACCCTGTATCGGGTGGGTCCGTTCGGTCTGGCGAGCAGACGGTGGACGGCGGGCGAGACGGCGACCCTGTGGGTCCACCCACGTCGACTGGCCGCCCGGCCGCTGCCCGGAAGGCTGCTCCGCCACGCGCGGCACACCGGGACCCCTGGCGCGCTTCGGGGTGTGGAGGACCTGCGGGACGTGCGCGAGTACGTGCCGGGCGACGAGGTGCGGCACCTGTACTGGAAGGCGACCGCGCGCACGGGCCGGTTGATGGTCCGCGACCTCGTCGATCCGGGACAGCCCAGGGTGACGGTGGCGGTGGACACCCGGTCGGACGTGCTGTCGCCGGAGCTGTTCGAGGACGCCGTGGACGTCGCCGCGTCGGTGCTCACCGCCTGCGGGCGGGCGGGGCAGCCCACGCGGCTGGTGACGTCCGCCGGACGGGAGCTCGTCGCCGGACCCGGCGAGGAGACCACGCGGATGCTGCTCGACGAGCTGTGTGTCGTGTGCCAGGAGGGTGAGCGGGCCGATCCCGTGGTCCCGGAGGTGTCGGCGGCCCGCTCCGCTTCGGACGTCCTGGTGGTCGTGACGTCGGTGCGGGCGGACCCCGACTCGTGGCGGGTACCCGCCCGACGTTCCCCGGCGGCGATCTGCCTGCTGCTCGGCGACGAGCCGGGGGTGTCGGTGGATTCCGGTGTGACGGTCCTGCGGGCTCCCACGGCGAACGAGGCGGTCGGGTGGTGGAACAAGTTCGTGGCATGACACCGAGGGCAGGCGCGACCGCGTGTGTCGTCCTCGCGGCCGTCGTCGCGGGACTGCTGTTCGTACCCGTGTTCGGACTACCGGCGCTGTTGGCGCCCGTCGGGGTGCCCGCTTCGGCGGTGCTCGTCGCCGCGTTGCTGTGCCGGAGACCCGCGCTCTCCGCGTGGCGGCCGGTACTCACCCTGCTGAGCGGCCTGCTCGCCGTCGTGGAAACCTGCTTGTGGCCGACCACCGTGGCGGGTGTGCCCACCGGGGACACCCTGGCGGCGTTCCGGCAGGGGATCACGTTGTCGTGGCAGCAGGCGTTGCAGTCGACGTGGCCCGCCCGCGGCGATGCGGAACTCGTGTTGTTCGTACCCCTGCTCGTCGTGGTCGCCGGTGTGCTCGGCATCGAGCTGTTGCACCGGACCGCCTCGTTCGCGGCGCTCCTGCCGAGCCTCGCCGTTCTGGTCCTCGCGCAGACCTACGTCGCCGTGTCGGGGTGGTCCGCGGCGGTGGCCGGGCTGGCCTACGTCGCCGTGGTGGGTTGCCTGGCGCTGGCGGGCCGGGACGACGCCGACCGCGCGGCAGCCGGTGGGGCTCCGGACACTGTCCTCGTCGGTGTGGTCGGAGTGGCCGCGATGCTCGTGGTGACGGTGGTGCTGCCGTCACCGAGCCCGCGTTACTCGCTGCGGGACGACTGGACCGTGCCGCTGGCACAGGTGAGTGTGGCGAGTCCGCTCGATCGCGTCGCTTCCCGGTTGGCCGACCCGGCCGAACCGCTGTTCCGGCTCCACGGCGACGTGGCGGGCCACTGGCCTCTCGTGGTGCTGGACGCCTTCGACGGCGTCACGTGGCATCCCGGCACCCGGTACCGCACGCTCGGTGCCGGGCTGCGGCCCGGCCCGGAGGTCGACGTGGCCGTGCGCGGGCGAACCACCCGGGTCGAACTGCTGAACCTGGACGGTCCCTGGTTGCCCAGCCGCACGTGGCCCTCCCGGGTGGAGGGTGCCGCGCCGCTGGTCGAGGAACGCCACGGAAGCCTGCTCGTGCCCGAAGGCCCGAGCCCACGCGAGTACACCCTCACGTGGTGGGGTCCGGAGGTCACCGCCGAGGTGCTGGCCGACGCCGCCGTCGACGGGGACGCCGAAGGCGGGCTCGCCGCGATCGGTGACGTTCCGCCGGAGGTTGCCGCGCTGGCGGAGCGAGCGGTGGGGGACGGGCGGCCCACGTTCCGGACAGCCGTCCTGCTGGAGCGCTACCTGCGGGAGAACTACACCGTCGCCAGCGGGGACGAGCTGACGTCCGGGCATTCCTGGCCGCACCTGACGGAGTTCCTGCTGTCGAGCCGCCGGGGGACCAGTGAGCAGTTCGCCGCCGCCTATGTCGTGTTGGCGCGTATCCGCGGGATACCGGCGAGACTGGTCGTGGGGTTCCGGGTCCCCGAGCAGACCGAGTCGTACACCGTCCACAACAGCAACGTGGAGGCCTGGCCCGAGGTCGCCGTGGAGGGCGTCGGGTGGGTGCCGCTGGACCCGACCGGGGCCGCCCTGGCGGACGGTCCGAAGGGGGACGGCCTGGGCGCGGTGACCCAACAGGCGCGTGAGGTGGTGGAACACCACGGCCCCGGCCCGATGCCACCGCGAAGAGAGCACGAACGGCAGGAGGAGCGGCACGGCGACCCCGGGACCCCGGGGAGCACCCTGCCGGTCTGGCTGGCCACCGCCGTGCCGTTGGGGCTGGTGGTGAGCTGGTTCGGCGGGCTCACCGCGGTGAAGGCGGTGCGGAGGGGCAGGCGACGACGACTGACCGGGCCCGCGGGGGTGCTCGCGGCGTGGGCGGAAGCACGCGACCGGTTGCGAGGCCACGGCGTCGTCGTGACACCGGCGATGACCGCGCGGGACGTCGCTGAGGCGGCCACCACGGTGGCCGATCCGCCGACGGTGGCCGCCGTGCGCGACCTCGCCGTGCAGGTCGACCTCGCCGTGTGGTCGGATCGGAGTGCCCACCGCGGTGACGACACCGAACGGGCGTGGGAGGCAGTCGGCACGATCCGCCGTGGACTCGCCCGAAGAGGATGGCGGGCCCGGCTACGCGCAGCGCTCGATCACCGGACACTGTGGGCGCCCTGACCCGCCCGGCCGGTCACAGGGAGCAGGTGGCGTCGCGGAGCGACCGGACCTCGCTGGTGTACACCCGCGCACCGTCGGTGCCGTGAACGCGGAAGCAGTACCCCAGCGCCGGATCGACCTCGACGCGGTGGCTGGTCCTGTCGCGTACGTACACGGTGTCGAGGCCACCGCCCTCCACGGCGATCAACACGGCATAGTGGAGTCGCGCTTCGCTGTGCCACGACAGTTCCACGTAGTGGCCGTGGTCGAGGGGTTCGGCCAGCTCCACGTGCGGCGTGCGGGCCGGCGGCGGCGACGGCGTCGCCGGCCCCCGGATCTCGGCCGGGGCGGGCGACACAGCGACGTCCTGTGGTCGGTAGGCGAGCAGCAGCACGGCACCGACGACGAGCATCGCCACGGCCATCAGCCCCACCACGACCGGGCCGGGCCCCAGCCGTCGCCGACGGCGCCGCCGCGCCGGGCCGGACACCAGGATGGGCTCACCGAGATCGGGGAGCAGTGGGGGCGCCGGGCGCTCGGCGCCCGCGCGGACCGCTCGCAGGCGGGCGCCGACCTCCGCCGCGTTACCGGGGCGGTCGGCGGGGTTCTTCGCGAGCAGGCGCAGTACCAGGTCCGCGAGTGCCGGAGGAACGTCGGGGCGGTCGATCGCGGCCACCGGCTCACTCAGCACACGCAACACGTACGCGTCGTCGGGTTCCCCGCGGTAGCGCGGATGTGGGGAGCGCCCGGTCAGCGCGAAGTACAGCGTCGCACCGAGTCCGTAGAGGTCGGACCGTTCGTCCAGCGAGCCGTCGCGCAGCGTCTCCGGCGCGGCCGTCTCGTGCGGAGAGGTGTCGGGGGCGAATCGGCGCCGCAGCGTGGTACCGAAGTCGGAGAGCAGGGTGGCGCCGGAACCCTGGAACAGTACGTTGCCGGGAGAGACACCGCCGTGCACGACGCCCCGGCCGTGCGCGGCGGCCAGGGCCTCCACGAGGGCTTCACCCATGGTGAGCGTCTCCTCCGCCGGCCTCCGCCCCGCGCCCTCGACGAACTCGGCCAGCGACTGTGCGCACAGTTCCATGCGCAGGCCCGTCCGGCCTCCGGGCAGGGACTCGACGGAGTCGGCCACGAGCACGGGAGCGTGGCCGCGGAGTGAGGCCAGAGTCGAGAGTTCGGTGCGCACCGCTCGGAGAGTCCGGCGATCGAGCACGCCGGGGTAGACCTTGAGCGCGAATCCCGCGTCGTCGCGTACTCCGGCGTACACGGTGGCGACCGGCCCTCGACCCACCAACACGAGTTCGTCGGCATCGTCGCCCGTCGTCACCGTGGCCCTCACCTCGTCCTTGTGCTCGCGGCTTCGAGTGTGGCACGCCGGAAGCGGCGGAGGGGAGGGCTCGGGCGGGGTCACGGGCGTCCGCTCACCTCACGGGCGACGCGCTCCAGCCTGTCGTGGTGGTTGCGCCACCAGTCCGCGTCGCCGTTCGGCAGGTTGAGTTTTCCTTCGAGGAGCCCCGCCGCACCGTCGACGAGTTCTCTCACGATGTCGGCGTGCCCGGCGTGCCGCTGGGTCTCGGCGATCATGTGGACCAGCACGGCGTGGAGTGTGGTGTGCGCACGTTCGGCGGGCCAGTGCGGCACGATGCCGGGCGAATCCAGGTCGAGGCTGGCGATGGTGCGGTCCGAGTGCGCGCACGCCCGCCGGTACAGGTCGACGATGTCCTCGCGTGATTCCTCGGCCGTGGCCCACATGTCCATGTTGTCCTCGGCGTCGTCGGCCAACCACGGGAGGTGCTCGTCGAACGGCCGGTCGAAGGTGAAGGCGAAGTAGGTGACCTCACAGCCCGCCAGGTGTTTGAGCAGGCCCAGCAGGTTCGTGCCGGTGGGGGTGAGCGGGCGTCGGACGTCGTACTCGGTCAGACCCTCCAGCTTCCACACGAGCGCCTCACGCGCTGCCGTGAGGTAGTGGTGGAGAACGGACTTGGGATCCTGGGGATTCATCAGGGCATCATGTCACCGGCCACTGACCGAACGAACCGGTTTTGTGCTTGGCTTCGGTCATGAGTGCCATCGTGGTCGCCGTCATCGCCGCCGTCGCCTCCGTCACGGCCGCCGTCGTCGCCGGTGTCTTCGCCACGGCGTCACGCCGCCACGAGCTACGGGTGCAGCGTGCCGACGCTGCCCACGAGCGGATTCTCGACGACAAACGTTCGATGTACGGTCCGCTGGTCGACATGCTCGATCGCATGTTCACCAGTGACGACCTGCCGACCGATGAGGAGCGGGAGCACAAGCTCCGGTTCGACAGGTGGATCAACGTGTACGGTTCGGACGGTGTCGTGGCCGCCTACGGACGCCTCATGCAGGCGCTGCCGCACAACCCGCCCGCCGACCTCCAGTTCCGCCTCTACGGTGACTTCCTGCTGGAGGTTCGCAAGGACATCGGCGATCCGGCCAGCAAGGTCGGGGTTCTCCAGATTCTCGGCCCCCGCCTCGCGGGTGTCTCCGATCCACGTACGCTCACCGATCCCGATCTCGACGCGGTGTGCAGGCGGCTCGGGTGGACGCCGCCGTGGAAACTTCCGCGGTAGGCGCAGGTCACGTCCGGGAGGCGGCGACGGCGGCGCCGCAGGTGATCTCCAGTTCGGTCACCACCGCGTCGAGGGGTGCGGCACTGCGTTGCGCTCTGGCCAACACGAGCGCGCCCTCCAGCGCGCTCACCACGAGTGTTCCGAGCGCTCCCGCCCGTTCCGGTGGCACACCCTCCCGGCGCAGCGACTCCGCGACGGCTGACTCCCAGCCCCGCAGGGCCGCTCCAGCGGCGTCCCTGGCCCCGGGCACCGGGCCGAGCGCCGACGCGGCCACCGGGCAACCCGCCGTGTAGTCGCTGCGCGCGAGGTCCCGTCGCCACAGGTCCGCCACCGCGCGCAGCGCGGATACCGTACCGTGGTCACGTAGCAGGCGGGTGATCCCGGCCGTCAGCTCGCCGGACGCCGTGCGCGTCGCCTCCTCGACCAACTGCGCCTTGCCCCCGGGGAAGTGGTGGTACACCGAGCCGCGCGGAGCGCCGCTGTGGGCGAGGACGTCGGCGAACGAGGTCCCGGCCACGCCCCGCTCCCGCAGCAGAGCCACGGCACTGGCGGTCATCGCCGTTTTCGGTCCTGTCGTCCGGGGCGTCCGCTGTGCCATGCGTTACCTCCTGGAGCGCGTGATCGCCATGGCTATGTATGTTGTCATACCGAACCATCGGATCGCCCCCGAAGGGGAACCCATGACCGAAGCCGCCCACTCCGCGGACGTCCATCCGTTCGATGACGCCGTCGCACTGGATCCAGTGGCCGAAGGTGTCTACAGTGGACGCACCCACCCCGCGTACGCCAACATGGTGGGCCCCTTCGGCGGTATCACGGCGGCCGTTGTCGTGCGGGCGGTACTCGATGACGCCCGGCTGCTCGGAGAGCTCCTCTCGCTCACGGTCAACTACGCCGCTCCGGTGGCCGACGGGACGTTCGAGCTCACCGCCACCCCGGTCCGCACCAACCGCTCCACCCAGCACTGGACCGTCGAGCTCGCGCAGGACGGGACGGTGACCACCACGGCGACCGTCGTGACCGGGCTCCGCCGACCCACGTGGTCCGACACCGAGGTCGCCATGCCCGAGGTGCCCGCGGCCGAAGCCGTGCCGGTGCGCCCGATGCCGGACTTCGTCGTCTGGGCGCGCAACTACGAGATGCGGTACGTGGAAGGCGCACTGCCCGACGTGGACACCGGCGCGCAGCCGGACTCGACCACCACGCTGTGGGTGCGCGAGCGACCGTCCCGGCCGCTCGACGTTCCGGCGCTGGCGGCGTTGTGCGACGTCTTCTACCCGCGCGTGCTCCGTCGCAGGGGCACCTTCGTGCCTGCCGGCACGGTGTCGCTCTCGACGTACTTCCACGCCGCTGCCGACACGGTGCGCGCGCAGGGAGACCGTCCCCTGCTCGCGACCGCGCGAGCGGGGGTTTTCGGCGGCGGTTACTTCGACCAGTCGGCCCGCCTGTGGAGCGCAGGCGGCGAGCTGCTGGCGAGCAGTCACCAGCTGGTGTACTTCAAGGAGCGAGCCCTCTCGGCGTGAGGCGGACGAACGGGACGCGGCGCCCCACCTCGCGGAAGCCCTCCTCGCTGCCGTCAACGGGAAAGCCCATGAGGCGCTTGCACAACTGCCTGGCCACCCACGGGTGCCGGCTCGCGTAGGCCACCATGAACTCCGCGGCTTCCGCGGGCGGGACGGGTGTCGCGATGGCGGGTGCAGCGGTGGTGCGCACGACGATCGCCACCTCCGGATGCGCCAGCACGTTGCGGTACCAGTCGGCGCGCGGGCCGAAGCCCGACGCGACGACGTAGGCGCCGTCGGCGTGGCCGACCACCTCGATCACGGTGGCCCGCCTCCTGCCGGAGCGGCGTCCGGTGTGGTGGAGCAGCAGCAGCCGTCCGCCGAACAACCAGCCCAACCGCAGGCGGAAGAGGTGGATCGGCAGCCGGAACATCAGCCGGGACAGCCCGGTCGGCCTCCGGGGTGGTTCGTGGCGGGTCATCGTGGCTCCTGACGGCTGTCGCGGACCAGGGGTGCCTCGGGTACGAGGTGACAGACGAGCAGCTTGAGGAAGAACAGCACGGGCAACCACACCAGCGACGGGGGAAGCGGAAGCCACGTCAGGTTCACCAGGACCGCCACGACGTACAGTGCGAACGCCACGGGACGCTTGAGTTCGACCGGCACGGCCTCGATCGCGAAGGTCGAGCCCAGCAGCAACACGGAGTTGACCGCTGCCCACATCCACCCGCCCGCACCGAGCACGGTCGGCACGGCGACGACGTAGAGGAGGTGCGCCACGACGAACCCGACGCGGTGACCGGCGGTGGCGTCGTCGCGGTGGTACCAGCGTTTGGCCGGGTTGGTCGCGTTGGTGACGACCCCGCCGACGAGATCCAGGACGAGGACCCCGAGTACGACGACGCCGAGCGGTGACAGGGGCGTCCAGCCCGAGGTGAGCGTGACGTGCGTCGTGAGCAGTGCCGAGCCGACGGCCGTACCGAGGGCCTGCACTGCCGCCTCCGCGCGGGTGGTTCCGGGCCCGAAGAACCGACGCGGAGCCCCGCGCGGCCCCGGCGGTGTGCTGGGGATGGCCCAGTCGATGCGGACACCCGTGGGGGCCCGGTCCGGCCGTGTCACGACGGCACCTCCGTGTCGGGTGCCAGTAGCCGCCGCAGCGCGGCCAGCTCACCGCGCACCAGCGCCCGCATCACCTCCCCGTCGAGGTCCTCCTGGTGGCGCAGGGTCCACTCGTCGAACGTCGCCAGGACGGCGAAGGTGACGTCTCGCAGGAGGCTCGGAGGGAGATCTCCGCGGACCGCGCCCGCCGCGACGCCCTCGGCCAGGGCGCGGTCGAGCCACGACCGTGCGGCCGCGAGCGCCGAACCCGCCGCCGAGCCCGGGTCCGTGGGCGCTCCGGGAAGGTGGAACATCCGGCCGACGTCGGCGAACAGCGGCTGTTCGCGGGCCAGCACGGTGAGGCGCTCGAAAACGCGGGCCGTGTTCGGCCAGAAATCGGCCGCGAATTCCTTGGGGTCCGGAACGGAGAGCCGATCCAGCAGTTCCCGGGTCAGTTCCCGTACCACGAGGTCGAACAGATGTCTCTTGGACTCGACGTAGTAGTAGAAGGAACTCTTGCTCATGCGGCACTCACGGATGATGCGGTTGAGGGAGGCTCCCTCGTATCCGGACTCCGCGAACTCCCGGGCCGCGGTCTCCAGCAGGCGACGACGCCTTTCGGGATTCATTCTCCGGGTCGCGAAATCGTTCACGGCTCTGACCGTACACCGTGTGGACCGGCTGGTCCACACTGGCCGTGTCGTGACACGTGAGCACGGAGATGGCGCGATCCGCCGACGGTCGGAACGGCGACATCGCCCAGCCGCGCCGTTTTCCGCTGACAGCGGAATCGAACCCGGGTACGCGTTCCCCCGTCTACCGTGGCCGCATGCACCCACCGATCACGGGCACCGCCGCCGGCGTGCCGTTCACCGCTCTGCCCCCGGCCGGCAACGGCCCCGCACCGTTGATCGTCACCTGGCACATGCTGGATCCGCCGAGGTCGGACGCCGCGTTCGCCGCCGCGTTGCCGATGAACGACCTTCCCGCGTGGCGGGTGCATCTCGGCATGCCGATGTGCGGTGCGCGCATGGTCGACGGCAGCATGGACGCGGGCTGGAAGCTGATCCAGCAGGACGTCCTGATGTCCGCCATGTACCCGTTCGTCCGGCAGGCGACCGAGGAGTTCCCCGCCGCGCTGGCGTCGATCCGTGCTCAACTGCCGGTCGGTGACGGTCCGATCGGTGTGCTCGGTGGCTCGCTGGGCGGGGCCGTCGCGCTGCGGATCCTTGCCGACACCGAGATCCCGGTGTTCGCCGGTGCCGTCGTGAACGCCGCCGTCCGGATGCGGTCCGTCATCGACCTGTTCCCCGGCGACTACCCGTATGACGCCGAGTCCGAGAAGGCCGTCGACAGCCTGGACTTCGTCGCCAAGGCGGGCGTCATCGCCGGTCGCGCGCCGCTGCTGGTCGTCAGCGGCGAACTGGACCACCCCGCGTTTCGCGACGACGCGGTGGACCTCGTCGACGCGTTGGGCGACCGGTCCGAGCTGCTGTCGATCCCCGGGCTGGCCCACCCGCTCGTCGAGGAACCCGGCATCGAGCCCGCGCCACCACTGCCACCGGTCCGCGAGGTGGACGCCGGCCTGACGGCCTGGTTCCGGCGCCACCTCGCGAAGACGGGCTGACGTGGGAGGGTCAGACGTTCGCGACGCCTTGCTGAGGTCGTGGTGGTGGAGCGTTCGTGTGGGTCATCCGATCGCCTGGGCTTGACCGGCGCGGGGCGCGACGACTCGCAGGAGCGGAAGGGCGATGAGCAAAGCCACCGCGACCAGGAGGCTGCTGGTCCACACCGGGCCGAGGTTGCCTGCATCGGCTCCGAGGGTCGCCGCCGCAACGAGCGGGCCGCCGGCTGCGCCGATGTTGAGCGCCGCGGTCGCATACGACCCGCCCATGGTGGGGGCGCCCGCTGCTTCGTAGAGCACCCTGGCGATCAGGGTGCTGCCCAACGCGAAGGACAGCGCGCCCTGGACGAACACGAGAAGCAGAAGCGCCACCGGTTGGATGGCCAGGGTCGCCAACGCGACCCACCCGAGCAACAGCATCGGACCACCGACTCCGATCACGATGCCCGGACGCTGATCGGAGAGCCGTCCCGCGAGAGTGACACCGGCGAAGGAGCCGATGCCGAAGAGCACCAGTACCACCGGGACCCACAGTTCGCCAAGACCGGCGGTGCCGGTCACGATCGGTGCCAGGAAGGTGAACGTGGCGAAGGTGGCAGCGTTGACCAGTGCCCCGAGCAGCATGGCCAGGACCAGCCGGGGCATCGCGAGCTGGGCGATCTCGGCCCGCAGAGAAATACCGGCCGGAGAGTCCTGGGAGGACTTTCCGGCATGAGCGGGGACGCCCTTCACGATGCCGAAGGCGGCGGGAAGGCAGAGCAGTGTGATCGCCCAGAAGGTCGCCCGCCAGCCGAGCACCGTGCCGAGCACCGCGCCGCCGGGAACTCCGGCGATGGTGGCCACCGTCGTACCCGAGAGCAGCACTGCCAGCGCGCGTCCTTTCCGGTCGGCTGGGACGAGCGTGGCCGCCGTACTCAGTGCCACGGCCAAAAAGCCCGCGTTGGCCAGGGCGGCGACGGTCCTGGTGACAAGCAGGACCGCGAAACTCGTCGTAAGGGCGCCCACGACATGGGCGGCGGCGAACAGCGACACGAAGCCCAGCAGGCTGGCCCGAGCGGGCCACCGGCGCGCGAGCGCTGCCATCAGCGGCGCACCGACGATCATCCCGACCGCGAACGCCGAGGTCAGAAGCCCAGCGGCTCCGAGCGACACGTCAAGGCTCGTGGCGATGTCCGGCACCAGGCCGGCAAGCATGAACTCCGAGGTGCCCATGGCGAAGACCGCCACGGCGAGCAGGTAGAGCGAAAGAGGCATCGAAGGCATCGAAAGCTCCGAGGTGAGAGAACGAGAAGGAGACGTCTCGTCACCGCGGCCAGCGCCCCGAAGACACGCGCGACCACCCCGTCCACTCAGGCTGTGTGGGACGGGGAAGCGGATCGATGATTCAGCGGTTCAGGGAGCTGACGGCGTGACCGAAAGCCCCCACCTTGGATGCCTCAGGACTCGACATGGCAGGAACACTACCCAAGTCCACCGGGCACCGGGCAACCGGATTCCGCTGGAGGGGAGTGTCGCCGACGTCGTGCCCCGCAACACCTGGGCGCGGCCGACGCGGCCTGGAGGTCTTGTGGTTTCCGGGGCCCGGCCGCCGAACCGTGGCTGCTCGTGCCGAAGCGGCCCTGGGTAGTGTGTCCGCGATGTCGCACTCAGTCGTGGCGGCGCCCGAGTCCGACGGCGCCGAAAGACCTCGGGACCGGGGGCGGAGCCTCCGAGGCCCCCTCCGCGCGGAATGGACGTTTCCCCTCGTCGTCGGTGTGGTGTCGGCGGTGGTCTTCGCCTTCGTGCGGACCCACCTGATCGACGACACCTACATCACGCTGTCCTACGCCCGGAACCTCGCCTTCGACGGGCACTGGGGACTGACTCTCGAACAGACGTCCAACACGGCGACGTCGCCGCTGAACGTGCTGTCGCTCGCGGCGATCACCCTGGTGGTGCGCGATGCGGTGGTGGCGGCCGGGGTGTTGTTCGTGCTGTGCCAGGTAGGGCTCGCACTCGGGCTGCGCCGGTGGGGACGGGAGCGCGGCCTGGAGCTCGCCTTCGCTCCGCTCGCCGTGGTCACGCTGCTCGTCAACCCGCTGCTGGTCTCGTCGGTCGGCCTCGAGATGGCGCTCGGCGCCTCGATCCTGGTCTGGCTGGCCGTGTTCACCGGGGAACGCCGGTACTGGGCGGCGGGCGCGATGGTGGGGTTGCTGGCCGTGACGCGGCTGGATCTGCTCGTCGTGGCGGCCGTCGTGCTCGTGGTGCGGCGCCGGTTCTGGGTCGGCATGTGGCACGTGGTGACCTCGGCGGCCGCTGTCGCGTTGCCGTGGTTCCTCTTCAGCTGGTTGGTCCTCGGCTCCGCCGTTCCCGACACCCTCGTGATCAAGACGTTGCAGGAGTCGTGGGGCGAGCACGACTTCGGAAACGGCCTGGCCCTGTACTTCCGGGAGTACCCGGCTGCCACCGTGTTGTCGGTGTGGGCGGTCGCCGCCGCCGTCGTCTCCGCGGTGGTGTGGGCGCTCGGACTGCGCCGGGGTGCCCGCCTGGCCCGCGTGTCGGCTCCGATGGCGGTCTTCGCGCTCGGCGGCGCGGCCCACGCCCTGGCCTACGTGTGGCTCGGGGTCCCGCCGTACCACTGGTACTACGCGCCGAGCGTCGTCGCGGCCACGGTGTTCGTGGCGGCGCTGTGTTCCCGGTGGTGGTTCACCGCCGCGGTCCCCGCGCTGGCAGCGGCTGCGAGCGTCGCGCTCTACGGTGCCTCGGGACTGCCGCGCGACGAGGCTCCCGTCCACAGCAACCACGTGGCGTCCCCGCAGTACCTGCGCATCGGGGAGGAGTTGCGGGACATCGTCGGTGACGGTGCCGTGCGCAGTGCGGGGGAGATCGGGGCGCTCGCGTACTCGTGCGAGTGCGCGATCGTCGACGTGTTCTCCGACCGGGGGCGCATGGCGGAGGCCATCGAGGAGAAGAAACGGGAGTCGAGCGCGCTCGGCGTGACCCTGCTCGAAGCCAACTTCGCCTTCCTCGACGCCCCCGCCGAGCCGGTGCGGACCGAGTACGAGTTGCGCATCACCACGAAGGAGGCGCCGGCCGAGGCGATCGCCGTGTGGCCGACCACGTCGGCGTGGGGATCGGGCCACCGCACGCTGTACCTGGTGGAGACGGACTGAACCACTGGTTCGGCGCACCTGCCGTCCGGCCGCCGCGACCTGCCATGATCTATGCGCTCGGTCGGCATGGGAACCGATGTGGGGGCCCATGCGTCGAACACCGGTGCGACCAGGTCGATGGGGAAGGACGTGTCATGACCGACGGCGTGGACGCCAGTGACCGCATGATCGACAACTGGACCCGGCGGGTTCAGGAGCAGGCGCAGCGCTACCAGGCGATGGCGGCGCGCGTGCAGGAGATCTCGGTCACCGAACGCTCGCCCGACAACACCGTCGAGGTGACCGTCGACTCCAAGGGACTGCTCACCGGTCTGACCATCGCCGACAGCGCGCAGAGCAAGCGCATGGCAGAGCTGTCGGCTCAGATCATGCGGACTGTGCAGGCCGCGCAGGCCCGCATCCCCGAACTCCTCCAGCAGGCGATGGCCGAGACCGTCGGCACCGAGGACCAGACCGCGGCGAAGGTCTTCGAGGAGGCCAGGAAGACGTTCCCCGAACCGCCCGCTGACGACCACCCGCAGCCCGACGACCACGAACTGAGGTTCGGTCCCCAGGAGGACGACACCCCACCGCAGGCACCTCCGGCGCGACCGGCCACGCCGCCTCCGCCGCGGCCGACCACTCGCCGCCGCCCACCCGAGGACGACGACGATTTCGGCGGCCGCTCCATCCTTTCCTGATCCACATCATTCGACTGGGGGTTTCGATGCCAGAGGGCGGGTTCGAGGTCGGCGCGGATCTCGAAGCACATGCGACGCAGCTCGACGGGGTCGCCGACCAGCTGACGCAGGCTCTGGAGGCCGCGCAGCAGGTCAGCATGCCCACCGACGCGTACGGCATCCTCTGCCAACCGTTCCGGATGCTGCTCGACCCGGTGGAGCAGTACGGCATCGACGCGCTGCGCGACTCCGTCAAGGCGATGCAGGCCACGGCCGACAAGGTGCGCTCGGCCGCGCAGCGGTACCAGGCGGCGGACGAGGGCTACCGCGACGCGATGCGAGGTACCGATGCCTGAGGGGAACCCACTCGTCGCGGAGGCGCCGCAGGACGGTGCCGGTCCCGGCCCGCTGACCTCGGGCAACGGCGACCACGGGTGGGCGACGGGCATCGGTGTCGCCGAATCGGCCATCGACGCGTTCAACGGGATCCAGGAGGGCAACTGGATCGAGGGTGGGCTCGGTGTGCTCGGGCTCGCCGCCGAGGGCGCCGCCGCCGCGATCGATCCGTTCGGTTGGTTGATGTCGTCGGTGGCGTCGTTTCTGATGGAGCACGTCCAGCCGCTGAAGGACATGCTCGACTCGGTCTGCGGCGACCCGCCGGTGATCCAGTCGTACTCCGAGACGTGGGCCAACGTTGCCAAACATCTGGAGGAAACCCAGGTCACCTTCGCCAACGCGGTGAAGAACGGCACCACCGGGTGGACGGGCGAGGCCGCCGACGCCTACCGCGCCTCCTGCAAGGAGCAGGAGGAGACCATCGCGGGCGCGGCCACCACCGCCGGGGCCATCAGCACCGTGGTGATGATCTTCGGTGAGGTCGTGGCGTTCGTCAGGGAGACGGTGCGTGACCTCATCGCCGACCTGGTCGGCAAGCTCATCTCCTGGGTGCTGGAGACGGTGTGCACGCTGGGGTTCGGCACGCCGGTCGTGGTGGCGCAGGCCGTCACGGCGATCGCGAAGTGGGCGACCAAGATCGCCGACCTGCTCAAGAAGCTCACCGAGAGCATCCGCAGGGTCTCGCCGCTGCTGGGCAAACTCGCCGACGTCTTCGGTTCCATCATGAAGGTGTGCGGCAAGATCATGGGCAAGGTCACCGGCCTGGACGTCATCGACACGAAGAACATCATCGACGGCGGGTTCGTCCAGCGGCTCGGCCGCGGCGGTGACGGTCCCGACCTCGGTGGCAACGGCAGCGGCTCGGGTGGATCCGGCTCGAACGGCGGTTCCGGTTCGGACGGTGGCTCGGGATCCGGTGGGTCTGATTCGGACGGCGGCGACGGGTCGGGCGGTGATTCCGGTTCCGGCGGGGACGCGAATCCGAGCGGCAACAGTCCTCGAAGCGACCGAACTTCCGGTGGAAACGGTGGTTCGCAGAGCGACGGCGCGGAGGGCGGTTCAGGGGACCGTGGTTCGGATGGCGGCTCAAGCCCGGGGGCTACGTCGGATGGTGGCGGCAGTGCGCCGGACTCGTCACGTCCGGGTTCCGACCGTGGTGGTGACGACTCGACGTCGGAGTCGCCGCGCGGCAACACCGGTGACTCCGGTTCCCCCGCGACCTCACCGGGCTCGCCGGGTGGGCGCGGCGGTGACGGCGGCTCACCGAGCACACTGCGCAGCGACACACCGAACACGGTAGGAGCGAACGACTCCGCGAACGCGGGCGGCCGTCCGACGAGCGACTATCAGAGCACATCGACCACACAGAACCCGTATTCCTCGCAGCCGTCGCCCGACACGTCCGGACCGGCGGCGAGCCCGGCGGCATCCCATCCGACACCCTCTCACCCGACGTCGTCCACTCCGTCACCCGACACGTCGGCTCCGAACTCGCCGTCGGGCGATCGACCGGCTCCGTCCACGCCGGGCCACTCGACGCCAAGCAGCCCTGGCGGTTCGGACCCGGGGGCGCCGCCTCGCGCGGACAGTCCTTCGTCCTCACCGCACAACTCTCCCGGTTCCCCGAACGCACCGCACACGCCGAGCCACCAGTCGCCCGGTCCTGCGCACGCGGACCCGGGAGGGCCCCGGCCGAGCGGGGCACATCACACCGACAGCACCACGACGAGTGGGCTGGCCACGTCGCCGTCCTCCCCGTCGTCGACCCCGGCGGCGCCGAGGACGGACGGCTTTTCCCCGACGCCGCAACGTGGTCCGGACGCCGGGCCGTCCACACAGAACTCTCCGCAGCCGATGGCGGGCGGTCCGGCCCACCACGGTTCTCCGGGAGGGAACTCACCGAGCAGCGCACCCGGCGGTCGCGGCGGTTCCCCGCGAGACTGGACCGGCACTCCCGGCAGCCCGGGGGCGAGGCCGCACGCCGATGTTCCGCCGACCCGGCCGGGTCCCGACGGCCCGCCCCACCGGCCGCCGACGCGCCCTCAGGGACACCACCCGCAGCCCGGCCCACACCGGCCGGGGCCCGCGCCGGAAACCCACGTGCGGGGGCCGCGGCCGACCCCGTCGGCACACGCACCCACGCCACCGCACGCGCCGAGGGGCTTCACCTCGCAGCCCGGACCGGCGAACCCGCCGCACGTGCAGCCGGACGGCCGGCCTTTCGGGCCGTCGCCGGATGCGGGACCGGGCCCGCACACCCACCCCCCTGCGCACGGTCCGGGGCCCCAACAGCCGCACGCGCCGCGGGGCCCGCACGCACCGCGCCCGAACCAGCCGGGAGCGAACCCGCCAGGGCGCCCCGACGCCGGCGTCCCGCCGCAACGGCCGTCGCACGGCCTCGCCCCGGACCGGAGCAGCGGTGACAGTGGCCAGCCTCCGTACCGACGCCCGGACCACGACGGCCGGGACGGCGGACCGCGGGACCACGACTCCCGGCCGGACGACCACGACCCGCGTCATGGCGACCGGCACGACCGCAACCCCGACAACCGCGATCCTCACGACCGCGACGGCGATCGGAGCGAGAAGCCGGACGACCGCGATCCGCACGGCAACGACGACCGGCCGACCCCCGAGCAGGTCAACCAGCGGCACGCCGAACGCACCCCGGCGGGCACGTCGTTCCACCGTGGCGACCCGGAGATGGGCGACCTGCCGCATCGGGTCAAACCCGATCCGGACGGCCGTTACACCGTGGACGTGCACGTCACGCCGGAGGGCAAAGCCCGTATCGGCAACCGGGAGTACTCTCCGGAGGAGTTCGCCGAGATCCTGCGCCGCAACGGCGACTACGGTGATGTCGCTGGCCGTCCGATCCGGCTCATCGGCTGCGACGCGAGCTCGAACGACTTCGCGCAGCGCCTGTCGCGGGAGCTGGACACCGAGGTCCTGGCGCCGAACAAGCCCGCGTGGACCGACTCGAACGGCAACGTCTTCAGTTCCGACTACGAGATCGGCCCGGACGGCAAGCCCCGCCCGAAGATCCCACCGAACGGCGAGTGGTCGACGCACAGCCCCGACGGCTCCACGACCCGTGCGAGTGACGACGGCTTCACCCCGGACACCGCGGACGCGCACAAGGGTGACGTGTCCACCGACACCTCGCGCGCACGAGGAAGCGGCGACGGTCCCCCTGATCCTGACGCACCGAACCGGCGACCGAGTCCGGACCAGCCCGCTGACCCGGACAGCGATCACCCCAACCGCAACCCGAAGTCACGTGTACAGGAGGCGCAGCTTCGCGATCCCGAGTACAGCAGAAGGCGGCGGGAGACTCCGCAGGCCGTGCGGGATTTCGAGCCGCCAACGAACAACCGGCCGGACCGGATCGCTCACGGGGAGGCGAACGGGATTCGGCCACCGAGGCGCGACGAGTCGTTCCCCGGGGACCGGCAGCTGGAAGCGAACACCTCGTACGAGGTGCGCAACGACGACGGCACTCTGCGCGGCACCTACCACACCGACGACCGGGGTCGGGTCACGCACATCGACACGTCCGTGGACAACGTGCCTCCGAGGAACCGGGACGGAAGCCCGAACGACGACTACAAACCGAATCCTGACGTGGCGCATCCGCCGCCGAACACGACGTTGCGGGTGGAGATCGAAGGGCAGCACCAGGTCTTCCACACGGACGCCGACGGCATGCCGGAACCCGCCGTCACGTTCGAGCGGCCCGACTACCCGGACGAGAACCGGGTCGCCATCCCGCCGGGGCCGCCGAAGCCTCCGAGGCCAGGCCAGCCGTTCGTGACACGTAAAGACCTCGAACCGCACCGCGAGTACGAGGTGCACGACTCGCAAGGCGTTTACCGCGGCCGGTTCTACACCGACGGCGAGGGGAGAGTGCGCTGGGCGGATGTCGATTCGGGCCGTCTCATGCGCACCAACCCGGACTTCGCGGGCCTTCACCGGCTCGCGGAGGACGCCTCGGTGCGCAACCCGGAGGTCCGGCTCCGCCAGCGGTTCGACCCGGACTCGCCGCCCAGCGACGTGAACCTGCCCGACCACGAACGCGACCTGTTCGACAACGCGGTGCGCGAGGACGTCACGCTCAGTCAGAAGGAATCCTTCTTCGACGGGCGGACGCTCGAACCCAACCGGCAGTATGTCGTCCACAGCGACTACGAGGACCGCGACGGCACCGTCACCAAGGTTCGTGCGGTGTACTGGACGGACTCGAACGGACAGATCGCGGTCGCGGAGACCTACCAGCCGCATCACCCGGACCTGAACAAGCCCGCGCCTCGCGTCGTCTACAACGTCGACGGCGGCCGGTATGTGTACGAGACAGGGCCGGAGGTGACGCCGACTCATGGTGTCAGGAGTTACCGGACCGACACGGTCGCGGGGTCGACCCACGACGTGGAAGTGGTGAAGAAGGACGATCTCGTCCGCCAGGACGAAACGGCGCAGAAGACGGCGGGTGGCATCGACGGCAAGGAGAAGTGGATCAAGGCCGACGGCACTGACACCGGGCGCATGCGGAACAAGTACGACGGCGGCCACATGTACGCCAACCAGCTGAGCGGCCCGGGAGAGTTGATCAATATGGTCGCCCAGTGGCGGGTCCAGAACGCCCAACTCGATCTCGACGGCATGCACTGGCGATCCTTTGAGGACGATCTGATCCGCTTTCTGCAAAGAGACGACACGTCGATCGAGCGAATGGAGGTCTTCGCCCTGCGAGACGGCAGCCGGGTGCCACACGAGCTGCAAGTACGATGGATCGAGGAAGTCGGCGGGGTGCGGACCGTGCGCATCCGGAGCTTCCCGAACGATCCGGCCAGTGCGCAGAGTGTGCCGTGACGCAGGAAAGTCGGAGACGATGCGGACGAAGGAATCGATGACGTGACTGCAAGCGAGGAGCCAGGAGAGGCCCTGGACCGCCGGATCGGGTTCATGTTGCTCGATGCCGTCGACGGTGGTTGGCTGCGGATCGACTTCAGGTGCAAGGTCGTCTCCGATGCACACGACCTCGCACTCACGGTGTTGCTGGCCGATGGGAGCTCGCCTGCGGTGCCACTGCCCGAGGCGATCCTCGAACCGGTGTTGCAGCTCAGGGAGGAGATGTACCGCGAGGGTAGGGGAACGTGGTTCTCGGCACGATGGACGCTCGAACCTCCCGGACGGATGAACCTGACCTACAACCTGGACTGGGACCCGTTGTGGGAGCCGGATGTTCCCGCATCGAGTTGGCGGGCGGATCTCGAAGCCTTCCCTCGGGACGGCGACCATATGCCCGAGTGGCTCAGGATGAGACTGGCTGAGGCGGACGAGGGGGATGGGACTCGATGACGGGTGACGTAAGGCTCCCGACCTCAGCTTTGAGCAGGGCCGGCGAAGACAAAGTGCTCGGTGGGGTGGGTGCCCTGGTGGCTCATTTCGCGCCGACCGACTGGGCCGGGGCGTTCTTGACCTACCGCGCGCTCGGCGACCACACCGAACTGGTGGTGATGTTGCGGCGCGTGACCGACGGCAACCTCTATCTGTGGACGCCGCCCGCCGATGTCGCCCAGTACCTGGCACGGCTGCGGCAGCTGATGTACCAGGAGGGGCGCGGGACCTGGTTCGAGCTGTCCGGAACGGTCGCGCTCGACGGGCGGATCGAGGTCCGGTACCGGTGGGACGATGAACCCGACTGGGACGGTGAGCCACCACCCGGCGCGTTCACCCGAGAACTGACGCGGTATCCGCGAGACGAGGGCATGGTGCCGGACTGGTTCGCGGCCAGGCTCAGCAGGCCCGTGCTCGCGACTCTCGAGGACGGCTTGAACCCCGAGGAAGCGCTACGCCGGGCCGAGAGCGTGGCGGCGGAACTCGAGGTGGACCCGCGGTCCTACCGTGTCGGCGAAGTCGCGGACGGTGCCTGGTGCCTGGTGCGCGAGGACTCGCGATGGGCTGTGTTCCTGGCTCTGGGGGAGCAACAGCTGGCAAGGGCGGAGTTCGCCACAGCCGAACAGGCCGCACGATACTTCGTCGGACACCTGTCCCTGCGCCGCGATGCCTTCCGCGACGAACTACCGCTGGACGCGAGGCGTGCGACCGAGGAATGGCCGATCCAGCCGGTGGGTGGTGATCGGGGACTGAACTACTACGGCGGGAAGCGGCTGGTGACTGTGTCGCCGGGTACCGAGCTCGACCGTTACGGCGACCCTGCAGGCAACACCGTGTTCGCGGCGCGCACCGAGTTCACCCATCGGTCGCAGCCCGCCGACGAGGTGCACCGTGAGTACCACGTCTACCGGGTCTTGCGTTCGATCCGCGCGGTCATGGGGCAGGTTGTGCCATGGCACGACCAGGCCGGAGGGGGCACCGCGTACGTGCTCGAGCGGTCGGTGGGTGACCTGCTTTCATCAGGGGCTCTCGAGGAGATCCCACAGGCGACCACTCGCCCGTCGAGCGTGGACGGGGAGAGCACCGAGTGACGGCTGGGCCCGATCGGCTACGTGTACCCGCGCCGTCCGGGCAAACCCCGCGTTTCCGAGGCGGCAGCGTCATCCCCCGGTCGGTGGTGAACCTGCCGAGCGAGGGCGTGCTCGAGAAAACTCCCCGCCCCACTCTGCCGCCCTCGCCGCGGTCGTGATTGCGACAGGAGTGACATGGTCATGACGTACCCAGTGGGGCCGCTGAACGACCGGCAACGGGAGGAGCTGGTGAATCGGATCGGGGCGCTGCTCGCCGGTGTCGCTCCGACCGGGTGGACCCAGTTGCTGAGCGAGTACCGCAGCGTCGGCAAACACGTGGAAGTCGATGTGACGGTGTTCGGCGCGGACGGCTCGCCGGTGCCCATGCGTCCTCCGGCCGAGGTCGTGAGCCTGCTCGGGCAGCTACGCACCGGGATGTACGAGCCGGGGCGCGGTACCTGGCTGAGCGCGATGTTGACCGTCGACCCGCCGGGGACCACACATGCCGATTTCGTTCATCACGCTCAACCCCGCTGGCGGCGGACTCCGCCTCCCCTCGGTTTCCAGGACGAGCTGCGGATGCACCCGCGCGACGACGCCCACCTTCCCGCGTGGCTGCGTCAGCGTGCCGAGCTGGGTTCCACCATCGGGCCCGAACAGCGAGGGCGGCCGTCCACGGTGCCGCTCGCGCAGGCACCTGCGGCTGGGACCGGCGAATTCGGCGAGTTGCGTTTGTCGAAGGTCTTTGACGGGCTCGGTGGGGACGGTCGGCCGGTGGTGAACCGACCGCCGTTGGACCCGGCGGAGAAGGATCGGGTGCTCGACTACCTCGGTGGGGCTCCGGTGGTGCTGGCGGCGCGGAGCTACGACACCGACGCGTTCGATCGGGGTCGGCCGCCGTCGGTGCCGTTGACGTTCCGCACGGATGGGGCGTGGGTGTGGCCGGGCGCGGTGGCGTACTACCTGCGGGAGCACGATGTGGCGCCGGATCCCGAGTTGCTGGCCCACATCCGGCGCCGTGACTACGCGGTGCCGGACGTGGGGGAGGACGCGCGTCAGCGGGCCGTGGAGCTGGTCACCAGGCAGGAGAGTTGACAGGTGGCCGAAGCGGGCCACCGCACTGCAAGACCGGCCGTCGCCGTGCGTACCTCCCGGTTGCTCGACGGGCGGCAACCGGAACAGTGACGAGGAACGAGCCTGGAAAAGGACACCATTCGATGATGTCGGCTGTGCCGTTGAATCCTGTGGAACAGAACGAGTTGGTGGAGCGCATCACCGCAGGGCTCGTTGCCGGGTTGCCAGAGGGGTGGCAGCGGCTGGTGATGGACTACGTGAACATCGGTCGCTATGTCAGTGTGGCCTCGGGTGTGATGGTGAGCGATGGTTCGATCCAGCAGTGGGAGCCACCCACCACGGTGGCGCCGTTGTTCCACGAGCTTCGGCACGGCATGTACATGCCGGGACGGGGGACCTGGTACTCGATGGAGCTGATCATCGATCCGCCTGCGATGTACTCCGTGCGGTACAACCGGACTGATCCTCCGCCGCTGCCGCAGCCTCCGCCCGCGGGGGAGTTCGCGCTCGACTTGGAGCGCTACCCGCGGGCGGCCGAGGAGGTCCCCGGTTGGTTCGCCGCTCAGGTCCCCGGTCCGGCTCGCAGCTGACGGCACGCGACGAGGGCGATCCCTCGGAGGAGGATCGGGGGAGCGATGACCACGGGTGGTGACCGTGCAGTGCCCCGTTCGCTCTGACGGCTTTGAGGGCCTGCGGCGGTCCCACGGCAGCGCCACAGCGCCTGGCCGTGCCGTGGGACCGCCGGGCCGTCAGTGTCGCAGTGCCTTGCGGGCCAGCCAGTTGCCCAGGAACTGCACCGCCTGCACCAGGACGATCATCAGCACCACGGCGACGGCCGTGACAGCCCAGTCGAACTGCTGGTAGCCGTAGGTGATCGCGAAGTCGCCGAGCCCGCCACCGCCGACCGCGCCCGCGACCGCCGTCATGTCGACCACCGCGACGAAGACGAACGTGTAGCCGAGGATCAACGGTCCCAGGGCCTCCGGCACCAGCAACGTGGTGATGATGCGCAGTGGGCTGGCGCCCATCGCGCGGGCCGCCTCGATCACGCCCGGGTCGATCGTGACCAGGTTCTGCTCCACGATGCGGGAGATGCCGAACGTGGCGGCGACGATGAGCGCGAACGTCGCCGCGGCCGTGCCGAGCTGGGTGCCCACGACCTTGATGGTGAGCGGTCCGATCGCCGTGATGAAGATGATGAACGGGATCGGCCTGATGATGTTCACCGCGACGTTGAGCACCGTGTGCACGACGCGGTTCGCCCACAGACCACCGGGGCGGGTGGTGTAGAGCAGGATGCCGAGAAGCAGCCCGAGGACACCGCCCACGACGAGCGTGGCGGCCACCATCCAGAGGGTCTCGCCGATGGAGTCCCACAGCACCGGGCCGAGTGTCTCCCAGTCGGTGTTCACAGCTTCACCTCCTGCACCTCGGTGACCTCCCGCAGTTCGGCGATCAACGCGTCCACTCCGGTGTCCTCACCGATCAGTTCCAGCGTCAGACCACCGAACGACTGGCCCCCCAGCTCCTTGATGCCGCCGTAGACGATCTCGAAGCTCACGTCGTGGCGGGCCTGCGCGCTCGACAGGACCGCGCCGATGTTGCGGTCGTCCCGCACGCGGGCGGTGACGAGCCGTCCCGGGTGCCGGGTGCGGATGCGTTCCAGGTTCGCGCCCCGTGGCTGGTCCCGCAGCACCGTCTCCACGAACCGGCGGGTGGTCTCGTGCTTCGGGTCGGCGAAGACGTCGAGCACGTCGCCCTGCTCGATGATCCGGCCGGAGTCGAGCACGGCGACCCGGTCGGCGATCTCGCGGACGACCTCCATCTCGTGCGTGATCACCATGATCGTGACGCCGAGTTCGGTGTTCACCCGCTTCAGCAGGCGCAGCACGTCGGCCGTGGTCTCCGGGTCGAGTGCGCTCGTGGACTCGTCGGCCAGCAGGATCTTCGGGTTGGTGGCGAGCGCCCTGGCGATGCCGACGCGCTGCTTCTGCCCGCCCGACAGCTGGTCCGGGTAGTGCCACGCGCGGTCGAGGATGCCCACGAACTTCAGCAGCTCCGCCACGCGTTTCTCGATCTCGGGTTTCGACCAGCCGGCGATCTTCAACGGGTAGGCGACGTTGCCGAACACCGTCCGCGAGCGCAGCAGGTTGAACTGCTGGAAGATCATGCCGATGCCGCGCCGCACCTCGCGAAGCCTGCGCTCGCCTAGGGTGGTGAGGTCCGTGCCGTCGACGATCACCTGCCCGCTCGTGACGTGTTCCAGCGCGTTGACCAGCCGCACGAGGGTGCTCTTGCCCGCGCCCGAGTAGCCGATGATCGCGAACACGTCCCCGGCGTCCACGGTGAGATCGATGCCGTCGAGCGCGGTGATCGTCCCTCGGCCCGCCGTGTGGAAAGCCTTGGTGACGTTCCGCAGCTCGATCAGGGGCCGATCGGTCATTGCTTCGCCGCCCGCACGGTGTCCGACAGCTCGGCGAGGACGGTCTCCAGCTCCTGCTGCGAGCGCTGCACGGGCACGGACGTGCCCCGCGACTCGGTCCTCAGGGCATCCTGGACCTCCGGGTGGTGGAACAGCTCGACGATCCGTCGGTAGGTCGGGTCGTCCTTGTCCTCGGCGCGCGCCGCGACGATGTTGATGTAGGGCTCGGCGGCGTCGCTGCGCGGGTCGTCGGAGAACAGCGCCTTGCTCGGGTCGAGACCGGCGTCCATGGCGAAACCGTTGTTCACGATGGAGGCGTCCACCGAGTCCAGCACGGCCACGGTCTGCGCGGCGTCCACTGGGGTCACCTCGACCTTCGACGCGCCCTCGTCGATCTCGGCGGGTGTGGACAGCACGGTGCCGCCGTTCCTGAGGCTGATCAGTCCGGCTTCCTGGAGCACCAGCAGGGCCCTGGCCTGGTTGGTGGGGTCCTTCGGGATCGCCACCGTGCCACCCTCGGGGATCTGCTCCACGGCGGTGTGCTTGCGCGAGTACAGCGACAGCGGCACCACGTAGGTGGAGCCGACCGGCGTCAGGGTGTCCTCGTTGGAGACGTTGTAGTTGGCGAGGAACAACACGTGCTGGAACAGGTTCAGATCGGTCTGCCCCTGCGACAGCGCCGGGTTCGGCTGGTTGTAGTCGCTGAAGTTGACCGTCTCGATCGTGATGCCCTCGTCCGCGGCGAGCCGCCGGAACGCCTTCCAGTAGTCGGACCCGGCCTCGGTGGTGCCGATGCGCACCGTCACGTTCCCGGTGCCCCCGCTCTCCTCGCCGTCTTCGCCGCCCGTGAGAACGACCGTGATCGCCACCAGCGCGGCGACCAGCACGACACCGAGTGCGATGAACGGCCCCTTCGATCGCCGGGGCCGTTCGGGCAGCCGGATCTCGGCGTCACCCGCGTTGTCGCTGCTGTGTGTGTCTGCCATGTCACCTTCCTGGAACTACTCCCGCACGCGCCTCGGGGTTGTGCCGCGTGCGTGGCGATTCCAGGGTGTGGCAACGACGGGGGTCCGAAAAGTCGTCTCACACGGTGGTCAGGTGAGTGCGAGAGTTACACCACAGTGGAGTGGTGAGAGGTGAGGGGACGAACTCGCCGTGACCGCCCGAACGCGACACGTACGTACCCGGCAGGCTCACCGTCGAGTGTCGGGGCGCGTGCGTCCACCAGCGTAGTCGTGGTGCGAGCGGACCCGCCCGCACCACGACCACCTCACCCCCGGATGGTCACGGTCACCGGTGTGGTGAGCACCCTGTCGTGGCCTACGTTCCGGACCGGGCCGGTCAGCTCGAACGACGCCGAGCACGGCAGGTCCGCCACCGAGCGGCCCACGTGGACGTCGATCCGGCCCGGCTCCACGATGCGGCCCAGGTCACGCCCGGTGAAGCTCGTGCGGTCGGCGTGCAGGGTGAAGGTGACCCGCGCGGTCTCGCCCGGTGCGAGATCGACCCGGGCGAAGCCGGCGAGTTGCCGGACCGGCCGGGTCACCTGGGCCTGCACGTCGTCGAGGTAAAGCTGGACCACCTCGGAGCCCGCCCGCTCACCGCTGTTGCGCACGTCGACGGCGATGTCGAGGGTCCCGTCGGTGGGCACCTGCTCGGCGCTGACGGTGAGGCCGCCGTAGTCGAACGTCGTGTACGACAGGCCGTGTCCGAACGGAAACGCCGGAGTCGGGTCGAGGTTGCTGATGCCCTGGCTGTTGCCGCCCAGCGGCGGATGAAGGTAGGTCGCCGGTTGCCCGCCGGGATGCCGGGGGACCTGCACGGGAAGGCGGCCCGACGGTGCCGTGCGCCCGGACAGGATGGAGGCCAGTGCGGCGCCGCCCTCCTCGCCGGGCAGGAACGCCTGCACGACGGCGGCGGCGTGGTCGGCGTGGGCTCCGAGCGCGTACGGGCGGCCGGAGACCACCACGACCACCACGGGGGTTCCCGTGGCGAGCAGCGCGGACAGCAGCTCCTCCTGTACCCCGGGCAGCCGCAGGTCGGGAGCGTCGCAACCCTCGCCGGAGGTGCCTTCACCGAACAGTCCCGCCCGGTCACCCACGACGGCCACACACACGTCGGCACCGTCGGCGGCGGTGACGGCCTCGGCGAACCGCGACCGGTCGTCGTCGTTGACTCCGCAACCCGGCACGGCGGTGATCTCGGCGTCCGGTAGTTCGGCGCGCAGTGCCTCGACCAGCGACGGCACCTCGATCCCGAGCCCCAGCCCGGGGTAGCGCGGCAGCACGTGGTTGGGGTAGGAGTAGCAGCCGAGGAAGGCCAGTGGGTCGTCGGCGCACGGGCCGACGAGCGCGATCCGCCGGTGTTCCGCCGCCAGCGGCAACACGCCGTCGTTGGCCAGCAGCACGACCGACCGCTCGGCGATACGGCGCGCCAGCTCCCGATGCGCCCCGGCGTCCAGGTCCACCGACGAGTCCACGTCCGACTCCGGTGTCCAGTCGGGGTCGAGCAGGCCGAGCTCGGCCTTCTGCCGGAGCACGCGCATCGCGGCGCGGTCGACCAGCGCCTCGTCGACCTCACCGCGGCGGACCCGCTCCACCAGTTCCGCCCCGTAGCACAGGGCGTCGGGCAGTTCGACGTCGATGCCCGCCGCGAGGGCGAGCGCACCGGCGTCGGCGGCGCCGTCGGCCACCCGGTGCATGGTCGCGAGGAAGGCGACCGCCCAGTAGTCCGACACCACCGTGCCCTCGAACCCCCACTCGTCGCGCAGCACGCCGGTGAGCAGCGTGGCGTCGGCGGCGGCGGGCACACCGTCGAGGTCGACGTAGGCGTTCATCACCGAGCCCGCGCCCGCGTCCCGCACCGCCATCTCGAACGGCGGGAGGATGACGTCACGCAGTTCCCGGGGCCCGATCGGCACCGGCGCGTGGTTGCGTGCTGCCCGCGAGGCGGAGTAGCCCGCGAAGTGTTTCAGCGTGGCGATCACGCCTTCGCTCTGCAGCCCGCGCACGTAGGCGCTGCCGAGCATGCCCACGAGGTAGGGGTCCTCGCCGAGGGTCTCCTCCACGCGGCCCCAGCGGTGATCACGCGCGACGTCCAGCACCGGGGAGAGCCCCTGGTGAACTCCCACCGCACGCATGTCCGCCCCGATCGCGGCCGCCATCCGCTCCACGAGTTCGGGATCGAACGTGGCCGCCCACGCCAGCGGCGCCGGGTACACCGTCGCGCCGTAGGTGGTGAACCCGGTCAGACATTCCTCGTGCACGATCGCGGGTACCCGGAGCCTGGTGTTGTCCACGATGTCCCGCTGAAGCTTCACGACCCGTGCGGTGCCGTCGGCCACGTCGACCGGCGCGGTGCCGAACACGCGCGTGAGGTGCCCGAGCCCGTGCTCGCGCCGTTGCTCGAACGTGGCGGCCCCTTGCGAGAAGACGTCCTGCATGGGGGCGACGTTGCCGCTGACCTGCTCGTTGCCGGGCCACGCGCTGCCCAGCTGTGCGACTTTCTCCTCCAGCGTCATCTCGGCCAGCAGGGCCTGCGCGCGCCGGGCCGGGTCGGCCGACGTGTCGTGCCAGGGCTTGTCGGTCATCGTTCTCCTCGTCGAGGTGCTGTCGAGTCGCGCACGACGAGCTGCGTGGCCAGCTCGACGTGGTGGGAATCCAGGGACTCGCCCGCCGCCAGCCGCAACAGGGTGCGGAGCGCGACCCGGCCCATGTCGAGCAGCGGCTGCCGGACCACGGTCAGGGCGGGTGTGGCGAGCGTGGCCAGGATGGTGTCGTCGAAGCCGACCACGCTGAGGTCGTCGGGCACGCGCAGCCCGCGCCGGCGGGCGGCTTCGATCACGCCGAGTGCGGTGGTGTCGCTGGCCGCGAACACTGCGGTGGGTGGTTCGGGCGAATCCAGCAGGCGGCTGCCCATCTCCAGTCCGGCGGGGTAGCTGAAGGCGCCGTGCAGGGCCAGTTCCGCCTCCGGCGGGACGCCGGCCTTCTCCAGCGCCGCCCGGTAGCCGTGCAGGCGTGCCTGCCCGCACGCCGCCCGCACCGGCCCGCCCGCGAACCCGATCCGGCGGTGTCCGAGGGACAGCAGGTGTTCGGTGGCGGAGAGTCCGCCGGAGAAGTTGGTGGCGCCCACGCTCGTGACGTCCACCCTCGGCAGGTTCAGCGGGTCGATCACCACGAGTGGCAGGCCGGCCCGGTCGAAGGCGTCCACCTGTTCCTCGGTCAGCTCCGAGGTGACGATGATGATGCCCTCGCGCCCCGCGGCCTTGAGGCGGTTGGCCCATCCGTCCGGAGAGGACGACGAAGCCCGTTCGCCGTCGTCCGTCGGAATGCGGTTGACGACGACGTCCACGCCCGCTTCGGTGCCCGCCTCGGTGACACCGCGCAGCACTTCCAGTGAGTAGGGGCTCACCAGGTCGTCGAACACCAGGTCCACGACTCGCGCGGGGGTCACACTGCGCCTGCCGACCGGGGGAACGTAGTCGAGTTCGCGAGCGGCCTCCTCGACCCGGGCGCGGGTCGAGGAGGCCACGTCACCGCGGCCGTTGAGCACTTTGGACGCCGTGGGGAGGGACACGCCCGCCGCCTCGGCCACCATTGCCAGCGTCGCTCGTCGTCGGGCGCTGGAACCACTCGGCACCGCAACCTCCGCTTTGATTTTCGAAAACTTTCGGACAACTATAACCGAAAATGCCAGGAAGTCGACTCTTGACCTTGGATTCCGGCGCTTCTAGGGTGCGTATCCACACCATAGTGTTTTCCGAAAACTTTCGGACCCTTCGACGAGGAAGGCGCGTCATGGCACTGGGTACGAGACGTACGGGACTGCTCGCGGTGGGAGCGGCGGCGGTGCTGACCCTGTCCGCCGCGTGCGGCACGAGCGGGCCGGGCGGGGGATCGGGTGCGAACGCCTGGGCTCTCACGGGCGGGGACGAGCAGACCATCCGCAGCTCCTTCGAGTCGTGGAACAGCGGCAGCCCCGACCGCGCGATCAACGCGGAGTTCTTCGCCAACGACGCCTACAAACAGAAGATCCGCACCTCCATCGGCGCCGGTGGCGCGCCGACGCTGATCTTCGGTTGGGGTGGCGGAACCCTGCGCGACTGGGTCGAGGCGGGCAAGGTCGTCCCGATCTCGGAGCTGGTCGAGGACGAGACCGAGCTCACCGACCGGTTCCTGCCCTCGGTGCTCGACACCGGTGTCGTCGACGGCGAGACCTACGCGCTGCCGAACAACGGCATGCAGCCGGTGCTGCTGTACTACAACAAGAAGCTGTTCGACCGGGTCGGTGCCGAGCCTCCGCGCACGTGGGACGAACTCATGGACCTCGTCCCGCGCTTCCAGGAAGAGGGCATCGCGCCGTTCGCGATCGGTGGGCAGAGCAGGTGGCCACAACTGATGTGGCTGGAGTACCTGGTCGACCGGATCGGCGGCCCCGAGGTGTTCGACGCCATCGTGGCGAACGAGCCCGGCGCGTGGTCGCATCCGGCCGTGCGGCGGGCGGGGGAGATGATCCGGGAACTCGTCGACGCGGGCGGGTTCGTCAAGGGCTACAACTCGATCGCGGCCGACAGCGGCGCCGACGCCGCCCTGCTCTACACCGACAAGGCCGCCATGTACCTCATGGGGTCGTGGGCCTACCCGAGCATCAAGGACTCCGCACCGCAGTTCATCGCCGACGGCCACCTCGGTTACACGACCTTCCCCTCGGTGGACGGCGGTGAGGGCGATCCCGCCAACATCGTCGGCAACCCGGCGAACTACTGGGCGGTCAGCGCCGACGCCTCCCCGAAGGAGAAGGAGGCGGTGGCCGCGTACCTCACCGACGGGCTCATGAACGACGGCTACGTCGACACGCTTCTGGAGAACGGGTCCGTGCCACCGCTGAAGGGCGTCGACAGCAGGCTGTCCACCACGGACGCCCCCGACTACCTCTCGTTCGTCTACGAGCTGGCGGCCGAGGCGCCCAACTTCGAGCTCTCCTGGGACCAGGCGCTGTCGTCGAAGCAGGCGGACGCGCTGTTGACGAACCTGGAGCAGTTGTTCACCGGGCAGTTGTCCCCGGAGCGGTTCTGCACCGCCATGGACTCCACGATCGAACAGAAGTGACGACAGTGGCCGATTCACGTGTGTCCGGTGCCGGTACGGGCGCCCGCCGCAGCGGGCCGTCCGCGGTCATGGCGGCGCCCGCGCTGGTGTTCTTCGGCGTGTTCGCGCTGGTGCCCCTGGCCGGGGTGGTGGTGCTCAGCCTCGTGCACTGGGACGGCATCTCGGAGATGACGTGGGCGGGGTCGGCCAACTGGTCGGACGTGCTCACCGATCCGTCCACACTGAACGCGATCTGGCTCTCCGTCCAGGTGATGGTGTTCAGCTGGTTGGTGCAGACACCGATCTCGCTGCTGCTCGGCGTCTTCGTGGCCGGGCGTGGCCGTTACCGGGCGCTGCTGGGGGTGCTGTACTTCCTGCCGATGCTGCTGTCGTCGGCGGCCATCGCCATCGCCTTCAAGGCGCTGCTCGACCCCAACTTCGGGATGAGTCTCGCGTTCGGTGCCACCTCACTCGCCCAGGACTGGCTCGGAGACTCGGATCTGGCGCTGTACGTCGTGGTGTTCGTCGTCGCGTGGCAGTTCGTGCCGTTCCACACCCTCCTCTACCAGGCGGGGGTGCGGCAGATCCCGGCGTCGCTGTACGAGGCGGCTCAGCTCGACGGCGCCGGGACATTCCGGCAGTTCTTCCACATCACGCTGCCGCAGCTCCGCTACACGATCATCACGTCGTCCACGTTGATGACGGTGGGTTCGCTGACGTACTTCGACCTCGTGTTCGTGTTGACGGGGGGCGGGCCCGGTGAGGCGACGCGAATACTGCCCCTGCACATGTACCTCACCGGGTTCTCCAGTGACGAGATGGGCAAGGCCAGCACACTCGCCGTCCTGCTCGTCGTCACCGGCCTCACCCTCGCTCTCGGACTGTCCCGCTGGGCGAACTTCCGTCGTGGTAGCCAGTTGGAGGGCGCGTGATGGCGGCCGGCGTTCGCAGCAGGGCCCACAGCAGGCCCAACGTCCTGGGTGGACTCGCCGGGTTCGCGTGGCTGCTCCTGGTGCTCGTTCCGGTGTACTACGTCGTGATCACCAGCCTGCGCGATCAGGAGGGGTTCTTCTCGGCCAACCCGCTGGCCCCGCCGGACGACCCCACACTCGACAGCTACCGGCTGGTGCTGGAGAACGACTTCCTCCGCTACCTCGGCAACAGCGTGGTGGTGACGCTGGCGACCGTGGCCATCACCGTCGGCGTGTCGTTGCTCGCCGCGTACTACGTGGTGCGCGCCGACGGCCGGCTGGCGCGGCTGACGTACCGGTCGTTCCTGCTCGGGCTCGCCATCCCGTTGCAGGCCACGATCATTCCCGTCTACTACCTCATCACCCAGGCCCGGCTCTACGACACCCTGCTGGCGATCATTCTGCCGTCGGCGGCGTTCGCGATCCCGCTGACCGTGGTGATCCTCGCGAACTTCCTGCGTGACGTTCCGAGTGAGCTGTTCGAGTCGATGCGGCTCGACGGTGCGGGACACTGGCGGATGGTGTGGAGCCTGGTGCTGCCGCTCACCCGTCCCGCGGTGGTCACCGTGGCGGTGTACGACGCGCTGCAGGTGTGGAACGGCTTTTTGTTCCCGCTGATCCTCACGCAGAGTCCCGACCAGCGGGTGCTGCCGTTGGCGTTGTGGAGCTTCCAGGGGCAGTTCACGGTGAACATCCCGGCCGTGCTCGCGGCCGTGGTGCTCTCGACGTTGCCGGTGCTCGCGCTGTACATCCTCGGCAGGCGGCAGCTCGTCAGTGGACTGACGGCGGGCTTCGGCCGCTGAGCACGGCGCGCTGTTTGTCGGATGCCGGACGTGGGTAGTACGCGGCTGAACGCTGACCGTGACGCCGAAGGGATCCCACCACGATGACGAGTACCTCGGAACAGAACCTGATCGATGTGATCATTCAGGACCACCGCGAGGTGGAACAGGTGTTCGCCCAGCTCGAAGAGCCCGGTGTCGAGCCGCAGCGCCGCAAGCAGCTGGTCGACCACGTGATCGCCGAACTCGTGCGGCACTCGGTCGCGGAGGAACAGCACATGTACCCCGCCGCGCGCCGTCGCCTGCAGAACGGTGACGAGATCGCCGACCACGAGATCGAGGAGCACTCCGAAGCGGAGCGGATCATGAAGCGGCTGGAGGGCATGGAGGCCACCGACCGGGAGTTCGACGGTCTCGTGCGCCAGCTCATCGACTCGATCCGGCACCACATCGAGGACGAGGAGAAGGACCTCCTGCCCAAGCTGCGGGCCGCCTGTGACGAGCAGGAGTTGCGCGACCTGGGAGAGAAGGTGGTCATGGCGAAGCGCACCGCGCCCACGCGCCCGCACCCGTCGGCGCCGGACACTCCTCCCGCCAACCGCATCCTCGACCCCGGTGCCGGGTTGGTCGACCGGGTGAGGGACATGCTGAGCGGACGCAACGTCTGAAACCCGGTCATGCCGGGTCCGCGGCCGACCGCGTTCGGGTGTCACCCGTGCGGTCGGCCGTCTCGCGTCCGGAGGGTGTCCAGGGCTCTCGCTAGCGGCGGTGGCCGACCGCTCCGTTGCCGCAAAGTATGTATAACGACCTATACGCTCGGGATCGGGTGGGTGCTCACCCCAGGGGTGGCGCGCCGTGCGGCGGCCGACGCGGGACAATGGGCGCCGAGTCGACGACAGCGGAGGAAACGACAACCATGGCGAAGGCCGCCGAGCCACCCTCAGGCACCCGGGACTTCCTCGCGGACGACGTACGTCGCCGCAAGGCCGCGTTCGACACGGTGTCGGGCGTGTTCGAGCATTACGGGTTCGACCCGCTGGAGACTCCGGCGTTCGAGCGGCTCGAGGTCTTCGCGGGCAAGCTCGGCGACGAGGCCAGCGCGCTCATCTTCAAGATCCTCAAGCGCGGGGTGCACGAGGCGACAGGTGAGGCCGACCTCGCGTTGCGCTACGACCACACCGTGCCGCTGGCCAGGGTCGTCGGCACCTACGGCAGCCAGTTGCCCTCGCCGTACAAGCGGTACGCGATCGGTCCGGTGTGGCGGGCCGACCGGCCCGCGAAGGGCCGGTTCCGGGAGTTCACCCAGTGCGACATCGACACGGTGGGCTCGGCCTCGCCGCTGGCGGACGCCGAGATCCTGTGGGCGATCCACGACAGCCTGGCGGCGCTGGGCGTGACCGACTTCCGGGTGCTGGTGAACAGCCGCAAGGCGCTGCACGGCCTGCTGGAGGCGTACGGCATCGCCGAGGAACGCGGCACGGCCGTGCTCGGCACGCTGGACAAGCTGGACAAGCTCGCCGCCGACGCGGTGGTGGCCGAGCTCGTCGACCGGGGCCTGGAGGCCCGCGTCGCCGAGGAGCTGGTGGGCGACGTGACCGCCGCCGACACCGACCGCGTGCGCAAGCAGCTCGACACCACCGAGCGCGGGCGCGAGGGACTGGCGGAGATCGACCGGCTGCTGGAGCTGACGTCCGGCCTGCCGGACGGCCGAGTGGTCTTCACACCGCGCATGGTGCGCGGCCTCGACTACTACACCGGACCGATCTTCGAGGTGGTGGCCACCGGATACCCGGGTTCCATCGCCTCGGGCGGCCGCTACGACGGGTTGGTGGCCAAGCTGGGCGGGCCGGACCTGCCCGCGTGCGGTGGTTCCATCGGCCTCGAACGCATCCTCGCCATCCAGGCCGCCGACGCGGAGGCGACCGGCGGGCTCGACGTCGCGTTGACCGTACTCGGCGCGGAGGACATCGTGATGCGCATGGCCGCCGACCTGCGCGGTCAGGGCCTGCGCGCCGGCGTCTACCTGGGCACGTCGGGAAAGCTGGGCAAGCAGCTCAAGTGGGCCAACGACCAGCGGGCGCGCGTCGTGCTCATCCACGGGCCCGAGGAGCAGGCCGAAGGCGAGGTCACCGTGCGTGACATGGCCAGCGGCGACCAGAGCCGCGTTCCGGTGACCGAGGTCGCCACGAGGGTGCGCGAGCACCTCGGCCGCTGACAGGCGCGACCGTGCCGCTCACCGCAGGAGGTCGCGGGTGTCCACACGCGGCGCGGTACGGCGGGCGGTGCGGCGCGCGGTGAAGCGCCGCACCAGGACGAACGGGATCGCGAACGTAGCGACGGGCAACCCCTGCAGGTAGACCAGCGGTTCGTTCAGTGGGGCGCCCAGGAGCAGGTAGAGCGCCACCGGCAACACGCTGGCCCCGATGCCGATCACGAGACCGAACCGGTCGAGCAGGTCCCGCCCGGACACCGACGACAGCAGTACGAACAGCAGCACGGCCGTGATCGGCGTAAGGAAGATCAGGCTCGTGCCGGAGGCGGAGACCTCGGTCTCCAACTGGATGTGGAAGCCGGCGACCCAGGTCGCCAGTGGAAGCGCGAACTGCGCCGTCCCGCCCAGTGGTTCCCCCGTGGTGTGCCGTGCGATGGCGATGTCGGCGACGGCGAGCAGCGCCAGCGGCGCCAGTGCGTGGCCGCAGAAGACGAGCACGGTGTCCGGAGGCGAGAGCAGGTTGTCGTACGGCACCCAGCGCGCCGTGATGACGGCCGGAAGGAGGACACCGAGCGTGAACGCGCCCCAGAACCGGGTCCGCTCGGTGCGGAACGGCCGGAGCAACACGACCAGCGCCGTCAGCACCAGCGGCACGATCTCGGTGAGGCCCAGCGTGTCCAGTGGCACCGGCGCCTCGATGGCCTGGTTGAGCAGGCGGGCACCGACGTAGCCGAGCACACCCGCGAGCGCGGCGCCGAGGGCGACCCCGTTGGGCAGCCGCCTGCCCTCGTTCCCGGGCGGAGTGGCGTGTGGGGGAGCGGGGAGAGGTCGCTTGGCCGGCGTGGCGGGTCGGCTCTTCCTCCTCCGCAACCACCGCGGTCGGGGCGGGAGAGGGTTGCTGCACGGGTCGAGTGGCCTCGGCGGCCGGTACCGTGGTCGCGACGGTGGTGGCCGGACCGTGGTCGGGGGTGAGCGATTCGAGTAGTCGTGCCGCGGTGGGACGCCCGGCGGGGTCTTTGGCGAAGCAGGGTTCGAGCACCGCGCGCAGGCGGGCTGGAACGTCGTCGAGGCGGGGTTGGCCGTGGGCGACGGCGTAGAGGACGGAGGGCAGCGACCCTGCCTTGAAGGGTCCGCTGCCGGTGGCGGCGTAGACGAGCACTCCGGCGAACGAGAACACGTCGCTCGCGGGTCCGACCTCGCCTGCTTCGACCTGTTCGGGTGACATGAACCCCGGGGTCCCGATGGCGACCCCGGTGGCCGTGAGGGTGGTCTGGTCGAGGACGCGGGAGATGCCGAAGTCGATGACTCTGGGCCCGTCGCCGGAGATGAGGATGTTGCCGGGTTTGAGGTCGCGATGCACCACGCCCGCCTCGTGCACGGAGACGAGTGCTTCGGCGAGCGCGGCCCCCAGCGCGAACACCTCGTCCTCGGGCAGCGGCCCCTTGTCCTGCACGTACTGGGCGAGTGTGGGCCCGTCGATGTACTCGGTGGCCACCCACGGGCGGGGCGCGTCGGGGTCGGCGTCGACGACACCGGCGGTCCAGAAACCGCCGACCCTGCGCATGTTCGCCACCTCGTGGCGGAACCGGTCGCGGAAGGAGGACTCCTCGGCGAGGCCCGCGGACACGAGCTTGACGGCGACCCGCCGCCCGCCGCGGGACCGGCCCAGGTAGACGGTGCCCATCGCCCCCGAACCCAGGCGGCCCAGCAGCGTGTAGTCGCCAACGCGGGCAGGGTCGTCGTCGGTCAGCGGCCGCACAGCACCCCCCAGCGAGCTCATGGATCCGACGCAGCGTAGCCGATGAGACACCGGCCACGAAGTCAGCTCTCGCTCTTGGTCCGGAGCGCGTCGCAGCTCTATGTCTATGTGGTTCGGCAATCGTGCTGGACAGGTGCACGAGGGGCACAAAGGGGAAGTGCCAGCAGATGCTCACTCTGGTCCCATGATGGGTGCATGACATCCATTCATGTACGTGATGTCTCCAAGGACGTGGTGGATTGAGGAGTGACTTCATGGGTGTGGACGTGGTCCTCGTACGCGTAGAGAGGAAGGGGACCAGTCCGAAGCGGCGACATGCTCGTCAGGTAGCTGTGGTCCTGGACACACAGGACAGGTTTGCGCGTCTCTGTGTATCGAGCAGTCTTCCGATGTTGAGCCGTGCGGATCCCTACGGAACACTGGTCCTGACCCGGCAAGAGACGAACCAGTTTGTTTCCGAGGTGGAGGCTGAATCAGTCCGAAGCGAAGACCCGGAACTCAAGGACCTCCTGGGAGAGGTGCTCGGACTGGCGCGATGTTGTGAAGCTCAAGAAGGATCTGAACTGCGTCTCGAAGGGGACTGAAACCAGCGTGGGCTTCGTGGCTGTCGCCGCGGGCGAGTCGCCGGCGCAGTACGTCGGGAAGTTCGGGTGCTTGGACGGCGAACACATCGGTGCCCTTGTGTACGGGCTGTCCCGTAATGGTCAGTTGGGCATGGACAGGACCACCAGCCTGCGTGCCACGGATTGGTGGATGGGTGTAGGCGGATCCCCCTATGCTCCCGCCGTGCGGGAGCCTCTGATCACGGCAGTGGCCGACGACGACCCGGTGGGTGCGTTCCCGCGGAACCTTGCTGATGAGGTTCGTGCGGTCTTGGCGGTCATGCCGGAGACGCGGCTCCCGCCCGTGTTGCCGTTCCTGGTGGACGTGGCCGGTGAGGTCGTCGCGATCCCGTATCGGATCTACCAGGACGAGCCGCCCGTCGACGCGGTGCGCTCGCTCACAGCCCCGCAGCGGGTGATCCTGTACTGCCTGTACTCGCGGCACAGCGACGGGTTGGTCCGCCAGCGCCACCTGGAGCAAGTCGCCGGTTCCGACGAGCCGTGGGTGGTGCCGTTCGTGGTGCAACTGGTCGGCGAGTACGTCCTGGAGATCCTGGAGACCGTTCAGCACGGCCTTTGCGACCTGCCCTACCCACGCTCCGCCCAGCGGCTGCTCTATGGAGACTTCATCGCGCGAAATCCGGCCTACTTCTCCCCGCCACAACCATCTTGGCGCTGCCAAAGCCGCAGTACCACCGGGTGGTTGCCGCCCTACCCGGTTCCCGCGGCGCGCTTGGAGCGACGGGACAGCTCCGCGAACGCCGTTCGCAGCTCCGGCGGTCCGACCACCTCGATTTCGGTGTCGAAGCGAGCCAACGCCGCCGCGAGGGCGGCCCAGGACCAGGATCCCGCCGTCAGCCTGGTCCGGGCGGTGCGGAGTTCCTCGACGACGCCGTCGCCGGCGAACGGGGCCACCTCCGTTGCGGGCAGGTCGAGGATCACTTCGCCGCGACAGGGCCAGGCGTCCGTACCTTCGGAGCCTTTGAACCGGGCCGACAGGAATGTGGCTACGTCGCCGCCCGGCACTTCCCGGGGCGTGAATCGCGGGCCGTTGGGGACCCGTGGTGTCATCCGGTCGGCGCGAAAGGTCCGCCAGTCGGCGTGGTCGGGGTCCCAGCCGACGACGTACCAGCGTCCGGCCCGCGCCACCAGGTGGTGGGGCTGCACCCGACGGGGCGGGAGCGGCTCGGCGTCCTCGGGTCGTCCCGGTGAGCGGTAGTCGAACCGCACCTCCTCGCGCGCTCGGACCGCGGCGCTCAGCGTGAGCAGGATGGCGGTGTCGACAGAGGGATCGGTGCTGTGTCCGGTCGCGCTGATCTCAAGGGCGTCGACACGCTGCCGCAACCGCGACGGGAGCACCTGCCGCACTGTGGTCAGAGCCCGCGCGGCCGCCTCTTCGATGCCCGCGCCCGTCCCGACGGCGATCCGCAGCGCCACGGCCAGCGCGACCGCCTGCTCCTCGTCGAACAGCAGTGGCGGCATCCGACTGCCCGCTTCGAGCCGGTAGCCGCCGTCAGGGCCCTTGACCGCCTGGACGGGGTAACCCAGCTCGCGCAGCCGGTCGACGTCGCGGCGCACGGTCCGCTCGCTGACGCCGAGCCGCTCGGCGAGCAGGCCGCCCGGCCAGTCCCGGCGGGCCTGCAGCAGCGACAACAGCGACAGCAGTCGGCTGGAGGTCGTCGTCGAGGAGGCGATCGGCATGGTTTTCACCTTGCCCCAAGTAGCGGACGTTCTCTGACCGGTACTGCCGACATCGTCGTTCCTGTCGCCGGAAACCTCCGGCACCAGGAAACCAATCGAGAAGGACCGGAACACCATGTCGCTCAACGCCGTCGCCCATCTGAACTTCCACGGCCAAGCCCGCGAAGCCCTGGAGTTCTACCAGTCGGTGTTCGGCGGGCAGCTCACCGTCGCCACCTACGCCGACTTCGGGATGCCCGCCGAGCTTCCCGGCGCCGCCCACGTCGTGTTCGGCCAAGTCGTGGCCGACAACGGCTTCCGGGTCATGGCCTACGACGTGCCCGGCGAGCACACGCCGACCGCTCCGGGCGCGCCCACCACGCGTCGTGAGAACGGCACCACGATCACCGAGGAGCCGTTCTTCCTCTCCGTCCGCGGCGAGAGCATCGACGAGGTCACCCCCGTGTGGGAGGGTCTCGCCGAGGGCGCGACCGTGATCGAAGAGTTCGGCCCCGCGCAGTGGGCGCCCGCCTTCGGGATGCTCGCCGACCGCTTCGGCGTCACCTGGATCGTAGACGTCGCTGCCGACCACACCCAGGCCTGACCGTCCCGAAAGGAGTGCGGCCGGTCGCGGCCGCACTCCTTTCGTCCTCGCAGGAGGATCCGTGCAAACTCGCCCGCCCGGCCGGACCGGCATCCAGGTCAGCGCCTACGCCCTGGGCACGATGTTGTTCGGACCCCACGGCAACCCCGATGCCGACGACCGTGTGCGCATCGTCCACCGCGCCCTCGACGACATCATCGACATCATCGACACCGCCGACGTCTACGGCGGCGCCGGCACCGGCGGAAGAACGAGGCCGAACAGGTTCATCCGGCGGTGATCGGCATGCCGATGCTCCCTGGCCCGGTGCGGGTGTTGTTGCGTGCAGCCGATCCAGTGAGACGAGCTTCTTACGGGCGGCGTCCAGGCCGACCTGAAGCCCTTGCACTTCGCCGAGCCAGCCGTTGGCACGGGCCTCGGCAATCCGGTCGGTGAGGTTGCGGGCGATCTCGACCAGCCGGGTTCGCTGGCGGGGACCAACGCGCAGTATCGGGCAACGGACTCGGCATGCTCGTGGGCGCACGGGCTTCCATAGGGCCTGCCGCAGGTGCCGGAAAACAACTCTCGGAAGCCATCCCTGAACTGATCTTGGTGGTAGGAGTGGTGGGATCCTGGCGAGTCCCGCGACGGCTCGGGCGTGGTCGGGCGTGTCGAGGCAGTTGGCGGAGTTTCCCTGCGGTGCCTGCGCCGCTTGGACACCGACTACATCGACGTGCTCTGGGTGCACGCCCGCGACATCCTGAGCCCGTTGCCGGAGCTGATGCGCGCGCTGGACGATCAGATCCGGGCGGGCAAGGTACTGCACGTAGGTGTCTCGGACTGGTCCGCGTGGGGCCCATGACCTCGCGATGGTCGCGTGGGGCCCCTCGCCGAGGGGTGGCTGACCGGCAAGTACCTCGATGGCGCGGAAGGCCACCTCACCCGGGTGGCTGGGACTTCAGCGGTGAACGCCGTGACCCGGTTTCGCCTTGACCTCGAGCGTGCTGGAGCTCGTAGCGTCCTCCAGGGACAACGCCGTGGGCAGGAAGCGAATGAGGGGTACGGGTGTGGAAGAGCTGGGGTTGAGGTCGTGGTTGGCGGCGAACGTCCGCCCGTTCCCGCTCACGGGTGAGGCGACGGTGGCCGTGCCGGAGGTGTTGGCACGTGCCGAGGTCGTCGGTCTCGCCTCGGCCGTCCGTTCGGCGCGGGAGTCCGTGCTCGCCACCGGGGTGCTCCTCCGCGGTCTCGTGGCGGAGGCCGGGTTCCGCGCCGTGTTCATCGAGGGCACCGAGGAAACGGGCCCCGCGCTCGACCGGTACGTGCGCACGGGGGAGGGGGACCTGCGGGCACTCGTGCGGGCGAGCCAGTCGTTCCTGCGCACCACCGACGCGGAGGACGTGCTGCGCGGAATCCGGTCCTGGAACCGCAGTCACCCCGACGACCCCGTGTCCCTGGTGTCCGTCCAGAGACCGATCGAGGGCGACTCGCTCGCCGGGATCGAAGCCGCACTCGCCGACACCGTGCTGACGTGGCGGGCCGAGACGGGGCAGCGGATCGTCCACTGGGGCGGCATCGCCCACCTCGTCGTGGGCGACCCGCGCCGAATCCCGCCCAACCACGTCGGCCGCAGCGCGGGCGGAGCTCTGCGCGCCCGGCTCGGCCCCGGTTACGCCGTCGCGGCGTTCACCACGGGCTGCGGAGCGGCGCCGTTCCCGGTGCCCGCCCCGCAGCCGGACTTCCTGGAGTCGGTGTTCGAGGGGCTTCCCGCCGGAGGAGACGAGGGACTCCTGCTCGACCTGCACCGGGCGGCCGAACACGCTCCCGACACCGTGGCGCGGTGGCTGCGGCGCCCGCTGCGTACGCGCATGATCGGACCGGTCTACGACCCCGGCCGCGACCAGGACTTCCGCGTCGAGGCGGGGCCGCTCGCCGACAGCCTGGACGCCGTCGTGCACCTGCCCCGCCTCACCCCGACCACGCCCGTGACGTGAGTCTGCGGCGTGAGTTCTGCCGTCAGGAGCGGGCGTCGTCCTTCTCGGCCGGCTCCACGTCCAGGGTCGTGCGCAGCGGTGCGGGCTTGAGCAGCAGCGCCGCGACGACACCCACCACCGCGATGGCCGTGGAGAGCAGGAAGATGTGCCCCGTGGCGTCGCCGTAGGCCAGCTCGACGATCCCGCGGATCGGCTCGGGCAGCGCCTCCAGGTTGAGGTTGCTCGTCCCGCCCGACGCGGAGGCGGGAACACCGGCCTCCCGAAGGCCTTCCGCGACGCTGTCGTTGACCCGGTTGGCGAGCACGGCTCCCAGCACCGAGATGCCGATGGTGCCGCCCAGCGACCGGAAGAACGTGATCGACGCGCTCGCGGCACCGACGTCGCGCAGCGACACCGTGTTCTGCACGGCGAGCACGAGGTTCTGCATCGACATGCCGACGCCGACGCCGACGGCGGCCAGCCCCGCGAAGACGACGAGCAGCGGCGTGTCGCGGTCGAGCGTCGACAGCACGCCGAAGCCCGCGACCAGGACCACCGTGCCCGCGACGATCTGCGCCTTGAGCTTGCCGGTGCGGCTGACGATCTGGCCCGACACCGTGGACGAGACGAGCGTCCCGAGCATCATCGGGATCATCAGCAGCCCGGCTTCCGTCGGGTTGTACCCGCGGCTGACCTGGAAGTACTGGCCGAGGAACACCGCGCCGCCGAACATCGCCATGCCGACCGCGAGACTCGCCAGGATCGCCAGTGCCGGGCCCTTCTGCTTGATCACCGACAGCGGCAGCACGGGCTCGGCCACGCGCGACTCCCACCACACGGCGATGCCGAGGATGAGCACCGAGGGGCCGACCATGGCCGCGGTCTGCCACGACAGCCACGCGAACGACGAGTCCACGAAGCTCACCCAGATCAGCAGCGCGCTGACCCCGGTCGCGAGCAGGGCGGCGCCGACGTAGTCGACCTGCACCTCGGCGCGTCCCCGTACGGCGGGCAGGTGCAGTGAGCGCTGCAGCACGCCGAGGGCCACGACGGCGAACGGAATGCCGACGAAGAAGCACCAGCGCCACCCGAGCCACGAGGTCTCGGTGATGACACCGCCGAGCAGCGGGCCGCTCACGGTGGCGACCGCCATGACGGCGCCGAGCAGGCCGTTGTAGCGGCCGCGGTCCTTCGGCGGGATCATCGCGGCGATGATCGTCTGCACGAGCGCCTGGAGCCCACCGACGCCGAGGCCCTGGAACGCGCGGGCGGCGATCAGCTGTCCCGCGTCCTGGGCGAATCCGCTGAGCAGTGAACCGACGAGGAAGATGCCGATCGCGATCTGGACGAGGGTCTTCTTGTCGTAGAGGTCGGCGAGCTTCCCCCAGATCGGGGTCGACGCCGTGGCCACCAGCAGAGTCGCTGTGACGACCCACGTGTACTGGGTCTGGCTGCCGTTCAGCGAGCCGATGATCTTCGGCAGTGCGACGGACACGACGGTGGAGCTGATCATCGCGACGAACAGCACGAGCAGCAGGCCGAACAGCGGCCGCAGCACGCTCGCGCGGTCGGTTTCACGCGGGGTGGGCAGGGTCGAGGAACTCACGCAGCCTCCGGGCTGTCGGTGTGGGGTGGGATCGGGCGGCAATCGAGACAGCAGACATCGTTGCCATAGGCAACTATCCTCGTGAACTTGCCCACTGTGCAAGTTTGCGCGTTGAGAATCATGTCACGTGTCGGCCTACCATCGCGGACGTGGAGACAGCGCTCGGGTTGCGGGAACGGAAGAAGATCGCCACGAAACTGGCGCTGCACGAGTCGGCGATGCGGCTGTCCGTGGAGCACGGCTACGACACCGTCACGGTGGAGGCCATCGCGGACGCGGCAGGCGTTTCACGGCGCACGTTCTCGAACTACTTCGCCAGCAAGGAGGAGGCCATGCTGCACGGCGACAGCATGCGCCTCTACGCGCTGCTCGACGCCGTGGCCGCACGCCCGGACGAGGAATCCGCGTGGACGGCCCTGCGCGAGGGGACCGCGACTGTGCTGCGCGAACTCCGGCAACGGCGACGCGACCGAAGCGACTCCCCCGACTGGCTCACCCGGGCGCGGGTGATCCGGTCGCATCCGGCGCTGCTGGCCGAACAGGTCGCCACCTACGCCTCCTTCGAACGCACCCTCGCAGTGGAGATCGCGCGGAGGACGCCGGAGGAGAGCCGGTCGGTCACCCGGGTCAGGGTGGTCGCCGCCTGCTTCCTCGCCGCCCTCCGGGTCGGCACCCAGGCATGGCTGGACCGCGGCGACGACACCTCGGCCGCGGAGTTCATCGACCAGGCTCTCGTCGAAGCGGGACAGGCCTTCCCGTGACCCGGCCCTCGTGGTGGGTACGCCTTTTCCGTGGGAGCAGTGAAGGGAGGACCGGCCATGGCGGAGTTCGCAAAGGGCGATCGCGTGCGGTGGGAGGCGGGCAACCAGAGCTCGGTCGGCACCGTCGAGGAGAAGATCACCTCCGACACCGAGGCGGGCGGACGCACGGTCAGGGCGTCGAAGGAACACCCGCAGTACCTGGTGCGCAGCGAGAAGTCAGGCAAGACGGCCGTGCACCACCCGGACAAGCTGCACCGGGTGGACTGACGCTCACGTCAGGAACGTGAACAGCGGGCTGTCCGGCTCGACCCGCTGGATGCGGTGGGGTGCGCGCTGCATCCGTTCCAGGATCGCGGCGAGGTTCTCCGCGGCACCGAGTTCGATGCCCACCAGCGCGGGCCCCGTCTCGCGGTTGTTGCGCTTCACGTACTCGAAGAGCGTGATGTCGTCGTCGGGCCCGAGCACGTCGTCGAGGAACCGGCGCAGCGCACCCGGCTCCTGGGGGAACTCCACCAGGAAGTAGTGCTTCTTCCCCTCGTGGATCAGGGCGCGTTCCACGATCTCGGCGTAGCGGCTGACGTCGTTGTTCCCGCCGGAGAGCACGCACACCACGGTGGCGCCCTCCGGCAGGCCGAGTCCACCGAGTCCACCGAGGTCACCGAGTCCCAGCGCGGCCGGGGCGAGGGCGCCCGCGGGTTCGCTGATGACGCCGTCCGACTGGTAGAGGTCCAGCATCTCCACGCAGATGCGCCCCTCCGGCACGGCGACGAGACGGGGAGCGTGGCGCGCGGCGAGCGCGTGCGTGTGTTCGCCCACCACCCGGACGGCCGCACCGTCGACGAACGGGTCGAGCGTGTCCAGTGGTGTGGGCCCGCCTCGTTCCAGTGCCAGCGCCATGCTCGTCGCGCCCTGCGGCTCCGCGCCGAGGACCTCCACGTCGGGGTACCGCTCCCGCAGCCAGGCCAGCGTGCCGCCGAGCAGTCCGCCGCCTCCCACGGGGACGACCACCACGTCGGGTGCGTACCCGAGCTGCTCGACGATCTCCTTCGCGACCGTGCCCTGACCCGCGATGGTGCGCGGGTCGTCGAACGCCGGGATGGGCACCGCGCCCGTGGCGGTCGCGTACGCGCGTGCCGCCGCTGCCGCGTCGTCGTAGGTCTCGCCCTCGACGACCACCTGGACGTGCTTGCCACCGAGCCAGGCCACCCGCTCGCGTTTCTGCCTCGGTGTCGTCCTCGGCAGGTACACGCGCGCGTCGACCCCGAGGGCCGCCGCCGCGTACGCGACACCCTGGGCGTGGTTTCCCGCGCTGGCGCAGACCACGCCGTGGGAGCGCTGTTCCTCGGAAAGGCGGCTCACCAGGTTGTAGGCGCCGCGCACCTTGTAGGAGCGGACGGAGTTCAGGTCCTCCCGCTTGAGCCAGACGTCGAGACCGTGGCGGCGGGACAACCGCTCGTTGCGGTGCAGGGGAGTGGGAGGAATCACGTCGGCGAGCCGCCGGGCCGCCGCCTCGACGTCGTGTGCGGTCACGCTCGGAGGCGTCGGTGTCTGCTCGACCACTTCCAACTCCCTGCGACTCGACAGCGGCGGCGTACCCGTCACCTGCTGTTTTTCACGCTAGCAGGAGCTCCATGGCCCCTCGTGCACGGATGAGGAAACCATGCGTGGTCGGCAACACGCGCACAGTGCCTACCCGCGCGTCGGATCGCCCGGTGGAGGGGATACCGTGCCAGGGCTGCATCAGCTCGGGTTGCGCGAGGCCGCCCGAGTAGGTACATGGGAGGACCTTCCGGCGATGACCACGTTGCGGGAACCCCTGCGGGAGGACAACGCGTCCGCGCCACCGCCGCCGCGACCACAACGCAAGTTCCGTCCCGAACTCCAGGGGCTTCGCGCCCTGGCCGCCGGGCTGGTGGTCGTGTACCACGTGTGGCTCGACCGCATCTCCGGAGGCGTGGACGTCTTCTTCTTCGTCTCCGGCTTCCTCATCACCGGCCAGTTGTTCCGCGCGAGCCTGCGCGGCCGTATCGAGTTCCGGCCCTTCTGGGGCCGGATGTTCAAACGGTTGTTCCCCGCGGCGCTGACGGTCATCGTCGTCTCGATGGGCGCGGCACTCCTCTGGCTGCCCGAGCACCGATGGGTCCAGACAGCCAAGGAAGTCGTCGCGTCGGCGCTGTACTACGAGAACTGGCAGCTCGCCGCCGACTCGGCCGACTACTTCGCCCAGCACAGCTCGGCCAGCATCATGCAGCACTTCTGGTCGCTGTCGGTGCAGGGGCAGTTCTACCTGGTCTGGCCACTGCTGATCGCCCTGCTCATGCTGGTCGTCCGTCGGCTGGGCTGGAGCATGCGGAAGACGTTGTTCGCCGCGATGGCGGTGTTGTTCGCGGTGTCGCTCGCGTACTCGGTGTGGCTGACGGCGGTGGACCAGCCGTTCGCCTACTTCAACTCGCTGACGCGGGTGTGGGAGTTCGCGCTCGGCGGACTGCTCGCCCTGACCATCGACCGGATCGCGCTGCCGCGCTGGCTGGCGATCCTGTGTGGCTGGCTCGGTGTGGTCGGGCTGGCCTCGTGTGGCCTGGTGCTGCAGGTCGGCACGATGTTCCCCGGGTACGTGGCGTTGTGGCCGATGGTGTCGGCCCTGCTCGTCCTGCTGGCCGGCGCGACCGGCAGCAGGATCGGCGCCGACCGTTTCCTGTCGTCGCGGCCCCTGACCTACCTCGGCAACATCAGCTACTCGCTCTACCTGTGGCACTGGCCGGTCCTGCTGTTCTACCTGGTGGTGCGCGGTCGGAGCGAGATCGGACTGGTCGGCGGCGCGGGTGTGATCGCGCTGTCCGTCGGACTCGCCGTGCTCACCTACCACCTCGTCGAGAACCCGGTCCGCAACTCCAAGATCGGCGTGACCACCCGGTGGGGCGCCTACCGGTTCGCGGTCATCGTGCTGGTACCCGTGATCGTGGGCGCGGTGGTGTGGCAGAACGTGACCAACCAGCGCGCCCAGTTCGAGTTCCGGGCCGACGACCCGAAACACCCCGGTGCGGGTGTCGTGGCGACCGGTGCTCCCGTCTACGATCCCGAGGTTCCGGTCATCCCGCCGTATGCCGCGCTGCCCTACGAGTGGATCGGCTGGAAGCCCGGCGAGTGCGTCGAACGCATGGAGCAGGGCGTCGAGGTCCGAACCTGCACGGTGAAGCCGCTGAAGGGCGCCGAGCCGACGCGGCACGTGGTGGTGGTCGGCGACTCGCACTCCATGCAGCTCATGGGGGCGTTGCGCCCGATCTCGGAGCGGCTGGACTGGCAGCTCACCGTGCTGGGCAGGCCGGGCTGCCCGCTCACCGCCACCGAGGTACTGCCCAACAACCAGGTGTGTGTCGACTGGAACCGCGTCGTCCTGCCGAAGATCCTCGATCTCCGGCCCGACGCCGTGGTCACCATGGCGACGCGGGACGTGCGCGTGGGCCTGCGGGAGTGGACCCCGGAGGGATACGTGCGGCAGTGGCAGCGACTTGACGAGGCGGGAATCCCGGTGGTCGCCATCCGGGACAACCCCCGGTTCGACTTCGAGCCCTCCGAATGTGTGCAGCTCAAGGGGCTGACCTCCGAGGAATGCGGCCACCCGCGCGACGAGATGTACCACGCGGTGCCTCCGTACGAGAGGGCGCCGGGGGTCCCGCCGAACACCGTGTTCGTGGACCTCAGCGACTACTACTGCACCTCGACGGCGTGCCCGCCGGTGATCGGCAACGTGCTCGTCTACATGGACGACAACCACGTCAGCGACACCTACATGAACACCCTCTCGCCTTTCCTGCAGGAGAAGATGCTGGCCGCACTGGGTTGGGAGGACCACTCCGCGCCCAGGTGACGGCTCGTCACAGCAGCGCGTCGAACAGCCCGAGGCGCCACGCGGCGTCTCGGGCCAGCAGGAAGCCCACAATCGCCAGGACCCAGCCCGTCGCCGACCGCGCGTGGCGGGTCAGGCGACGGTCGAACGCGGCGAGCCACGGGAGGACCCGGTCACCCCAGGCAAGCCGCGTGGCGAGCAACGTCCACGCCGGTGCGGTCATCACGAGGCAGTAGGCGGCGAGTGCGGCGGCCACGGCCCACCACGTGAGGTCCGCACCACCGAGAATGCTCAAGGCACCCAGGTAGGGCAGCATCGTCGCGAGTTCGACCGTGCCCGCGGCCAGTGCCAGCCCCACCACGGCGCCGGCGCCGCTTCGGCCGGTGGAGAGGCGGTGCCGCCACCGGACGAGCCGACCCGGTCTCCCGTCGTCGGCGCTCTTCCCGCTATCCCCGAAACGGAACGACCACGAGAACAGCAGCACGCCGGCGGCGAGTTCGGCCCAGAGCCCGACGTCGTGGTGGGCCAGTGTTCCGAGAAGGGGCGCGATGCCGGACATCCCTGCGGACAACGCGAGGCCCACCGCCCAGTAGAAGGCCGCGATCGTGATGAGGTAGCACACGATGCGGCGGGCGCGCAGCTCCCCGGGAGTGGTGAGCAGCCACAGCGGGACGAGCAGGGTGCCAACGCTGGTCGCATCGAGCAGCGACAAGCCCAGCAGTGGCAGGACGATGTCGAGGGTCACGTGAGCTCCCCGGCATCGTCAGGCGAGGAAACGGGGTGGCGCAGGGCGTGCTCGACGGCGGCGGCCAGGGCTCGTCGTCCCCAGTCGGCGTCGCACAGCCCCGGCATGGTGGCGAGTTGCGTGACCAGCCCGTCCAGGAAGGCCATCACGAGAGCGGCGGCTGAGTCGGCGTCCACGGTGGACTCGGCCTCGCCGGTGCGTTGCGCTGCTCGGACGGCCTCGGCGATCAGTTCCCGGCCGAGCCGGGTGGCGTCCTCGTGAGCGCGGGCGAGCACGGGATCGTGCTGGGTCTCGGCCAGGAAGGCCAGCCAGACGGCGGCCTCCGCCCTGCGCCACTCGTCGAGCGGCAGCAACACCGACAGGCTGTCGACGAGACGGGCCGTGACGTCGCCCGTACGCGGCCCGACCTCGGAGAGGCGCCGCATCGTGGCGTCGTGGAGGTGGGAGAACGCGAACCGGAGCAACTCCCGCTTCGTGCGGAAGTAGCGCTGCACGAGTCCGGCCGACACTCCGGCCTCGGCGGCGACCCGGCGAATACTCGCGGCTGCCAGCCCCTCGCGTGCCACGAGGCTGATCACAGCCTCGGCCACCTGACGTTTCCGTTCCTCGCTCGCCTGCTCGCCCGCCGTGATCATGATGCGAGAATACAACTGTATTTGTGGCGAGTGGTCGAGATGTCCGTAGGCTGGCCTCATGGGTGTACTGGGTTGGATCGTCCTCGGACTGCTCGCCGGCGCCATCGCGAAGCTGCTGATGCCGGGTCGCGATCCCGGCGGATGCCTGATCACGATCTTGCTCGGTATCGGCGGCGCGCTGCTGGGCGGCTGGCTCGGCAGGACGGCGTTCGACGTCGACCTCGGCACCTTCTTCGATCTCCGCACGTGGGGCCTGGCGATCCTCGGTGCCCTGGTGATCCTGTTGCTCTACCGGGTGGTGATCGGCGCGGGGCGCCGCCGCGACTGAAGCCGTGTCGGACACCACATCCGTGTCGCTGTGGTGAGCGCTTGCTCAGTAGAGTGCGGCCTGTCGCACCCCGACGAAGGAGTCACGCATGCGAGCAGCGCAGATCACCACACTCGACGGTCCCTCCGCGGTGAGGGTGACGGAGGTCGACGAACCGTGCGGCGGTGACGGAACGGTGGTGATCGACGTGCACGCGGCCGGGGTGACGTTCCCCGACCTGCTCCAGACGCGCGGGCTCTACCAGTACCGGCCGGAGCTGCCCTTCGTGCCGGGTACCGAGGTCGCCGGGGTGGTGCGCTCGGCACCGGACGGTGTGCCCGTACGGGCCGGTGACCGTGTCGCGGCCTTCCCCGGAATCGGCGGGTTCGCCGAGACGGTGGCCGTGCGGGCCGACGCCGTGTTCGGCATTCCCGACACGGTGTCCTTCGTGACGGCGGCGGCCCTGCCGATGAACTACCTCACCGTGCACTTCGCGCTGACGCGCCGGGGCGGGTTGCGGGAGGGCGAGACGGTGCTCGTGCACGGCGCGGGCGGGGGAGTGGGCACGGCCGCGGTGCAGCTCGCCTCGGCGCTCGGGGCGCGGGTGATCGCGGTGACGTCGTCGCCCGGGAAGGGCGAAGTGGCCCGTCGAGCCGGCGCGCACGATGTCGTGGCACCCGACGACTTCCGTGCGGCGGTGAAGGACCTGACCGGTGGGTCCGGTGTCGACGTCGTCGTCGATCCGGTGGGCGGTGACCGGTTCACCGACTCGCTCCGCTGCCTCGCGCCCGAAGGACGGCTGCTCGTCATCGGTTTCACGGCGGGGGAGATCCCCACCGTGAAGGTGAACCGCCTGCTGTTGAACAACATCTCGGTGGTCGGCGTCGGCTGGGGCGCCTTCTGGGCCACCCGGCCGGACTATCTGCGGCGGCAGTGGGCGGAACTGCGCCCGCTCGTCGAGCGGGGTGTCCTCGACCCGCCGATCGGAGCGACGTACCCACTGGACGACGTCACCACGGCCCTGACCGAACTGGACACCCGCTCGGCTAAGGGCAAGATCGTCCTGGCGGTCCGCTGACCCGAGACATCGTGTCCGCAGCCTGTGCACGCGTGTTCGCAGTACCGGTACGGGCATCGGCGAACCTGCGTACGCGAACCGCGAACACGCGTTCGCCAGGTGCGGACACGGCTGTGCCGGGTCGGGAGGGCGGCTAGCGTCGAAAGACATGGAGACCATCGAGGTGACGCCGCGCCTGCATCTGCTGAGGTTCGAGGTGGGGCAGTGCTACGTCTGGCGGGACGACGACGGCGCGACACTCGTGGACTCCGGACCGCGGGGGCACGGTGACGACATCGCCCACGCGCTCGACACCGTCCTGGGTTCCCGCGCCGCCCTGCACACCGTTGTCGTGACGCACTGCCACGGCGACCACACGGGCTCGCTCGCGGAGATCCGGCGTTGGAGCACCGCTTCCGTGTTCGCGCACGAACTCGACGCTGCCTGCGTCCGGGGTGAGCGGGCGCCCGAGCCACCCGTGTTGGAGGAGTGGGAGCGGCCACTGTTCGCGCAGGTCGGCGCCCACCTGGCCGGACCCCCGGCCGAGGTCGACGCCACCGTGGCGGATGGCGACGTCCTGCGTGGCGGGCTGCGCGTACTGCACGTGCCGGGTCACACCGACGGCAGCATCGCACTGTACGAGCCGGACGCCAGGGTGCTGCTGACCGGGGACACGATCGCGGGGCACGACGGTGGGGTGATCCTCGGAGTGTTCAACCGGGATCGCGCCCGCTTGGCGGAATCGGTGCGACTACTGTCCGCACTGGACGTCGAAGTCGCCTGCTTCGGTCACGGTGACCCGGTGGTCGCAGGAGCGGGCGAGGTACTGCGTGCACTCGTCCGCGACCTGTGACATGCCGTCAGCCGGACTCGCGGACGGCCTCGGAGCGAGCGAGTTCGGCCCCGTGCTCGTCGAGCGCCACCGCCACGAAGAACGGGCCCTCGTCACCCGCCACCACCGCCGTCTCGAACCCGCTGTAGCGTGCCTGCGCCACCGGGGTCAGCTCCGCCGGTGAGGCGCCCGCGAGCACGCGCCACTGCGCCACCTCCGTGGAACCGTTCCAGCTCGTGTACACGGTCCGCCCGCCCGCCTTGTTGCGGCCGACCGTGACGGCGGGCTTCTCCGCGGGCGTGCCCGTCCAGGCGAAGGTTCGCGCTCGGTAGGACTGGTCAGGCTCCGGGAAGCGACTGTCGAACACGAGTTCGCCGTCGGCGTCGAACTGGGACGTGTGTGGTTGCGAGCCCCAGCCCACCAGCGCGCCGCCGCTCTCCAGTAGCTGCATGCTGCCCTGGTTGTCGGCGCGCAACCTGGCGGGATGCACGAACTCCTGCTCCAGGCTCACCTCGCGGCGCCGGTGGTCCGCCCGCAGGACGAGCCCGCGGGAGTGCGGTCCCTGCGGGGGCGACGAGGAGTTGTCGAACAACGCCACCCGGTCGCCGTCGTGCAATCGGGCGTCGTGCTGCCACGAGAACCGAGCTCGTTCCGCCAGCGAGTAGTCGGACGCACGACCGCCCATCCGCCACTCGACCTCGCCCGTGGAGCGCGACACCCGGTACAGCGCCCACGTGTTACGAGCGGACAGGACCAGACCGTCGCCGTCGACCTCGATCGAGTTGAGGTGGATGTAGTCGAACGGGGCCTCCTCTGTGCCGGTGTCACCGAGCTCCTGATACGTCTCCTCGATTCCGACGTGGTCGAGGCTGTTCCACTCGAACAGGACCTCACCACTGGTGATGTCGACCTCCTGCACGACGCCGGCGTACACCCACCCGTCGTGAGGCCCGCCGATCGGCGTGAGGTCGGCGGGCGCGGGGTGGTAGGCCATCAGTAGCGCGGTGTCCCGCTCGGTGATCAGGAACTCGTGCAGGTCGGCCTGCATGCCGTTGCCCATGCGCACCTCCGCCACCTGGCGGTAGGAGCTGTCGTAGACGACACCGACCCCCTGGCCGTACCCGGCGAGCACACGGCCCTGCCACCAGGTGAGCACGGGCTCGCCGCGGTAGGTCTGAACCCGGAAGTCCATGGGCACCGACTCGGGTCCCTCGCTCGGCAGGAACCACACGGGACGCCCCTGCCGGTCGGCGATGAGGAAACCGGGTTGGCTCGGGCTCCGGTCCTGGTACGCCTTTGGGGAAAGGAAGAGGTACTCGGGCTCGGCCGGGCGTTCGCCGGCGTCGGTGACCGTGAGTTTCGGGGGCCTCAGGTCCGGGCGCGAGCGGAAGTGCCGCACGTCCTCGCCGGGTGGGGGCGGTGGCGCACTCGCCGGGGGTGCCGGTTCCGCTCTGGGAAGGCGGTAGCCGACGTATCCGGACGTCAACGGAACGGCGATTCCCGCGCCGACCAGTGCGGTCCTGCGCAGGAACCGGCGGCGGGTGAGGTCACCGTCAGCCACAGCGGTCCTCCTCAGCGTGTCACTCGTTCGGGGCGCCCGGCCGAGTGTCACATGGCCTGCGGAGGAAGGCGTCGGTGGGTGTTGGGGTGGACGAGAGTGTGCTCCCGCGCACGGGAGTGGGAACTGCGCGGGAAAAGCGGAACGGGTGTGGGCGATCCTGCCGCCCACACCCGTTCCGGTTTTTGTCTCGTCGTCCGCGCGGTCACTCCACGGCGGAGGCCACGTCGACGACCTTGTCGTGACGGACCCACACCGGTTCGGTGTCCTCTCCCGCGTCGTCGGGGCGCGTGGGGAACCACAGCACCGAGGTGTACGGGTCCGAGATCGGGTAGGCGACGACTTCTCCGTTGCGGAACAGTTTCTCCATCCCGACAGGCGTTCCCGCGAGGTATGTGATCCGGTCACCGACGACGATCTGGTCGGCAGTCTTGTTCATGACGGTCCCCTCCGGACACGTATCCGGACCCCAGGCTGCGCATTTCGTGCTTCTGACGGTTGAACCGTAGGACGGCAACGCGCGAGGTGAAAGTTGCATCACGGGGACGGGTGACCACCGAACGGGCGGATTCGGTGGGAGGCATGTAACGTCGCCGAGCCGACATCGGCCACAGAGGACTGACCGGGCCGGCTCGGCGGCCTGAGTGGACTCAGCGCAGCGGGTCGACCGGTCGCAGTGCCTCGGGCTGTTTGCCCGTGACGATCTGCTCCGCGAGCAGGCGGCCGGTGACCGGTCCCTGCGTGAACCCCCACATGCCGTGGCCGCCCGCGACGTACAACCCCGGAGCCGCGGTCGCACCGATCAGCGGCTTGCCGTCCGGGGTGACCGGCCTCGGACCCACCCACTCGTCGGTGCGCTCGTCCCAGCGAACCCCGTCGAGCAGGTTCCGTGCCGACGCCACGATGGCCTCGATGCGAGCACGGTCGAGCGCGTCGTCCGGGCCTCGGAACTCCATCGTGCCCGCCACGCGCAGCGCGCCACGGTACGGCGTGCAGGCGACGCGGACGTGAGGCAGGTACACCGGGCCCGGCACGGGCCGGTCGGTGGGCACGGTGAACGAGTACCCGCGGCCGGCGCGCACCGGCACCCGCACTCCCTTGCTACGTGCCAGGCGGTTCAGCCACGCGCCGGTGGCGACCACCGCCACGTTGCCGGAGACCAACTCGCCGGTTCGCGATTCGAGCGTGACGGCGTGCTCGTGCGGGCGGATGGCGGTGACGTCGAAGCCCGTGCGGATCACACCGCCCCACTGCCTGACCGAGTCGGCCAACGCGGCGACGAAAGCTCCGGGGTCGACGTAGCGCTGTCCCTCCAGCCGGACCCCCGCGCCGATCCGGCCGGAGGCCTGCGGTGCGGCTTCGCGCAGCTCCTCACCGGTGAGGCCGCGGTAGGCGATGTGGCCGCCGGACGCGTTGACGCGCCGCAGCTCCTTCAGCAGGCCGGTGGCCTGCTTCGGGGTCTCGAACAGAGCCGTGATGGGGGCGCTGACGGTCGGCGCGGTGACTCCGGCCGAGGTCAGCGTGTCGAACGCTTCGAGACATTCGGCGTTGAAGGGCAGGTTCGCCTGTGCGGCACGCTCCCACGCCCCCCACGTGCAGTGGGCGGCGAACCGGGTCAGAAAGCGCCACAACCCGACGTCCACCGTGAAGGGCACGTGCAGCGGAGCCTTCGGGTCCAGCAGGGTACGCAGGCCGTACTTCAGCACACTGGGTTCGTTGAGGGGGATCGCCAGGCCGGGGGAGAGCCACCCCGCGTTACCCCAGGACGCTCCCGCCGCGACGTCGTCGCGGTCCACCACGGTGACCTCGACCCCCCGGTCCTGGAGGAACCAGGCCGTCGACAGGCCCACGATGCCGGCCCCGACCACCACCGCCGTGCGGGGACCTCCGTCGATGCGCGTGTGTGCGTCCATGACCGCCTGCCTCCTTGTGGGCTGCTGTGCGTCGTTGCACTTCCAGGGTGACCGACCACACGCGTGATGCATTTGTCGGATCGGCACAATCTGGCCGACGCCCTTTGTTCGCGGACGGCCACGGGGGACACTCACGGCAATGGTGACTTTGGATCGGCTGATCAACGTCCTCGGCGGATACGGTGTGCGCCCGCTGGCCGCGGTGCCGTCACGTGCCGTCGAGTTGCACAGCGTGGTCGTGCACGACCCGGTCGCCTCGGAGGTCCCGGTCGGTGACGTACTGCTCGCGGTGGGTGTGCGCGACCCGCGGCGGGCGGTGGAGCTGGCCGTCACCGCGCAGGCCACCGTGGTGCTGGTGCACGCCCCCCGTGAGCCCCGCGAGCCCACCGAGCCCACAGCCTCACCCGGTGTCGAGCGGGAGGCGGTGGAGACGGCCACCCGGTGTGGGGTCGCGGTTCTGCTCGTGGACTCGGCCGTGGCGTGGAGCCAGGTCTGCGGCGTCGTCTACGGGCTGGTGCTGGAGGGCCGTGAGACCGAGGTGGGCCGTGGGCCGAGCGACCTGTTCGCGCTGGCCGACGCGATCGCCACCACGGTGGGCGGGCAGGTCACGGTGGAGGACCGGTTGTCGCGCGTGGTCGCCTACTCCTCGTTGCAACAGGACGCCGACCCCGCACGTCTCGACACCATTCTCGGCAGGCGGGTGTCGGAGCCCGTCCGGCGGCTGTTCGAGGAGCGCGGCGTGTTCCGCCACCTTGTGACCTCGTCGGAGCCGCTGTTCGTGGCGCCCTCGCCGGAGCACGGGTTACGCGGACGCATGGTGGCGGGTGTGCGCGCGGGCAGGGAGTTGCTCGGGTCGGTGTGGGTCACCTGCGACGAACCGCTCACCGGGCGGCGGCTGCGCGCGCTCCGCGACGGCGCCGAGGCGGTCGCGCTGCACCTGCTGCGGTCGCGGGTCAGCTCGGACCTGGAACGGCAGGTGGAGTCGGAACTCGTGATCCAGTTGCTGGAGGGCACCCCCGACGCGGCCCCGCTGTGCGGCAAGCTCGGCCTGCCACCCGAGACGTTCCGGGTGGTGGCACTGCAGGCGCACGCCGACGACGAGCGGCACGCCGCCGTGCTGCTCGCCTACGACCGGGCCACCACGGGATTCGGGTGGTCGCGTCCCGGCCGCAGCACGCTGTTCGGCAACACCGTCTACACGGTGCTGCCGTGCGGGGACGACCCGGCTCCGGCGAGGGCGTGGATCGCCGAGCTGGTGCGCGACCTGCCCGACCACGTGACGGTGGCGGCGGGGATCGGAGGCGTGTGCGAGGTGACGCAGCTGCCGGCGGGGAGGCAGGAGGCCGACGAGTGTCTCGCACTGCACGTCACCCGTCCGGGCGGTGAGCCGGTGGACTACGACGCCGCCTGGTCGGAGATCCTGCTCCAACGGCTCCGCACGGCCGCCGAGTCGGGCAGGCGGCCCCGGCGCGGGCCGATCGTGGAACTGGCCCGTCACGACGCCAGGCACAACACCCACTACGTGCCGACCCTGCGGGCCTGGTTGGAGGCGCAAGGTGATCTGGGCGCGGCCTCGGCCGCTCTGGGCGTGCACCCCAACACGGTTCGCTACCGCATGCGCAGGATGGGTGAGCTGGTGCGGTTGGAACTGGACGATCCGAAGACCCGGCTCGCGCTCGTGATCGCCCTGGCCGCCGCGGGGTGAGGAGACGTCGCGGTCAGCGGTCCTCGCCGCCCGCTGTCGGCTCGTCGCGTGGGCCCGGCGTGTGGTCGGGAAGCACGTGACGTGCCTCGGTCTCGCGGTGCAGGCGCAGGAACTCGAGGTGGCGCTCGTACTGGTCGAGGACGTCTCCGATGAGTTGGTCGCGCGTGTATCCCATGACGTCGTAGTCCTGACCGCCTTCCGGCAGGTGGACCTCCACCCGCCAGTAGGTGTCGTATCCGGCCACCGACCGCATGGCGAAGGAGGGAGTGGGGCGCTCCACCGGACGGAGCCGGTAGCCGAAGTGCTGTTCGGCTCCCATCGGAACGCGCAGGGTCAGGTGGGGCAGCTTGCTGTCCGGGTCGGTCTCCTCACTGACGGTGGCGGGCACGCCCTGATCCCGCAGTTCCTCCGCCACCTCGTGCAACGCGGGGCGGCACACGTCGTCGACGAAGTGCGTCGCCGCCCGCGTGCCGGGGTAGCTGAGCGCCCGAGCCAGCCGGTGGCGCCACGTTCCGGGTGCCTGCCCGGGCGAGGTGGTGGTGCGCACGGACAGCGACGACGGCAGTGTGGTGCGCAGAGCCTCCTCGCGGAAGCGTTCCACTCGTAACGCCCGGTACAGGCCCCAGATGATCAAAAACATCACCAGGGAGAACGGCAGGCCCATGATGATGGTGGCGCTGGTGAGCGCGTCCACGCCTCCGACGATGAGCATGGCCATGGTGAGCAGTCCGGTGGCGAGCGCCCAGAAGATGCGCAACCACGGCTTCGCGTCCGTGACCGGAGTCGGCAGGCGGGAACTCAGGTTGGCCATCACGAGAGCCCCGGAGTCCGCCGACGTCACGTACAGCAGCAGCCCCACGACGGTGGCGAGGCCCGCGCTGAACGTGACTCCCGGGTACTGGGCGAGCAGCCCGTAGAAACCCTGCTCCGGGGCGTTCATCGCGGTCTCGCCGAACGCGGCGTTGCCCCGCCGGACGACGCTGATGGCGCTGTTTCCCAGCACCGACAGGAACGTGAGGGTGAACAGGAACGGCACGACGAGGGTGGCCGCCACGAACTGCCGGATGGTCCGCCCGCGCGAGATCCGGGCCAGGAACAGCCCGACGAACGGCGCCCAGGCGACCCACCACGCCCAGAAGAACAGGGTCCAGTCGTTCAGCCACTCCACCGGCTGGTCGTAGGCGAACGTGTTGAGTGTCATCGAGGGGAAGCGGCTGACGTAGTCGCCGATGTTGAGGATCAGCGTGTTCAACAGCCGCGCGGGGCTCTCCAGCACGAGGACGTACAGCATCAGCAGCGCGGCGAGGATGATGTTGAGCTGCGACAGCCTGCGGATGCCCTTGTCCACACCCGACACCGCGGAGAGGGTGGCCATGAGCACGGCGAGCGCCACCAGCCCGAGCTGGGCGGCGACTCCCTCCGGGATGCCGAACATGAACCGCAGGCCGTAGTTGAGCTGCACCACGCCGATGCCGAGTGACACGGAGATACCGAAGATCGTGCCGATGACGGCCGCGAGGTCCACGGTGTCGCCGAACCTGCCGTGGATGCGCCTGCCGATGATCGGGTACAGCGCCGAGCGGATCGCCAGGGGCAGCCGGTAACGGAACGCGAAGTAGCCGAGCGCCATACCCATCAGCGCGTACATGGCCCACCCCGTGATGCCGTAGTGGAACAACGTCCACACGACCGCCTGGCGGGCGGCCTCGACGGTCTGTCCCGGCCCTTCCGGCGGGGCGAGGTAGTGACTCACCGGGCCCGCCACGGAGAAGAACATGAGATCGATACCGATCCCCGCCGCGAACAGCATGGCGGCCCACGAGAACACGCCGTAGTCGGGCGTCGAGTGTTGCGGGCCGAGTTTCACCCTGCCGTAGCGGGACAGCGCTACGTAGACGACGAACACCAGGTACAGAGTGGCGGCGAGGAAGTAGTACCAGCCGAAGCTCGACGAGATCCACGCGACGGCGCTGCCGATGGCGTTCGACGCTCCGGTGGGAGTCAGGATGGCCCAGACCGACAACGCCACGATGAGTGTTGCCGACCCGATGAAGACGAGTCGTTTGAGCCCGTGTTCCCCTGTCCCGCCGATGTCCGGCGTGGACGGCCTCGGAGGGTTCCTGTTGTCGTCGGTGGTCGCCAAGGCCGCTCCCGGCTCGATCGGGGACCGGCCGCCTCCACCGTGCTCTCGTGCTTGTGCTCTCACGCTACGACGGGCGCGGGTGACGGCCTCCATGTTTGCGGTGAGGGTGCTTCAGGGCACGTTTCCAACGTTAGCGAGGCCGACGGCACCGTGCTGGCTACGGCGAACTCCTCGGAAGGGTCCCCTCATGTCCACTCTGTTCATCGACGGCCGCTGGGTGCCCGCCTCGGCGGAAGCCACTCGGGACGTCCTCAACCCGTACGACCAGTCGGTGGTGAGCACCGTGGCGGAGGCCGGCGCCACCGACGCGGAAGCCGCCGTGCTGGCCGCGAGGAAGGCTTTCGACGGTGGTGAGTGGCGAGACTGGACGGCCCGGCGCCGCTCGCGCCTGCTGCGTCGCATCGCGGAGCTGTTGCAGCGGGACCGAGCCGAGATCGCCAGGACGGAGACCCTCGACACCGGCAAGACGCTGGTGGAGGGAGGCATCGACGTCGACGACGTGACCTCGGTCTTCGAGTACTACGCCACCCAGGCGGAGTCCGACCCCGGCAGGCTCGTCGACGCGGGCAACCCGGCGGTGCGGAGCCGGGTGGTGTTCGAACCGGTGGGGGTGTGCGCGCTGATCGCGCCGTGGAACTACCCGCTGTTGCAGATGGCGTGGAAGGTGGCGCCCGCGCTGGCGGCGGGCAACACGATGGTGCTCAAACCCAGCGAGACGACACCGCTGACCACCGTCAAGATGGTGGAGCTGATCGAGGAGGCGGGTGCGCCCGCCGGTGTCGTCAACCTCGTGCTGGGTGCGGGGGACCCGGTGGGCTCGACGCTCGTGGAGCATCCGCAGGTGGACCTCGTGTCGTTCACGGGCGGCCTGGCCACCGGCCGCGCGATCATGGCGTCGGCGGCGGGAACGGTGAAGAAGGTGGCGCTCGAACTCGGCGGCAAGAACCCCAACATCGTGTTCGCCGACGCCGATTTCGAGGCCGCCATCGACTACGCCCTCATCGCGGTGTTCTTCCACGCCGGTCAGGTGTGCTCGGCCGGGACCCGGTTGGTGGTGGAGGATTCGTTGCACGAGCGGTTCGTCGCGGAACTCACCGAGCGTGCCGAGCGCATCAGGTTGGGCAACGGACTCGATCCCGACACCGAGAGCGGACCACTGGTGTCGGAGGAACACCGTGCGAAGGTCGAGCGGTACGTGAGTGTCGGAGTCGAGGAGGGCGCGCGCCTGCTGACGGGCGGACGCAGGCCCGACGATCCCAAGCTCGGGAGGGGATTCTTCTACCTGCCCACCGTGTTCGACGACTGCCACGGAGGCATGCGGGTGGTGCAGGAGGAGACCTTCGGGCCGATCCTGACGGTCGAGCGGTTCTCCGAGGTCGAGGACGCGGTGCGGATCGGTAACGACACCACGTACGGCCTGGCGGCGGCCGTGTGGACGGCCGAGGCGCGCAGGGCCGAGTACGTGGCCCGTGCCCTGCGGCACGGAACCGTGTGGATCAACGACTTCGGCCCGTACCTGCCGCAGGCGGAGTGGGGCGGGTACAAGCGCTCCGGCGTCGGCCGGGAGCTCGGCCACGCCGGGCTCGCGGAGTACCAGGAGGCCAAGCACATCTACGAGAACACGGCCCCCGAACCGCAACGCTGGTTCGCGCGCTGACGAAAGGGCGGTGACACGGCGGGGTGAAGCGTGACACCATGAGGGTGTGGAACGGCCGGACTGTCCGGTAAGGACGGTCCGGCAGGCCCCGGCCCCCGGGGCCGCACTGGTGGACGTGCCCCTTCCCCTCCCTCGTCGGAGGTCACGTCATGCGCGCAATCCACCGCAGGTTCTACTCTCTCGTCGTCGCTGTCGCGATCCTCGTCCTGGGTTCGGGGGCCTGCCTGCCACTGCACGTGGCCCTCGACGAGCACGTGCCGTCCCGCCCCGCGCCGATGCCACCACTGCACGGTGTCGTGCTCGGCGACGGGGTGAAGGCGTTGCGGGCCCTCGGAATCGACGAGGTCACCACCGTGCCGATCGACGGTCATCTGTTCGTGCTCAACCGCGACAACTGGATCGTGGTGCGGCAGGCGCCGCGGGCCGGTGAGACCGTCCCTCCGGGTGGGGAGGTGACACTCAGCGTGCGGAAGACGGACGCGGCGGAGTCGCGATTCTGCTTCGACGGTGACTGTTGACCCGCGCGGGGATGACCGCCGTGGGTCAGTGCAGGGCCACCGTCAGCAGCAGCGTCGCGTCGGTCAGCGCGTAGACCGAGTGCCGTTCCGGCGGCAGCGGCACGAGGTCGCCCTCCGCCAGTTCCCACTGCCTGCTCGGTGTGCGCAGCAGCACGCTGCCGCCCAGCACGTGCAGTGTCCCGGCCTGCGGTGAGTCGTGCTCGGCCAGTTCGGTGCCCGTGAGCATCGCGATCAGTGTGGACCGCAGCGAGTTGCCCGACACGAGCGTGCGTGCGGTACGGCGCGCGCTGTGGCTCTCGGCCTCGTCAAGCAGTTCGGCGGCCAGGGCGTCGACGGCTGTCACGGTGGGGTGTTCGCTCAACGTGTCCTCCGGTCATGGGCCGCTCGTGGGCGATGTGCTCGCCTGCCTGCCGCCATCGTGCTGCCCGGTGCGGCCCCGCGCCACTCACGGCGGGATCCCGCGGCCGCTCGTCCGCGCCGCGTTCGGGACGAAAGCCCCTCCCCGGCGGGCCGGGCGCGGGCGACACTCGACGCGAGAGGCGATCGACATGGAACACACGACGACATGGACGATGAACATCGTCATAGACGAACGGGACGGGCAGACCCGTGCCGAGGCGCTGCTGCGGAAGGACGACGGCACCGCCCTCACGGGAGCCGGTGTGGCCAGACGGAACCCGCGCGACACCGACGTCCCCTCCATCGGGGACGAGCTCGCGGTCGCGAGGGCGCTGGCCGAGCTGTCGCACCAGTTGCTCGAGGCCACGGTGACCGACATCGAGTCGGTGACGCACCAGCCCGCGCATCTCGTCCGCTGAGAGTCTGTTCTGCTGACCCTTCTCCGCGCGCAGGTAGCTGAGGGATCGCAGAACAGGATCTGAGGCAGGGTGCCGGACCGCAGACCCGGTGGTCGCCCCTTGTGGCGATTCGAGGCGGCCTGCGTGACCAGCGGATTGACGCCCGACCGCCCGGGTACACGCCCGTTATGCCGAGTAGCGCCGAATCGGGAGGCCGGGAGCCGGACACGCTGCGGTCCACGTCGGCCACCGGGCGGTTGGCCGGGCTCAGGCTGGACGAGCTCCTCGCCGGAGTGCAGACCCGGCTCACCGAGATCTCGCGCACGAGCGACCGCCTGCAGTCGCTGCTCGACGCGGTGCTCGCGGTCAGCGGTCAGCTCGAGTTCGACACCACGTTGCGGCGCACCGTGCGGGCCGCGCTCGACCTGGTGGACGCGCGCTGCGGCATGCTGACGGTGCTCAACTCGGAGGGCGGCCCTCCGGAACGGGTCTCCGTGGACCTCGACCACGACACCGACACCGACACCGACACCGTGGTGGAGGTGCCGCACGCCCGCGCCCCCGAGTCGCGGACGGCGCTCGCCGTGCCCGTACGGGTGCGGGAGGAGACGGTCGGCACTCTGTACGTCAACAACAAGCGCGGCGGTGGCGAGTTCAGCGCGGACGACGAGATCGTGCTGCGGTCGCTCGCGGCCTCGGCCGGGGTGGCGGTGGAGAACGCCCGGCTCTTCGAGCAGACCCGGGTGCGTGGCCGGTGGCTGGAAGCCGTGGCCGCGGTGAACGCGGAACTGCTCGCCGGTGCGTCCCCCGACCGGTCGCTGCGGCGTCTCGCCGAGGTGGCCGGGGAGTTGTCCGGGGCCGACGCGACCGTGGTCCTGCTCGACGAGGGTGGCGGCGCGTTGTCCGTCGGCGCGGTCTCCGGACCGGTGTCCCGGCTCGCGGTGGGTGAGCTGATCGCGGCGGGTGGTGTGCTCACCGACGTGCTGCGCACCGTCGAACCGACGGTTCTCGACGACCTCCGCCGCGCGGACACACCCCTGCCCACATCGTTCACCACGGCGTTCGGGCCCGCGGTGGTGGCCCCGCTGCGCAGCGCCGAAGGTGTCAAGGGAGTGCTGTTGGCGCTGCGGGGCCGCGACGCCACCGGATTCTCCCGCCGCGAGAGGTCGCTGGTGACCTCGTTCGCCACGCAGGCCACGGTGGCTCTGCGGTTCGCCGACAAGCAGGAGGGCGAGCGCACCATCGCGCTGCTCGCCGACCGGGACCGTATCGCGCAGGACCTGCACGACCATGTCATCCAGCGCCTGTTCGCCGTCGGCATGAGCCTGCAGGGCGTGCTCAGGGACCTGCGCGACCCCTACGCGGCCGAACGTGTCCGTGACGCCGTGCAGCGGCTCGACCAGACGGTACGGGAGATCCGCACGTCGATCTTCAACCTGCACTCCCTGGGCACGTCGGGAAACGACAGTCTGCGGCGCAGGCTGCTCGACATCGCGTCGAGTCCGCCGGACGGTGCGGAGGTGCCTTCGGTCCGCATCGGAGGAGCGCTCGACACTCTCGTGCCCGAGCGGCTCGGTCGTGACATCGAGGCCGTGGCCCGGCAGGGCATCGGGCAGCTCGCCCGGCAGGCCACCGACCGTGGCAGCACGCCGGAGATCGTGCTCGACGTCAACGTCGGTGACGCGGTGACCGTCGACATCGACGTCGAGGGGGCGGGTCACGTTCCCCCGCAGAGCCCCTGGCTCGAGGAGATCCGCCGCCGGGCCGACGACCACGGTGGTGAGGTGGACGTGCACGCCAGCGGCGGCGCTGTGCGGCTGGTCTGGACGGTTCCGCTGCCGGACGCCGACACCGCCCCGCCGTAGGGAACCAGGACCTTCGACTCTTCACCGTGCCGAACACACAGAGGACGCTTTTGGACCAACGGTCGGGGGAGGGAAACATGACGACAGGCGACACCGGGGACCTCGCGGAGCACGTGGCGCGGCAACTCGCGGCGGTGGTCATCGCCGCGCTACGGCCGGACACGACGTCACCCGACACGGGCCCCGATCCCCGGGTGATCGGGGCGGCCGTCAACCGGCTCGGTGGTGAGCTCGGGTCACTGCTGCGCCAGCTCGAACCCCGGCCCGCGCGTGCGGACGACACGCTGCCGGACGTGACCGGGGCGGACAGCGCTGTGGCCAGGGCGGTGAAACTGGCCGGCCAGATCATGTTGTCGGGCACGCACGACACCGGCCCGACCTGACCCGGCCCGACCTGACCCGGTTCGGCCGGCGACGTGGCGTCACCGGGACGCCGTGGGCACACGGGCCGCGAGGTACTCCAGTACGGGCCTGCTCACCACCGAGGTGTGCGTGGGCAGATGGCCACGGCCGGGGACGAGCACCAGCCGGCAGCCGGGAATCGCCGCGGCGGTGCGCTCGTACTGCGACCGGTCGAAGAAGCCGTCGTGGTCGCCTGCGACCAGCAGGGTCGGCGCCTTGATGTCACCGAGTCGGGGAGCCACGTCGGCGGAGTCTTCGGCCTCCAGCGTGGCGACCATGTCCTCGTCGCCTCGGCCGAACGCCACGGAGCCGAGGACGAACCCCAGCGCCGCCAGCAGAACCCGGGAGCGCGGGGTCGCGCCAAGGGGTGCGAACATCGCGCTGCTCATGATGCGTGGTCTGCCGCAGCGAACGGATTCCGCCACCACCCGCTGTGCCGCCCGCCCGAGTGGAGAGAGGCGGTGCGCGGCCGAGACGACCACCAGCCGCCGCACGACGTCCGGGTGTTCGGCGGCCAGCCACAGCGCCACCGACCCACCGGTGGAAAGGCCGACGACGTCCACCGGTGCGTCCAGGCGGTCCCTGACGAACTCGGCGTAGTCGCAGGCCAGGTCGGACAGCGTCACCTCACCGCGGAGGTGAGTTCCGCGGTTGACCCACCACACTTCGTGAGCGCGGGTGTAGGGGGCGATCTCGGCGAGCTGGAACCACCGGTCGGGGCCTGTGGGTAACCGATGGGTCGTCGTGATGCCGGGCAGGTACAGCAGCCGTGCACCCGAACCCGACACGAGGTAGGGCAGCCGGCCCTGCCAGGTGCCTTCGTCGCGCACCGGCGCGAGGCCCATCGTGTCTCGTACGTCCATGGGACCACCGTGTGACGGGAGCCCGGCTGGGGGGAGGGCCGGAAAGCCCCGCTGTCGTGGGACCACGAACCGGTGGTCTCGTGCGGGGTAATTCCACTGTGGACTGGTTTGGGTCGACGTCGAGGCTGTCGAAACCGCGTGGTCGCTGTGTTCCGGCGGGTGCATCGAACGTGCCGTCGCCCTGCGAACGCGGTCGGCCGGGCCGACGATGGAATGATGAGTACTTCGGCCGACGACGCGTCGCGCGGCGTGAACGACAAGGGGCCTCGCGCACCGGCGGTGCAGCGCACCAGGGTCAGCGGTGCCTGGGCGAGTGCGGTCGTGGCGATGCTGCCGCTCGTGTTCCTGCTGGTGTTCATCCTCCAGAACACCGAGTCGGTGACCGTCCAGTTCCTCTCGGTGTCCGGCGCGCTCCCGCTCGGTGTGTCGATGTTGTTGTCCGCCGTGGTCGGTGCCCTCGCCGTCGCCGCGTTGGGAGCCGCCCGCATCGCCCAACTCCGGCGTACGGTGCGCCGAAGCTCCGACGATCGGCGTGGTCACAGATGAGGAGGGACTTTCGGACCAAGTCCCTCGCTCCGGGAACTGCTTAGGTGGTGCCATGCGCAGGACGAGCACGCTCACCGTGCCGGTGGGACAGGGATGGCACGATCACACCTGCTGGTTCCACGCGGGCCCCCAGAGTTGGCGCGAAGTGCTCGTGCCGTTCTTCGCCGAGGGCGTCGCGCGCCGGGAAGCACTGCTCTACATCTCCGACAAGAGCCTGGAGGAACTGACCGAGGACTTGGAAAGGCTGCCCGACCGCGACGAGTTGTCGCGCACCGGGCAGCTGACCCTGATGTCCATGGGGCCGGCCCGGGGGATGGCGGGCGAGCAGCTCCTCGCCGATCAGATGGACACCGTGCGCCGCGCGGCGGACGATGCCGTCGCGGCCGGGTACGAGCGACTGCGACTCGCCGCCGAATCCGCACACCCCATCCAGGGCAGAGCCGACGCCGTGCGGTTCGTGCAGTCCGAGTTGGTCATGGACGAACTGGTCGCGCGGACCCCGGTGGTGTTGCTGTGCGGCTACGACGGCCGCTACGTCGACCACCGTGCTGCGGCGGCGCTCGCCTTCGTGCACCCGTTGAGACAGCGTTCGACGTTCGGGGCGGGCTCGGGCCTGTACGCCGACCCCAAGGACATCGAAACGTGGCGTGTGCACGGCGAACTCGACCTCGCCTCCCGTGAGGTGTTCGGAATCGCGCTCGACGCCCTGCCCGTGCGTGGTGACCTGCACATCAAGCTCGACGAACTCGACTTCATCGACGTGGGAGGCGTGCACGCCCTCGCCGAGCTCGCCGAACGCATCGCACCGCGCCGACTGGTGTTGCACGACCCTCCGACCGCGCTGCGACGCATCGTCGAACTCTCCCGCGACGAGTTTCCCGCGATGCGCCGGGTGGTCGCGGAAGGCTGAGACCCGCCGTCACACCGAGGCGACCGCGTCGCGGATCACGGCGATGTCGATCTTCTGCATGGGTCGCAGGGCCTCCTGCGCACGTTCGGCCTTGGCGGGGTCCGGATCGGTGAGCAGGCGCGGCAGCTCCTCGGGGACGACCTGCCAGGTGAGGCCGTAGGCGTCGGTGAGCCAGCCGCACCGCAGCTCGGTGCCGCCGTCGGTCAGGGCGGCCCACAGCCGGTCGACCTCGGCCTGGTCGGCGCAGGGGACGTAGATCGACACGGCGGGCGACAGCCTGTATTGAGGACCTCCGCTCAACGCCAGGTAGCGCTGGCCTCGCAGCTCGAACTCCACGACGAGGGCCGAGCCGTCGGGGTTACGAGAGACGTCCTCGACGCGCAGGTCGGGAAAGACCGTGCCGTAGAAACGGACGGCTTCCTCCACGTCGGTGGAGAACCACAGGCAGGTGGCGACGCGGTCCATGTCGGAATCCTCTCGGGTGGGTGAACGAAAGGCCGTGGCTCGGTGTGCGGCGTACCCCGGACGGGTTCGGCCAACCACGGCGTGCGCGCTGTGCGTATGGACGAGGACGTCACCCGGAGCGTGTGCTGGTGAACAGCACGGAAGGGAGACGCCCATGACCACGACCGACACCTCAGCCGTCGACGCCGAACGCCTGGAGGAGCTACTGCATCAGGTGGTCACCGACGTGGGCGCGGCGATGACCGTGCCACTCGCACTCATCGGTGACCGGTTGGGACTGTTCACAGCACTGGCGAAAGGCGGCCCGATGAACGCCGGCCAGCTCGCCGAGCGCACCGGACTCGACGCACGCTACGTTCAGGAGTGGCTGCTCGCCATGGCCACGACCGGCTACGTCACCCACGACGGGAGCACCGACGGCTCGTCGGACCCTGCCCAGGCGCGCTACCGTATGTCGCCCGAGCAGGCTGAGGCGTTCACCAACCCGGAGAGCCCCGCCTACGTCGCGGGTGCCTTCCAGAACCTCACCGCGGCCACCCGGATCCTCGACCGGCTCACCGAGGCGTTCCGCACGGGCGAGGGAGTGGGCTGGCACGAGCACCACGAGGATCTCTTCCTCGGCACGGAGCGGTTCTTCCGGCCGAGCTACCTGGCGAACCTGACGTCGACGTGGATCCCGGCGTTGACCGGCGTCGAGGACAAGTTGCGGACCGGTGCGCGCGTGGCGGACGTCGGCTGCGGGCTCGGCGCGTCGACGATCATCATGGCGAAGGAGTACCCGAACAGCACGTTCGTGGGTGTCGACTACCACGGACCTTCCATCGTGCTGGCGCAGCACCGCGCGGCGGACGCGGGCGTCGCCGACCGGGTCTCGTTCCGCACGATGGGGGCGGCCGATCTCGACGGCAGCTTCGACTTCATCACCTTCTTCGACTGCCTGCACGACATGCCCGATCCCGTGGGAGCGCTGCGAGCGGCATCCTCCGCGCTCGCCGACGACGGCACGGTGATGCTCGTCGAGCCGATGAGCTGGGACAGCATCGAGGAGACGCTGAACCCGCTGGGGCGGTTGCTGGCGGGCGCGTCGGCCTGGATCTGCCTGCCGAGCGGGTTGTCGGCGGAACCGGCCTACGGCCTCGGCAACCAGGCGGGTCCGGCGAGGACGTGCGCACTCGCCCGTGAAGCGGGTTTCGGCGTCGCGCGTGAGGCGGTGGCCACGGACTTCAACCGGGTGTACGAACTCCGGCGCTGACGAAGAGGATGCCGGACGGTGGTGGTCAGCCCAGTACGCGGGCGACCGCCGCTGTCCGGCCGTCGACCCGGAGTTTGCGGTAGACGTGTTCCAGGTGTTTGGCGACCGTGCGCGGGCTGAGCGCGAGTTCGTGGGCGATCGCGACGTTCGTTCTCCCCAGCGCCACGAGGCGCACGATCTCCTGCTCACGCAGGGTCAGCTCGCCGTCCCGCAGAGCCGGGTCGACGAGGTGATCGGAACGGACACGCCGCAGCATCGACGCGATCGGTTCGCGCAGCAGCTCGCACACGTCGTGTTCGACATCGGAGAAGGGGCGTGCGTGGCGTGAGAAGACCACGGTGGCGTGCAGGGTCGGGAAGGGTTCGACCGACAGCGTGACGCGGTGGGGGCGGAATCCGTTCTCCGGCGGCCCGGACAGGCGCCGGAACTCGACGTGGTGGGCCTTCCCCGTGTGGAGGTCTTTCACGTGGTAGGTGACGGAATCGGACGCGAGGAGGTCGCACATCGAGTGCAGGCATGACTCGGGGAAACGCTGCGGGTCGGTGATCCCGGCGATGGCGTCTACAACGGACAAGAGTTGTCGCACTGTGTGCAGCGAAAGGTACATGGCCGAGGTTGCTCGGGAAGGACGCGTGGCGTGCCTTTAGACCGTGCGCCGTGACCGGCGGAAAAGTCAAGCGGCGCCGACATCGGAACGGAGAACGACGATGACACGGAAGTACGTGGACTGCCGGGAGACACCCAGCGTGTCCGGCTGCACGCTGACGATGAGCGGGGAGGAGGAGGAACTGGTCCGCGCGGCGGTGAACCACGCGGTGGACGTGCACGGGCACACCGACGACGACGAACTGCGCGAGGGAGTCCGGCGGGGCCTCAAGGACGCTCCCGTGGCCGACACGCGGCCGGGCGCGTTCGTGCAGTTGATCGAGTTCCACACCGACCGGATCGACGAGGTCGAGCGGATGGCGCGGGAGTGGGCCGAGGCGATGGGAGCGAACCGCACCGCCCGGTGGGCGGTCGTCGGCGCCGACCGCGATCGCCCGGACACCTACGTGGAGATCGTGGAGTTCCCCGACCACGCCGCCGCGAGGGCCAACTCGGAGAACCCCGTCACCACGCGGTTCGCCGAGAACGTGCGCAAGGTGTGTGTCGACGAACCCCGGTTCGTGAACCTCCAGGTGCGCTACACGACCGACTTCACGTCCTGACTCCCGCGCGTCGGAGGCATTGTGATCGGGTCTTTCAGCTCGATCGTGGTGTCCGTTAGCGGAAATGGTTGGATCTTGACGGTAAGACATCCGATCTATAACCTCCGCGTGACCTGCACCATACGTACCGCTCTGAGCCGTGTGCTCGTGACCGCCCAGAGCGCCTCCGACGCGAGGGGACGGGATGATCGAACGAGGACGTGCACGACCAACCAGACCACCGTGGTACCGCGCTGCCGTGACAGCGACGACGTTGACCGTGGCAACGGCGGGTCTCCCGGCACTCGGTATGACCGCCGGTGCCGAGACCTCCGACGTCCGGGAGTCCCACGAGGACCTCACTCTCTGGTACGACGAACCCGCCTCCGACTGGGAGTCGGAGATTCTCCCGATCGGCAGCGGGGCACTCGGCGCGGGCGTGTTCGGCGGGGTGGCCACCGAGCGGCTGCAGTTCAACGAGAAGACGCTGTGGACGGGCGGACCCGGGTCGGCCGGGTACGACTTCGGCAACTGGAAGGAGCCGCGACCGGGAGCCATCGAGGAGGTCCAGGAACGCATCGACGCCGAGCAGCGGGTCGACCCGGAGTGGGTCGCGAGCAAGCTCGGGCAGCCGAAACAGGGTTACGGCGCGTACCAGACCTTCGGCGAGGTGCGCGTCAGCGGAGCCGAACCGCAGGAGGTCACCGACTACCGGCGGTACCTCGACATCGCCGACGCCGTGGCGGGCGTGTCGTACGAGGCCGACGGTGTCCGCCACACCCGCGAGTACTTCGCCACCGCGGCCGATGACGTGATCGTCGCGCGCTTCTCGGGTGACGAGACGGGGGCGGTGGACGTCACGGTGGGTGTCACCGCGCCTGACAATCGGTCGAAGAACGTCACCGCGAAGGACGGCCGCATCACCTTCGCGGGCGCGCTCGACGACAACGGCCTGCGCTACGAGGCCCAGCTCCAGGTGCTCACCGAAGGGGGTTCACGCACCGACAACCCCGACGGATCGGTCACCGTGGCCGACGCCGACACGATGACACTCGTGCTCGCGGCGGGCACCGACTACTCCGACGAGTACCCGGCCTACCGCGGTGACGACCCGCATGCCGCCGTCACCGAACGCGTCGACGCGGCGGTGGCCGAAGGCTACGACGCGCTGCGCGCCGCGCACGTCGCCGACCACCGCGAGCTGTTCGACCGGGTCTCGCTCGACCTCGGCCAGCGGATGCCCGACCTGCCAACGGACGAACTACTCGCCCGCTACCGCGACGGTGGACTCGCCGCCGAGGAGCGGAGGGCGCTGGAGGCACTGTACTTCCAGTACGGGCGGTATCTCCTCATCGCGTCGTCGCGCCCCGGCTCGTTGCCCGCGAACCTGCAGGGGGTGTGGAACGACTCGACGTCCCCACCGTGGAGCGCCGACTACCACGTCAACATCAACCTGCAGATGAACTACTGGCCAGCCGAGGTCACGAACCTCTCCGAGACGACGGACCCGCTGTTCGACTACGTCGACTCGCTGGTGGCACCCGGCGAGGTCACGGCGAGGGAGATGTTCGACAACCGGGGCTGGGTGGTGCACAACGAGACCACGCCCTTCGGCTACACGGGTGTGCACGACTGGGCGACGGCGTTCTGGTTCCCTGAGGCGGGGGCGTGGCTGGCCCAGAGCTACTGGGAGCACTACCTGTTCACTCGGGACGAGACGTTCCTCCGGGAGCGCGCCTACCCGATGCTGAAGTCGCTGTCGCAGTTCTGGATCGACGAACTCGTCACCGATCCCCGTGACGGCAAGCTCGTGGTGAACCCCAGCTACTCGCCCGAGCAGGGTGACTTCTCGGCAGGGGCGTCGATGTCGCAGCAGATCGTGTGGGACCTGCTCACCAGCACCGCCGAGGCCGCCGAGCTGGTCGGCGGCGAGGAGGCGTTCCGCTCCGAGCTCGCGGGCACACTCGCCGAACTCGACCCGGGACTGCGGGTCGGCTCGTGGGGCCAGTTGCAGGAGTGGAAGGAGGACTGGGACGACCCGAACAACCAGCACCGGCACGTGTCGCACCTGTTCGCCCTGCACCCGGGACGCCAGATCGACCCGTACTCCGAGCCCGAGTACGTTGAGGCCGCCGAAAGGTCCCTGATCGCCCGTGGTGACGGCGGAACGGGATGGAGTAAGGCATGGAAGATCAACTTCTGGGCGCGGCTGCTCGACGGTGACCACGCCCACAAGATGCTGTCGGAGCTGCTGTCCCACAGCACGCTGCCGAACCTGTGGGACACGCATCCGCCGTTCCAGATCGACGGGAACTTCGGTGCCACGGCGGGCGTCGCGGAGATGCTGGTGCAGAGCCACCGGGGTGTCGTCGACGTGCTGCCCGCGCTACCGGGTGAGTGGAGCACGGGTTCGGTGTCGGGGCTGCGGGCGCGTGGTGACGTCACCGTGGACGTCGACTGGGCGAACGGAGTGGCGACGCGGGTCGCGCTGGAAGCCGGGCGGGACGGTCAGCTCAAGGTCCGCAGTGGACTGTTCGCCGGCCGGTTCCGTGTCGTCGACGCCGAGACCGGCCGGACCGTGGACGTGAAGCGCGACGGCCAGGAGATCACGATCGACGCGAAGGCCGGACGCACGTACGTGGCGACGACCCGCGTCGAGGTGGCGCTGTCCGCGCCCGACCGGGTGGAGGACGGCACGCCGTTCACCGTCACGGCCACGGTGGCGGCCGCCGACCGCACGGTGCCGGCGAGCAGGCTCGGGCTCACCGTGCCGGAGGGGTGGACGGTCACGCCCGCCGAGCACGCGCTGCGGCCCGTCAAGGCCGGACGGTCGACCACCGTGTCGTTCGAGGTCGTACCGAAGGCGGGGGAAGGCGACACGGCGAGGGTGCGTGCGGTGCTGCACGGCGACGGCTGGCAGGCCTCGGCGGCCCGAATCGTCCACATCGAACCTCTGCCGCCGTGCACACCAGCGTCCGGGGGTGTGCTGCTGGTGGCATGGGACCCCGAGAAGGGGGCGGTGATGACCGACGCCTCGCCGTACGGGCGGGACGCGCGGGTGGAGGGCGAGGTCACGTACACCGAGGAGGCCCCGACCGAGAGCGGGCTCGTGCTCGACGGGCGAACCCATCTCCGGTCGGAGCCCATCACGCTCGGTTTCCTGCGGGAGGCGACCTTCGCCGCCGAAGTCAAGGTGACGTCGTCGGGCTCGTATCGCAGGCTCTTCGACTGGCAGCCCAGTGGCGATCCCGGTGACGACGGGGTGCTGGTGGACCTGACCCCCGCGAACACCGTGCGGTTCATCGGGGCGGGCCGTAACGTGACGACCGACGCGGTGGTGCCGACCGGCCGCTTCGTCGACCTTGTGGTCACGATGAGTGACAACGGGGAGATCGTGGTGTACGTCGACGGTGAACGGGCCGGTTCGGCGCGCGTGCCCGACGACGGGATCAACGGCTGTGCGACCCGGGAACTGCGGTTCGCGGCGGACCAGAACGGTGGTCAACGACTGACGGGCGTGGTCGACCGCATGGCAGTGATCGCCGAGAGTCTGTCCGTTTCCGAGATCGCGTCCTGGAAGGAGCGCGCGTTCGGCTGAGTGTGAAACCCCGGTGAGGCGGGGATCGCGGGAGACGGTCGTCCTCGTGATCCCCGCCTCTTCGTGTGGCGATCGGCTGTGTGGTCTAGACCGTTTGGCCTAGCGACTTCTGCTTTTTTACGTCGGAAGTTGGACGTTTTTGACCGTAGATATTTACGTCCACGTCAGAAGTGTTTACCGTCCCGACGGAAACCCATGTCGCTGGAGGCACAGACCCATGACTGGTAGGCAGGCACGGTTCCCCCGGGTAGGACAGGTGTCCCGTCGTTCGATGCTGGCCGGTGCCGCGGCCGGTGTGGTCGCACCCGTGGCCGCCGCGGCGCTCGGCGGCCCCTCCGCCGCGGCGGCTCCGGGCAGGAGCAAGCCGGGTGGCCAGGGAGAGACCAAGCGCATCACCGTCTACGCCGAGGAGCTTCCCAGCGGCCTCTACGGTTACGGACTGGAGCCGGGCAAGGCGACCGTTCCCGGGCCGACTCTGGAGATCTGGGAGGGTGACACCCTCGAGATCGAACTCGTCAACAACACCGACCGTCGGCTGTCCATCCACCCGCACGGTGTGGACTACGACACCGCCTCCGACGGCAGCCCGATGAACGACTCGTTCAACGAACCCGGCGAGACGCGCACCTACGTATGGCGGACACGTCCGCAGTCACAGGGGCCCGACGGCTTCTGGCGACCCGGCAGCGCGGGCTACTGGCACTACCACGACCACGCTCTCGGAAGCCCGCACGGCACCGAGGGCATCGCGAAGGGACTCTACGGCGCGCTCGTCGTGCGGCGAGAGGGCGACCTCCTGCCGGACCGGCAGCACACGGTCGTCTTCAACGACATGACGATCAACAACAAGATGGCGCCGCACGTTCCCGTGCTGGAGGCCAACCTCGGGGAACGCGTGGAGTTCATCGCCATCGGGCACGGCAGCAACTTCCACACCTTCCACCTGCACGCCCACCGCTGGGCCGAGAACCGCACCGGCTACCTCCAGGGCCCGGACGACCCGAGCCGCATCGTCGACAACCGCGACCTGAACCCTGGCGACTCGTTCGGGTTCCAGGTGATCGCCGGTGACGGCGTGGGGCCGGGCGCCTGGATGTTCCACTGCCACGTGCAGAGCCACTCCGAAGGCGGGATGTCCGGTGTCTTCCTCGTCCGCAACGCCGACGGCAGCATGCCCGAGGGCGCTCAGGAGGCGATCGACCGCTACCACCAGCACGGCGGTGGCCATCACACGGCCACCGGTCGCTGACATGTCGAACTGGCCTGCAACACCCTTTCAGTGAGGAGTAGAGATGGGTCGAAGGAGATTGTCAGCTCTACCCCGCAACGGGCGTGCGAGACCGACGCCGTTGCGGCGCACGATGGCGGTCGCCACGGGGATGGCGCTGGTCTTCGGACTCGCGTCGGCCCCGAGTTTCGGAGCGCCCGCGCTCCAGGAACAGGCCGCGAAGCCCGGGAAGACCGCGGACACCGCCGAGGCGGCGGCGTCGGTGCTCGTCTTCCACGGTGCCGCCGACGAACAGGACGACCCGGTGGAACGCGCCGCCGAGGCCATCGGTGAACTCGGCGCCGTGAGCGGTATCGAGGTGGACGTCACGACCGACCCGGCCGCGTTCACGAGCGAGAACCTGAGTGACTACCGCGGTGTGGTCTTCCTCTCGGCCCACGGCTCCGAACTGGACCAGTCGCAGGAAGCGGCCCTGCGGGACTACATCGGTAACGGTGGCGGCTTCCTCGGCATCCGCGACGCGGCGAGGGCGCAGGAGCGGTCGGAATGGTTCACCGGCCTCGTCGGCGCGCGACCCGCGGGCGCCCGCCCCACCCCCGCCGAGGTCGCGAACGTCAGCGCCAGCGGGGAGAACGCCCCCAACGAGTCCGCGGCACACGCGGTGGACGGCAAGGACGACACCAAGTGGCTGGCGTTCGACAGCTCGGCGTGGTTGAGCGTCGAACTCGCCGAACCCGCGGCCGTGTCGCACTACGCGCTGGTCTCGGCGAACGACTTCCCCGGCCGGGACCCGAAGGACTGGACGCTGCAGGGCTCGAACGACGGGCAGACCTGGACGGACCTGGACTCCCGGTCCGGGGAGGACTTCCCGAACCGGTTCCAGCCGAAGCAGTACCGCTTCGACAACGACACCGCCTACGCCCACTACCGGCTGAACATCACGGCGAACGACGGCGAGGACGCCACTCAGCTCGCCGAGTTCGAGCTCTACACGGGGAACGAGACCCCGCCGGAGGAGATCCGGGCCCAGGAAGCGGTGGTCAGTGTCGTCGACCGCCAGCACCCGGCCAACAAGGGTCTTCCGCTGACGTGGAAGCGCACCGACAAGTGGCTGAACTGGGAGACGAATCCGGTCGGTGAGGTCCACACCGTCGCGCAGGTCCAGGAGCACACCTACGACCCCGGCAACACCGCCAACGGGCCTTTCCACCCGATCTCGTGGTGCCACGACTACGAGGGCGGCCGGTCGTTCTACACCGCCATGGGTGGCACCGAGGACAGCTACGGCGAGAAGAACTTCCGAGGGCATCTGCTCGGCGCTCTCGAGTGGACCACCGGACTGGTCCGCGGTGACTGCCAGGCCACCATCGCGTCGAACTACGAGATCGAGCGGTTGACCGAGGAGAACCTCCCCGGAAGGCTCAACCAGATCGGTGAGCCGCACGGCCTGACCATCGCCGACGACGGCACGGTCTTCTACGTCGGCAAGGCCGCGTGCGCCACGGGCCCGATCCCGAGCTGGGAGGACGAGAACGTCGGCCTCGGCTGCGGGACCATCCACCAGTGGGACCCGGAGACGAAGCGGGTGAAGCAGCTCGCCTCCCTCGACGTGTTCGGCAACCGCGGCAGCGGTGACGAGCTCGTCAAGACCGAGGAGGGCCTGCTCGGCATGGAGCTCGACCCGGACTTCGCCTCCAACGGCTGGATGTACGTGTACTGGATGCCGTACGAGTCGATCGACACCGACAAGCGTATCGGCGAGCGTACGGTCTCGCGGTTCACCTACGACCACGACACCGCCACCATCGACCTGGACAGCCGCAAGGACCTGCTGGCGTGGGACACGCAGATCCACTCGTGCTGCCACGCGGGCGGTGGGATGGCGTTCGACGACGAGGGCAACCTCTACATCGCCACCGGTGACAGCAACTCCTCCCAGGGGTCCGACGGCTACTCGGGAAACAACTGGACCAAGGAGTACAAGGGCGTGTCGTTCCAGGACGCCCGCCGCACCTCCGGTAACACCAACGACCTCAACGGCAAGATCCTGCGGATCCATCCCGAGGACGACGGGACCTACACGATCCCCGAGGGCAACCTGTTCCCCGAGGCCGAGGACCCCGGTGACAAGACCCGCCCCGAGATCTACGTCATGGGTGTGCGCAACCCCGCTCGCATCCAGATCGACGCCAAGCACGACTGGCTGACCGCGGCCTGGGTGGGTCCGGACGCGTTCGAGCCGAACCCCGACCTGGGGCCGGCGAAGTACGAACACGCCACGATCATCACCTCCGCGGGCAACCAGGGTTGGCCGTACTGCATGGGCGACAAGCAGCCGTACCGCGACCGCAGCAACGAGGACGCGAACGTGCTGACGGGCTGGTACGACTGTGACAACCCGAAGAACACCTCGCCCCGCAACACCGGCCTGGAGGACCTGCCGCCGGTCAGGAACAACATGATCTGGTACTCGCCGCAGGGCGGCGGTCCGGTGTTCCCCGACCGGGAGGACGGCAGCGGTGTGCCGACCTACGAGCTGGACGATGCCACGTACACGTGGCCGTACCTGAAGGGCGGCGGCCAGGCGGTCATGTCGGGCCCCACGTACTACAGCTCCGAAGTGGACACCGGAAGCGGTGTGGCGTGGCCGTCGTACTGGGACGGCAAGTGGTTCATCGGGGACCAGTCGAACGCGAACAACCGCATCGCGGTGACCGTCGACCCGGCCACGGTGGACGACGGGACTCCGCCGCCGTTCGCCGAGGACCTCCGGAAGATCATCCCCGGTGGCGGGGGACCGAACGAGTTGCAGCAGTGGATGGACGCCGAGTTCGGTCCGGACGGTGCGTTGTACCTGCTCGACTACGGCGGCGGTTTCTTCAGTCTGACAGACAACCAGAAGCTCGTCCGGGTGACCTACCACGGCGGTCCGGCGACACCGGCTCCGGCGGCGCAGGCGTACACGGTGCAGAACAAGCCGCTGACGATCGGTTTCAACGGAGCGCGTTCCGGTGGCGTGTCCTACAAGTGGGACTTCGGTGACGGTGCCACCTCGACCGAGGCCAACCCCAGGCACACCTATGCCGAGGTCGGCAACTACACCGCGACCCTGACGGTGACCTACGCCGACGGGGAGAAGGCCACGGTGAAGACCGACGTGGCGGTGGAGTGCGCGGTGCCGGACACCGGCCGCACGGTTCGCTACCGGGACGACGACACGGGTGTGACCAACCACGAGGCCGCGGGAGGCTGCACGGTCGACGACCTGATCGACGACGAGAGCGGCTGGTCGGACAACGGCGCGTTCGTCGCCCACGTCCGGGACGTCACCAAGAAGCTCGATCAGGACGGCGTCATCAGCAAGGCCGAGGCGAACACCCTCGTCAAGGCGGCCAGGAACTCGGGGATCGGTGCCGACGGTGACACCGGTTACGTGGCGCTCTTCGACGGGACCCCGCAGTCGCTGCAGGGCTGGCAACAGGCACCCAGTGGCGAGTTCGAGCTGCAGCCGGACGGGTCCCTGCGCGCCGACGGTGGGCTCGGCATGCTGTGGTACTCGAAGAAGGCGTTCGGGGACTTCTCGCTGAAGCTGCAGTTCCGGGACGTCGCACCGGGCGATCATCGTGCCAACAGCGGTGTGTTCGTGCGGTTCCCCGACCCGCGGACTCCGCTGAAGGACAGGCCTGCGACCAGTTGTGGAACGCGTGGTTCCGCCAAGGACTCGCAGGCGTGGGTCGCGATCTACTGTGGACATGAGATCCAGATCTACGACGGGAAGTCGGGCGAGCCGCAGAAGACCGGGTCGGTCTACAACTTCGACCAGGTCTACCACGGGCGCGCCGGTGTGACACCGAAGGAGCAGTGGAACGACTACGAGATCCGTGTGGAGGGGCAGCACTACACGATCATCCGCAACGGCAAGGTGATCAACGAGTTCGACAACACCCCGGGCAAGCAGTCCTCCCGGGACGGCGACCCGGCGACCGGTCTGCGCCAGTTCGTCGACGGGTACGTCGGGCTCCAGAACCACGGTGGTGACGATGTGATCGAGTTCCGCAACATCCGGGTGCGGGAACTGTGAGACGCGCGGCCCGAGAAGTGGAGTCAACGATGATCCGGCGGTTAGTGACGAGCCTGCGGGCTCGACGCACGAGTTCGGTGCGCGGGGCGGTGGTCGCCGCCCTCGCCACCTCGTTGATCGCCCTCTGGCTGGTGCCGGCGGGTGCGGTTCCGGGGGCTGGCGGGGCTGGCGGGGAGGACACAGCTTCCTCCTCGGCCCAGCAGGTGCTCACCTGGACCGCGGACGACAGCGTGACGGAGTACGCCTCCGCGCCGACGACGGCGGCGCCGGGGCCGACGACCATCGTGTTCGAGAACAGCGCGGCCACCGGCAACACGACCGGCATGTCGCACACGCTGACCTTCGACACGTCGTCACCGGAGCACAACAACGACGTCCAACTGAACATCGTCGCCAGTCCCTTCGACGCCAACGGGGGCCGGTACGAGGTGGACGTGGTGCTCTCACCCGGGACCTACCGGTACTACTGCACGATCCCCGGACACGGGCAGATGCAGGGCGTGCTCGTGGTCACCGAGGGCGGCGGTAGCGAGGACACCACTCCACCTTCGGTGACCTCGGAGGTGGCCGGTGACCGGGACGGGGACGGCAACTACGTCGGTTCCGCCACGGTGAAGGTCACGGCCGAGGACCCGGAGTCCGGTGTGGAGAGTGTCGAGTACGAGCTCGACGACACCGGTTTCCGGCCCTACACCGAACCCGTGACCGTCACCGAGCCCGGTGACCACACCGTGCAGTACCGAGCCACCGACGGCGCTGGCAACACCTCGGAGACCGGATCGGTGACCTTCACCGTGGTCGCGGGTGATCCGAACGACACGGCACCTCCGGAGGTGTCCGCCTCGGTCAGCGGTGACCGGGACGGGGACGGCAACTACGTCGGTTCCGCCACGGTGGAGGTCACGGCCGAGGACAGTGGGTCCGGTGTGGACACCGTCGAGTACGATCTCGACGGTGCCGGTTTCAAGCCCTACACCGAGCCGTTGACGGTGGCCGAGCCCGGTGATCACACGGTGCGATACCGGGCCACCGACCACGCGGGCAACACCTCCGAGGAGGGATCGGTCACCTTCACCGTCGTGGAAGTCGACGAGGGGGACACCACGCCGCCCGAGGTCACGGTACAGCTCACCGGATCCATGAACTCGGAGTGGAAGTACGTGGACTCCGCCACGGTGTCGCTGTCGGCCAACGACCCCGACTCGGGTGTGCGGTTCCTGCGCTACTCCCTCGACGGCGGTTCCTACACGCCTTACGGGGAGCCGGTCGTGGTCAACACCCCGGGTGAGCACACGGTGCTCTACCACGCCATCGACCATGAGGGGAACCGGTCGGAGGACGGCAAGGTGACGTTCACCGTCGTCGCCGCCGAGGGTGACGCCTGCCCGGCTTCGGACATCCGCTCCACGGTGATGATCGGTGGACACGACAGCACCGTCGAGAACGTCGACACCGGTAACGGCTGCACGATCAACGACATGCTCGCCTCACACACCGGGCACCACGGTCACGGCGGTCCGGCTGAGCGCGCGGTGGAGCTGGCCGGTCAGCTCGCCGCCGACGAGGTGATCTCCGACGCGGAGAAGCGGCGCATCCTCCGAGCCGCGGAGCACGCACGTAGCCGGTAACGGTCGGCACACCGCGGGTACGCGGACCGTGCCCGTCGCAAGCACCGCGTTCCCGAGGCGACCCGACGCCTCGGGAACGCGGTGTACTCGCGTCCGGAAATGATGTTGCCGTCGCCTGCGGCGATCGGGGATGGTGAACGTCGTAACGGACGTGAGGTGGTGAGCGTGTACACGACGATCAAGGGCGCCAGGACGGACATTCGCCTGTGGACCGACCCGGAGACGGTGGAGGAGGCCGCGATGCGGCAACTCCGTAACGTCACCACACTGCCGTGGATCCACGGGCTCGCCGTGATGCCCGACGTGCACTACGGAAAGGGCGCGACCGTCGGCAGCGTCATCGCGCTGCGCGACGCCGTGTCTCCCGCGGCCGTGGGCGTGGACATCGGCTGTGGGATGTCGGCCGTGCGCACCTCGCTGACCGCTTCGGAACTGCCCGACGACCTGAGCACGCTACGGAGGCGGATCGAAGCCGCCGTGCCGGTGGGCTTCGATCTGCACCGCAGGCCGGTGGATCCGGCGAAGGTCCCCGGCCTCGGCGGCTGGAACCCGTTCTGGTCGGCGTTCTCGTCACTGCACCCTTCGGTGCACAAGCTGCTCGACCGTGCGCGGCGGCAGGTCGGCACGCTCGGCGGCGGAAACCACTTCATCGAGGTGTGCCTCGAACAGGGTGGCGAGGACGAGGGACGGGTGTGGCTGATGCTTCACTCGGGGTCACGGGGCATCGGCAACGAACTCGCCAAGCGCCACATGGACATCGCGAGGTCGTTGCCTCACAACGCCGACCTGCCCGACCCGGACCTGTCCGTGTTCGTGGCGGGCACTCCGGAAATGGACGCGTACCGTCACGACCTGTACTGGGCGCAGGAGTACGCGGCGCGCAACCGGGCCACCATGTTGGCGCTGGTTCAACGGGCGTTGGCCGAAACCGTGCCGGGTGTGCGGTTCGAGAAGCCGATCTCGTGTCACCACAACTACGTCGCCGAGGAACGCTACGACGGCGTCGACGTGATGGTGACCCGCAAGGGGGCGATCCGCGCGGCCGAGGGTGACCTCGGCATCATCCCCGGCAGTATGGGCACCGGTTCCTACATCGTGCGTGGACTCGGCAACGAGGCGTCCTTCCGGTCGGCCTCCCACGGCGCGGGCCGCAGGATGAGCCGGACGAAGGCGCGCAAGCAGTTCAGTGCCGCGGATCTCGCCGAGCAGACGCGGGGTGTCGAGTGCCGTAAGGACGTCGGCGTCGTCGACGAGATCCCCGCGGCGTACAAGGACATCGATTCGGTGATCGCGGCGCAGACCGACCTGGTCGAGGTGGTGGCACACCTCAAGCAGGTGGTGTGTGTGAAGGGCTGACCGCCCCTGACGACGGTCCGTGCCCGGTCGTTGCCTCTGGCGAGCGGCTCACCCACCCATGTGGGTGGTTGGTTGCGAGGCTGGTTTTCCCTGCCGGTGAGGGGTGAACGCCTGACGCAGGGTTGGACGGTTCCGCAGTTCGATCCTCCCCGTGATCACACCAACGTGAAGGGAGGCAGCGATCGTGGCAACGACACTGCGTCCGGAGGAACTGGTCGACAATGCCGTTGTCGACGTCGATGGCCGCAAGATCGGTAAGGTCGGCACGGTCTATCTGTCGGACGAGTCACGGCAGCCGGAGTGGGTCACCGTACGGACCGGCCTCTTCGGACAGAAGGAGAGCTTCGTCCCCCTGCAGGGCGCCCACATGGAGTCCGACGGTGTCCACGTGTCGGTGTCCAAGGACCAGGTCTCCGACGCTCCGCGCACCGACACCGACACCGACCTCACCGGCGAGGAGAGCGCAGAGTTGTATAGCCACTACAACCTGCCTGCCCCCAGGGCCGCGATGCCGGAGGAGACCGGCACCTCCGGAACGGCCGAAACCGCCGGAACGACCGGTGAGGGGGGCCGACCCGGTGACACGGGTATGCCGCGTTCCCGCGCGGAAGGCGAGTCGATGACGCGTTCCGAGGAGCGGCTGCGCGCGAGCACCGAGAACGTGGAGACCGGCAGGGTACGCCTCCACAAGTACGTGGTGACCGAGGAACAGCAGGTGACCGTGCCGGTCTCGCACGAGGAGGTCCGCCTCGAACGGGAGCCGGTGACGGGGGCCGAGCGCGGCACGACGCACGACATCGGTGAGGAGGAGCAGGAGGTCACCCTGCACCGCGAGGAACCGCATGTCACGAAGGAGAGCGTGCCCGTGGAGAAGGTCCGTCTCGGTAAGGAGAAGGTCACCGAGGACGAGACGATCTCGGGCGAGGTCCGCAGGGAGAAGTTCGACATCGAGGAGGAGCGCGGGCGAGGCGGCTCCGAGCGCTGACGCGCTCCGACGACGTCGTCCGGTGACGGCCACAGGCGTGACTTCCCTCCTCCGCATGTGGCCGTCGCCCCTCCCGTCGTGTCCGCGGTTCCCGCACGCGTGTCCGCACTTTCCGTACGCGTCTCGCGCTCTCGTAGAAGCGCCAACACGAGCACGTACAGGTAGGTTCGCCGCTCCCTCGGTTCCGGCGGTTCCCTCTCGGCTGTGAGCCGTCTCGCGTGGTTGCCCGGACCGTCCGAGGGAGGGCCCGCGCCGTAGGCCGCGGGCACGTGACGGTGCGTCTCGCGCTGCCGGGGTTCGCCGTGTCCGGTCGATCACGAGGGGTCCGGGTGGTACCGCCCGTAGCGGGTTGCCCCCTTGTCCGGAAACGACTGAGGTGGCCTCCGGCACGTTCGTCCCGGTCTAAACCTGATTGTTGGCATCGCCACACAGGGGAAGTGAGGACACGTCCGGGAGCCGCTGGGTAGCGTGATGACGCCGATGGCCGGCGAGTGCTCGACGACGACACCGCTCGGCCGGGTTCACACTGCTGTCGATGCGGTGGACGCCGTGCCCCTCGCGCCCCCGACGCGCGAGTGCGGGCCGCGCCCGCCCGGAGGGATTGAACATCTTGCGGCGAGATCTGCCGCCGATGCTGCGTGCGTTCTCCAACCGGAACTACCGGCTGTGGGCACTCGCGGACCTGGTGTCGGTCACGGGGACCTGGATGCAGGTGCTCGGCCTGAACTGGGTCGTCATGGAACGCACCGGATCGGCGACGTCCGTGGGGCTGTCGGTGGCGCTGTCCACGCTGCCCGCGATGGTGTGCGGCCCGTGGGCCGGCGCGCTGGCCGACCGGGTGTCGCCGCGACGCATCATCCTGGCGGGCGAGAGTCTGCACGTGATCATCGCGGTGTCGCTGGCACTGACCGTGTGGAGCGGTCTGCCGCTGGCCGTGTTGTTCGGCCTGACGGCCGCGGCCGGACTCGTGGGAACGTTCGAGGGGCCCGCGCTCGGCCGGTTCGCGAGTCAGGTGGTGCCCCGGTCCGACCTCGGCAACGCTCTGGCCTGGAACTCGGTGACGAACTCGGTCGGCCGCGTGCTGGGGATGAGCCTGGCCGGGGTGCTGGCGGCGGTGATCGGTGAGCCCGCGCTGTTCTGCCTCAACGCCGTGAGCTTCGCGGCCGTCATCGCCACCGTGCTCCTGATGCGCCCGGCGCAGTTCCACCCCCTCGCCGTGAGCGCGCCGGAGCACGCCGGGGTGCGGGCAGGCCTGCGGTACCTGCGGACGCAGCACGTGTTGCTGGTGCTGTTCGCCCTGGGTTTCGTGCTGTCGTCGCTGGGACGCAACTACCAGGTGACGATGGCCGCCATGGCGGAGGGACCGCTGAGCGCGGGATCCGCGGGCTACGGCACCTTGTCGTCGGTGTTCGCCGTCGGCACGGTGCTCGGCGGGCTGGTCGCGGCCCGCATCGGAAACTTCACCCTTCCCGTCCTGCTCGTGGCGGCGGGGGTGACGAGTGTTCTGCAGGCGATCAGCGGTTACGTCCCCGGTCTGGCCGGGTTCGCGCTGGTGCTGGTGCCGATCGCGGCCGGGGCGGTGGTGATCGACACCGTGAAGAGCACGCGCCTGCAGTTGGACGCCGCCGACAGCATGAGGGGCCGTGTGTTGGCGGTGCAGGGGACAGTCGCCGGGGGCGCGGGAGCACTCGGGGCACCCGCCCTCGGCTGGCTGTCCGAACGGCTCGGCCCGCAGGAGGCCCTTCTCGTCGCCGGTCTGGCCACCCTGCTGGTGACCGGGGCGGCGGCGCTGGTGCTGCGGTCGCTGTCGCGGCGGCCCGACGCCGTCCCGGAGCCCGCCCCGCAGCCGGTTCCGGTGCCTGCCATGGCCGCAGCGGACGAACCGGACGGCAGGCCGGGGCCTGCGCAGCCGCTGACCCCGGCGTGAGCTCAACGGTTCGTGCGGCGGGACTCCCGCCACGTGCGGACGACCGCCTCGATGTCCAGCGGGCCGAGCCGCAGCAGCGGGCCGACCTGTGGTGCGGCGTGCGCCCGGCGGATGCGTTCGTCGGGCGCCTCCACGAGCCTGCGGACCTCGCGTTCGTCACGTTGCCGCACCAGCCGCTCCGGAAGCCGTTCGACCTCTTTCGGCAGTGCGAGCGACGGCGGTAGCAGGGCGGTCGCGTCGAGGTTCTCCTTCTCCAGTTTCCGGGCCACCCATCCGAGTTCACCGTCGTTCCTGCGGGGCAGTGGCTTGCCCGCGCCGGGCAGGTCGTCGAACTCCCCGCGCTCGACGGCCCGCCGGATCTGCCGCTCCACCCACGTGTCGAACGACATACCGGGAGGCTTGCGTTCGGTCATGGGACGACGGTAACGCGGGCGCGCGGGTTCCCCGCCCTTTGGCGGGTTCCTACAAACTCCTGTGACGCGTCGTGGTGAGTCCGATCATTCCCGCGAACGGCCCCCGGCCGGGAGAGTGGTAGAGGCCGGTCGTCTCCGTCGGAGCGTCCGTGCCGGTCGCGTGTCGTCCAGGAGGGTAAGGGGAGTTCGGTGTTCCGTCGGGTCGCCATCGTCAACCGCGGAGAAGCCGCCATGCGGCTCATCCACGCCGTCAGGGAGCGCAACGCCGAGGGCGGGCCGCGGCTGGAGACCGTGGCGTTCTACACGGACGCCGACCGGGGCGCCACGTTCGTGCGGGAGGCCGACGAGGCGTACTGTCTGGGGCCGGCGTCCGCTCGGCCGTATCTGGATCTTGGGGTACTGGAGCGGGCACTGGTCGAGACGAAGGCCGACGCCGTGTGGGTCGGCTGGGGATTCGTGGCCGAGGACCCGGCGTTCGCGGAGCTGTGCGACCGGCTGGGCGTCACGTTCGTGGGGCCCAGCGCGGAGGCGATGCGCAGGCTCGGTGACAAGATCGGCGCGAAACTGCTGGCCGAGGAGGTCGGCGTACCCGTCGCACCGTGGAGCAGGGGACCGGTCGACGACCTCGACGCCGCCCGCGCCGCCGCGGAGCGTATCGGTTACCCGCTGATGCTGAAGGCCACCGCGGGAGGCGGGGGCCGGGGCATCCGGGTGGTGTCCTCCGAGGCCGAGCTGGCCGACGCCTACGAACGCACCCGCATGGAGGCGGAGCGCGCCTTCGGCAGTGGAGTCGTGTTCCTCGAACGCCTCGTGACCGGGGCTCGGCACGTCGAGGTGCAGGTGATCGCCGACGGACAGGGCACCGCGTGGGCACTCGGCGTGCGTGACTGCTCGATCCAGCGGCGTAACCAGAAGGTCATCGAGGAGTCCGCGTCGCCGCTGCTGACCCCCGAACAGACCGGGGAGCTCAAGGCGTCGGCCGAACGGCTGGTACTCGCGGTGGGTTACCGCGGTGCGGCCACGGTCGAGTTCCTCTACCACCCCGGCGAGAAGCTGTTCGCGTTCCTGGAGGTCAACACCCGCCTCCAGGTGGAGCACCCGATCACCGAGGCCACCACCGGGATGGACCTCGTGAAGGCCCAGCTGCACGTCGCGGCGGGCGGAAAGCTGGAAGGCGAGAGGCCTCGGGAGCTCGGGCACGCGGTGGAGGCCCGGCTCAACGCCGAGGACCCCGACCGGGACTTCGCGCCCGCGCCCGGCCGCATCAGCCTGCTCACGTTCCCCGCCGGCCCAGGTATCCGGGTCGACACGGGGGTGAGCGAGGGCGACACGATCCCCGCCGACTTCGACTCCATGATCGCAAAGATCATCGCCTACGGGCGCGACCGGGACGAGGCGCTGGCCCGCCTGCGCCGCGCGGTGGCCGACACGAGCGTGCTCATCGAGGGCGGCTCCACCAACAAGAGCTTCCTGCTCGACCTGCTCGACGCGCCCGAGGTGGTCGAAGCCAGCGCCGACACCGGTTGGATCGACCGGGTCCGTGGAGAGGGGCGGCTACGGGCCACCCGGCACGCCGGCATCGCGTTGGCGGTCGCGGCCATCGACTCCTACACCGAGGCCGAGCACGCCGAGCAGCAGCACCTGCTGTCGACCGCGCACGGCGGCAGGCCACAGGTCCGCCACGTCGGCAGCCGCACGGTGGACCTGAAACTGCGGGGCACGACCTACCGGGTGACCGTGGCCCGTACGGGGCCCCGGTGGTTCGGGGTGGCCATCGAGGACGGGCCCGCGACCCACAGGGTGGACCTGGAGATCGAGCGGCACGGCGAGGCGACGGGCCAGCTCGTGGCGCACGGCAGGCGGTACCGCTTCGTCACGGGCACCCACGGGCCGGTCCACGTCGTCGAGGTCGACGGCACCGTGCACCGCATCAGCCGTGACGAGGGCGGCGTCGTGCGGTCGCCGGCGCCCGCTCTGGTCGTGGCGGCCCCCGTGGAGGTCGGAGCCGAGGTCGAGGCAGGCGCGCCCGTGCTCGTGTTGGAGAGCATGAAGATGGAGACGGTGCTGCGGGCGCCGTTCCGGGCCGTGTTGCGGGAGCGGCCCGTGTCGATCGGCAGTCAGGTGGAGGCCGGGGCGCCGTTGCTGCGGCTGGAGCCGCTCGACACCGGAGACGCCGGCGGGGCCGAGGTCGCGGCAGCGGGGGAGGACCTCGAACTGCCCGCGTGCCCGACCGGCGCCGACGCCGCCGAGCGCGCCGAACGGGCCCTCGCCGACCTGCGCAGCCGGCTGCTCGGCTACGACCTCGACCCGCACGACGAGGGCCGCGCGCTGAACGACTACCTGGCCGCGCGCGCCGAACTCGTCCGTCGCGGCGGGCGTCCGGTGGAGGCCGAGCTGGAGCTGTTGCGGCTCTTCGCCGACCTCTCCGAGCTCAGCCGCAACCGACCCGTCGACGGCGAACGCTCGCCCGACACCCACGTGCACAGCCCGCGTGAGTACTTCCACACCTACCTGCAGAGCCTGGACGTCGACCGGGCGGGGCTCTCGGAGGTCTTCCAGGAGCGGCTGTCCCGGGCGCTGTCCCACTACGGCGTGACCGACCTCGAACAGAGCCCCGAGTTGACGGAGGCCGTGTTCCGGCTCTTCTGCGCGCAGCAGCGCGCGGCGAGCGACATCGGTGTGGTCACCGCGCTGCTGCGGCAGTGGTTGACCGAGCCCGCGCCCGAGCAGTCCGTGCGGGAGCCGGTCGGCCACATGCTCGAACACCTGGTGGTGGCCACCCAGGTGCGGTTCCCGGTCGTGGCCGACCTCGCCCGCAGCGTCGTGTTCCGGTGGTTCGCCCAGCCGATGCTGCGCCGCAGGCGGGCCGAGACCTACGTCGGGGTGCGCGCGCACCTCCGCCATCTCGACGCGCACCCGGACGCTGCCGACCGCGTCGAGCGGATCGCCGAGATGGTCGCGTGCACCGAGCCGTTGGTGCGGTTCATCGGCCAGCGCATCCACCGCGAGGGCGCCGACCTCGGCCCGCTGCTCGAGGTCATGACGGGCCGGTACTACCGCGAACGGTCGCTTTCGGACGTGCGGGTCCGCCCGGTGTCGGGCTTCCCGTGCGTCACGGCGGAGTACGAGCTCGACGCCGAGCGGGTGCGGTTGGTGTCCACGGCCGCCGACCCGCGGAACCTGACCGGTGCGCTGCACGCCGCCGCCGAGGCCGCCGCCGACACCGCGGGCGGCGTCGGCACGGAAGTCGATCTCTACCTGGCGTGGTCCGACGAGTTCGCCGACGACGACACGGCCGCCGCGAAGCTGCTGGCGACGCTCACCGAGGTGTCGTTGCCCTCCCTGGTGCGTCGGGTCACCGTGACCGTGGCCGGTCGCAGCGGGTCGGTCATGCACCACCACTTCACGTTCCGGGCCTCCCCGCAGGGGCTCGCCGAGGACCGGCTGATCCGCGGCATGCACCCGCTCGTCGCGCAGCGCTTTCAACTGCACCGGCTCCGCGAGTTCGACCTCACCCGCCTGCCGTCGGCCGACGAGGAGGTGCACCTCGTGCGGTGTGTGGCCCCGGACAACCCGTCCGACGAGCGGTTCGTGGCGATGTCACAGGTGCGCGACCTCACCCCGCTGCGCGACTCGGAGGGGCGTGTGCTCGCGCTGCCCGACGTGGAGGGCACGCTGGCCGCCTGCCTCGACGCCATCCGCGAGCAGCAGGTGCGCCGTCCCGCCAAGAAGCGGCTCGACACGAACCGCGTCGTCATCTACGTGTGGCCGACGATCGAGCTCACGACCGACGAACTGCGCGCCGTGGCCCGGCGCGTGGTGCCCACCACGGCGGGCGCGGGTGTCGAGCTGGTCGAGTTCCTCGGCAGGCGTCGCGATCCCGTCAGCGGTGACACGCGGGACGTCGCGGTGCTCATCACGCACACCCCCGGTTCGGGGGTGAGCGTGCGGATGACGAGCCCGTCCACCGAGGTGATCCGGCCGCTCGACGCCTACGGCCAGAAGGTGCTGCGTGCGCGACGGCGCAACACGGTCTACCCGTACGAGCTGGTCGACCTGCTCACCGGGCCGGAGGGCACGTTCGTGGAGCACGACCTGGACGGCGACGGCGCGCTCGTGCCCGTCGACCGGCCGAGGGGCGGCAACACGGCGGGCATCGTCGCCGGTGTGGTGACCACACCCACCACCCGCCATCCGCAGGGGGTGACACGGGTGGTGCTGCTGGGCGACCCCACGAAGTCGCTCGGCGCGCTCGCGGAACCGGAGTGCGCGCGGGTCATCGCCGCGCTCGACCTCGCCGACCGCATGGGCGTCCCGCTGGAGTGGTTCGCGCTCTCGGCCGGTGCGCGCATCGCCATGGACTCCGGTACCGAGAACATGGACTGGGTGGCGGCCGCGCTCAAGCGCATCGTCCACTTCACCCAGGACGGTGGGGAGATCAACGTCGTGGTGGCGGGCATCAACGTCGGCGCCCAGCCCTACTGGAACGCCGAAGCGACCATGCTCATGCACACCAAGGGCATCCTCGTGATGACACCGGACTCGGCGATGGTGCTCACCGGCAAGCAGTCGCTGGACTTCTCGGGCGGGGTGTCCGCCGAGGACAACTTCGGTATCGGCGGCTACGACCGTGTGATGGGGCCGAACGGCCAGGCCCAGTACTGGGCGGCCGACCTCGCGGGCGCCCGCGACGTGCTCATGGCGCACTACGACCACACGTACGTCGCGCCGGGCGAGACTGGGCCGCGCCGTGCCGAGACCACCGATCCGCGCGACCGTGACGTGTGCTCCTACCCGCACAACGTCGTGGGCAGCGACTTCACGTGCGTCGGGGAGATCTTCTCGCCCGAGACGAACCCCGACCGCAAGAAGGCGTTCGACATCCGCACTGTGATGCGCGCGGTCGCCGACGCCGACCATCCCGTCCTCGAACGGTGGGCCGGTATGGCCGACGCGGAGACGGCCGTGGTGCAGGACGTGCATCTCGGCGGGTGGCCGGTGTGCCTGGTGGGCATCGAGTCCCGGTCGGTGCCGCGGCGCGGTTTCCCGCCCACCGACGGGCCCGACACCTACACGGCCGGCACGCTGTTCCCCCGCTCGTCGAAGAAGGTGGCGCGGGCGATCAACGCCGCCAGCGGCAACCGCCCGGTGGTGGTGCTCGCCAACCTGTCCGGTTTCGACGGCTCGCCGGAGTCGATGCGCAAGCTCCAGCTGGAGTACGGTGCGGAGATCGGTCGCGCGATCGTCAACTTCGAGGGCCCGATCGTGTTCTGCGTGATCTCGCGTTACCACGGTGGTGCGTTCGTCGTCTTCTCGAAGGCGCTGAACCCGAACATGACCGTGCTGGCGGTCGAGGGTTCGTTCGCCTCCGTGATCGGTGGTGCTCCGGCCGCGGCGGTGGTGTTCTCCGGGGAGGTCGCCGCGCGCACGGCCGCCGACGAGCGCGTGCGGGAGCTGGAGGCACGCCTGGCGGAGGCGGGCGACTCCGAGCGGGCCGAGTTGACGACACAGCTCGCGGACGTGCGCGCGTCGGTGCGTGCGGAGAAGCTCGGCGAGGTGGCGGCGGAGTTCGACGGGATCCACTCGATCCACCGTGCTGTGGAGGTGGGGTCCGTGGACGCTGTGATCGCGCCCGAGGCTCTGCGTCCGGAACTCATCGCCGCCGTGGAGCGCGGCCTCGAACGAGGTTGATCGTGGCCGGTGCCGTGCTCGCCGCGGGCACGGCACCGGTTGGTCAGGGGGCCACGTCGTCGGAGCCGGATGCCTTCCGGTCGAACGCCGGGGGTTGGGAGGCGATGTGCCGGAACAGCTCCGTGGGCGAGGAGCCGTCGAGGTAGTCGTCGAGGTTCCCGCTTCGCAGGAGCGTGGCGAAACCGTGTGCGACGGACCAGACGGCGAGCACACCGGAGCGCACCGCCTCCTCGTGCTGGTTCCTGGGCATGGGCGACACACCCGCGCGGAAGACGCGCCGCGTCCAGAGCCTGGCGGCGAGCAACTCGGGATCGTCGCGGTGGTAGACGTCAGGGTGGTACATGACCTCGAAGTGGCCGGGATGCTCTACCGCGAACCGCACGTATCGCGTACCCAGTTCCAGCAGCGGCAGGGACGCGGTGTTCAGCGCCTCCTCCAGCGAGTCGGCGAGCATCTCGAAACCCTCGATCGCGATGGCGGTGAGCAACCCGGCCTTGTCCTTGAAGTGGTGGGCGGGTGCGGCGTGGGAGACGCCCGCCCGCCGGGCCAGCTCGCGGAGGCTGATGGCGCCGATACCGTCACGGGCGATGACCTCCACGGCGGCGTCGATGACGGCGCGCCGGAGGTGACCGTGGTGGTAGTGGCCTCGATCGGGCATAACCGGCAATTCTACGAACGATCCGGGTGGTGCACAGGCGACGACGATCCTGGCTGACCGGGTCGGGTGAGGCGGGGGAGGCCCTGGGGAGCCACTCGGCCGGGCATACTCTCGATCAAATCGGGTACGTCCTCGACCATGAGGGACTTCCAGGACGACGAGGTGCGCGGAGCGGGACCGCCGGTGGTGTGGCAGGGACCGGAGCGGGCTCCCGTGGTTCTCGTGCTCGACCCGGCAGGCGAGGCGAAGCACGACACGTTGCCCGCGACGTGGCGGCCGCTGGCCGAACACCTGCGCATCGGCTGGTGTCGGCTGCCCGCCGAGGTCGGTGACGCGCCGTCGGTCGAAGACCTGCTCGCGGGCATCACCGAGCGCGTGCACCTGGTGGCCGCGGCGACGGCCGCGGAGGCCGCTCTGCGCCTGGCCGACGAGCACACGGACCGGGTGCGCAGCGTGGTCGTCATGGACCCCGCGCCCGGTGTCGAGGGCGGTGTGGAGGCCGACGCCGCGGGCTCGTACGCGGACTGGTGGGACTCCGACACGGCGGCGGCCCGGCAGCGACTGCTCGCGCGGGGAGTGCGGGTGGCGGCGTTCGTCAGCCGGGCCTCCGACCCCGCGGTGCGTGTGGAGCCACCGGTGCCGCTCGGCCATCCCGACGTGGTCGGCAGGGTGGTGCAGTTGCTGCTGTCGTTCCAGGGTGACCGCGCCGACCCGGAACCCGTGGAACCCGAACGCGGCGAGATCGTGCAGGCGTGGCGTGCCGTGCGGGAGCGTTTCGGCCCGGCGCTGGAACGTGCGCGGCGGTCGGGCGGTTGAGCGGCGGGTTCCTGTCGGTCCTCGGCGCTAGCGTGCCGGAATCCCGACCGGAAGGAACAGACGATGGCCCACGCCCAGGCAGCGCTGACCGGCGAACGCGCCGACCTGGTGGAGACGCTCGCCCTGCACCGCGGATTCCTGCGCCACACGGTTCAGGGACTGAGCGACGAGCAGGCGGCCGCGAGGCCCACCACGAGCGCGCTCTGTCTCGGCGGACTGATCAAACACGTCGCGCACACGGAACAACAGTGGCTTCGCTTCGCGCAGGGCGACGCCGAGGCCATGGCGTCGCCGAGCACGGAGGAGGGCATGCGGGTGGCCAGGCGGGAGCGCGAGGAGCAGTTCCGGATGCTGCCGGGCGAGACGCTGGCCGACGTGCTGGCCCACTACGACGGGGTCGCGGCCGAGACCGAGCGGATCGTCGAGGGACTGCCCACCCTCGACGTGTCCTACCCGCTGCCCGACGCGCCGTGGTTCGAGCCCGGCGCCCACTGGTCGGTGCGGCGCGTGCTGCTGCACGTGATCGCTGAGACGGCACAGCACGCGGGTCACGCGGACATCATCCGCGAGAGTCTCGACGGTCAGAAGACCATGGGCTAGAGGCCCTGCCGGACGGTGTCGGCGATGGCGGCCGTCACCTCGGTGGGCCGCTCCATCGACGGCAGATGACCGACACCGGGCAGATCGAGGCGGTGGGCGTGCGGCACCCCGTCGCACAGCAGGTCGGCCACGTCCTGGATCCACGGTGCGTCCGCCAGGCCGTTCACCACGGTGAGCGGCACGGTCAGTTCGTGGAGCCGGTGTACGGCTGGGGGATGGAGCACAGTCTCCTCGTGCGCGGGTGCCGTCCACAGTCGCCGGAACACACCGTGCAGCATCGTGATCGCGCGGTCCCACACCTCCGCGGCCACCGTGCTCGGATCCCGGTCCGGTCCGGCGACCAGGAACCGAGCCTGCGCGAGAGCCATGGCCTCGACGTCGGCGGGGTCGATTCGGTCCGCGGTACCCGCGCGGTACCGGGTGAGCCGTTCGGCGGGCACAGCACTGTGGACGCGGTCGCGCACGGCGGCGAGCATGGTGTCGGGCCAGGTGTGGCCCGACAGCCCGGAGCCGAGTACCACCAGCCCGGACACCCGGTGGGGGGCCGTGAGCGCCGCGTCGACGGCGTAGGCGCCGCCCATGGACGCTCCCACGACCGTGGCCCGCTCGATGTCGAGCGCGTCGAGCAGACCGAGCAGGTCCCGGTGGTGGGCGAACCGGCCCCGGGCGTCACCGGACTCGCCGTATCCACGCCAGTCGTAGCGCACCACCCGGTGAGTCGGGGAGAGCGCGTGAAGCTGGGCGTCCCACATGCGCCGGTCGGCGATGCCCGCGTGGACGAGGACGACGGCGGGGCCGGACCCGACGTCGTCGTAGGCGATCCGCGCATCGTTGATCAGGATGTTGGCCACCGCGTGAGCTTAGAGCCCCTGACACATTGGCCTGTTCGGCTCGCGACGCCCAGACGGCGCCTCGCTGCGTTGGAGGACCGCCCACGCACCCTCCGCCTTACGATCCATCCGTCTGGCCGCCGCTCCCTGATCGAACGCCGATGTGTCAGGAGCTCTCAGGGCTCGCAGTGCTCCGGCACCGGCGAGTTCGCTGGCAGCGCACACCACGGCCGGGGAGTCCCTCAACTCACGCGCGCCTCGTCCACTTCCCGGGCAGCGGCGTGCCGTTCGACGCGTACCGAGCGGACGGCGGTGACGAGCCCGGCGGCCCAGAGGGCACCGACGGCGGTGAGCGTGAGCGTGACGACGCCCGCGCTCGCCCCCGAGGTGTCCAGCAGGCTCCGCGCGTTGGTGAACACGATCAGCCCGCCCGCCGCGGCGCCGAGCACCCTGGGCGGCAGTTTGCGCACCAGCCAGGCTGCCGCGGGAGCGGCGAGGATGCCGCCGAGCATCAATCCCGCCACGACGGTGTAGTTCAGCTCGTCCTCCTGTGACAGGGAGAGCAGGAAGCCGAGGCTGGCCGCGAGGGCGACGATGAACTCGGACGTGTCCACCGACCCGACGACCTTGCGCGGTTCGAGTCTGCCGGAGGACAGCAGGCTCGTCGTCGCGACCGGCCCCCAGCCACCGCCTCCGCTCGCGTCGACGAAGCCCGCGACGAGTCCCAGCGGGGCGAGGAACCGGACTGCCGGACGGCGCTTCGTCACCAGCGCACCGAGCCGCCGGAACGCGAAGCGGACCAGCACGTACAGCCCGAGCAACAGCAGTACCGCGGTGATCCAGACCTCGGCGAACTCCATCGGCAGGGACGTCAGGACGTAGGCTCCGAGCACCGCGCCGAGTGCGCCCGGGGCGGCGAGTGCTGCGACGGTGGGCCAGTCGATGTTGCGGAACCGCCAGTGTGCGGCGCCCGAGGCCAACGCGGTGCCGACCTCGGCGAGGTGTACCGCGGCGGAGGCGACCGCGGGTGTGGTGCCCACCGCGACCAGCGTGGTGGTGGCCGTCACACCGAACGCCATTCCGAGCGACCCGTCCACGAGTTGGGCGAGAAACCCGGCCAGGCCGAACAACAACAGCGTTCGCATGAAAGTCCTCGATTCCCCGGTGTCTGCGCCTCGCTGGCCCCGGCTGGAAGAACACGACGTCAGAAGGATTTCGATCATCGCAGCGGAATGGCGACGCGGTCACGCGATTCTCACGTTCTGAGCTGGAGGGCATATCGATCGCGATTAAGGAAAACGCTGAAAATAAATACCGAGCCCGCCTCGTGGAATGTGTTGACGACCATTGCCGTCGTCCGGTGGTCTGTAGGTGGGAGTGAGGTCGGTGTGGCGGGGAGGACGCTCGGCATGGTGGGCGCGCCGTCGGGAACGGGTGGCGGCGTCCGTGAGGCGAACGCGGCGGCGGTCCTCAACGCGGTCCGAGCGCACGGTCCGCTGTCCCGAGGAGCCGTCGCGCGGCACACGTCGCTCAGCATGCCCACCGTCAGCAGGCAGATCTCGACGTTGATCGACCTCGGGCTGCTCTCCGAGTCACCGAGCCCGCAGCCGACGGGAGAGGTCGGCAGGCCCACGGTGCCGGTGGACCTCAACGACGACGTGATCGCGGCGTGCGGGGTGCACGTCGGTGTCACCACGACCACGTACGGGCTGACCACGCTCCGCGGTGTCCTGCTCGACAGCGTGCGCATTCCGACCCCGCCGGGAACACCGGAGGAGGTTCTCCAGCGGATCGCGCGTGAGGTGGGGGGTTTCCTGGGGAACTGGCCGGAGCGGCGGATCATCGGTGTGGGGCTGGCGATCGGCGGTCAGGTCGACCCCGAACGGGGACTGCTCGACCACGGCCCCCTCGACTGGCGCGGGGTGCCCGCCAGGGCGATCGTCGAGGCCGTCACGGGACTGCCCGTCCACCTCGACGGGCACGTGCCCGCCATGGCCACCGCCGAGCTGCTGTTCGGTGAGGCCGTCCACACGCGCAGCGCGCTCTACTTCTACGCCCGGGAGATGGTCGGCGTGGCCGTGGCCGCAGGCGGCGTACTGCATCGGGGGCCAGGCCAGTCCGGCAACATCGCGCACCTGCCGGTCGGAGGTGACGTGCCGTGCCCGTGCGGCCGCACAGGGTGCCTCGAAGCGGCCGTCGCGGAGCGCGCCGTGCTGGAACGGGCGGTGCGAGCGGGGGCGCTGCACAGGCCCGACATCCGCGCGCTGCGATCCGCGGCGCGCGACGGCGACGCGACGGCGGATCGCATCCTCACCGATCGGGCTCGCGCGCTGGGCACCGCGGTGGCGCTGCTGCGGGACATCGTCAACCCCGAACTCGTGATACTGGGCGGACAGGCGTTCACCGACGCCCCGGAGCACCTGGCCGTGGTGCACGACGCGTACCGGGCGACCACCGTGCTGCCCGGCGCCGACATCGTCACGATGAGCCGGTTCGGTCCGGACGTGCAGGCCATGGCCGCCTGTGCGGGACTGCTCACCCACCTCTACGCCCACCCGTTCTCGCTGCTCCCTCCGCGGATCTGAGCCCGATCGCTCCGGCACGGGTCCGAAGTCCCGACGTGGACGGGACCAACGGCGGAGGTGCCCGCCTCGCTCACGGCCTTACGGTCGGCTGTGCCTGTCGGTGCATGGCGACGCCCGTGGGGCGAGGGGAGCGGACATGGCGGGTGAGGACGAGCGGGACGCCATCGTGGTGGGGGTCGACGGGTCGGAGACGGCCACGCGGGCTCTGAGATGGGCCGCGGAGCGGGCCGCGCACCGGAGGGCCCCGTTGCACGTGGTGTACGCCTACGGTCTCGTGGCGCGGTACTTCGCCGTCGAGGCGCCGGTCCCGCCCAGCGTCATCGAGTCCCTGCTGGAGGAAGCACAGACCATCGTCGACAACGCGGTGGACGAGGCGGTGGCGGTCGCGCCGGGTCTCGCCGTGTCACCGGAGGCGGTGGACGAACCGCCCGTCCCCGCGCTGACCCACCGGTCCCGGACCGCGGCACTGGTCGTGCTCGGAGCGTCGGGGCTCGGTGGGTTCACCGGGATGCTCGCCGGGTCGACGGCGGTCGCGGTGGCCGCGCACGCCCACGCACCGGTCGTCGTGGTGCGGTGCGGCGAGGGCCGGACCGAACCGCCCTCGACCGGGCCGGTCGTCGTCGGCATGGACGGCAGCCCACTGGGTGAGCGCGCCGTCGCCCACGCGTTCGAGGAGGCGCGACGGCGGTCGGCACCCCTGGTGGCCGTACACGCGTGGGCCGACGTCGAGGACGAGAGCGTGCTCCGCCGCGCCAGACTGTTCTTCACGAACTCGCCCGAGGAGGACGAGCTCCGAGCGAAGCTCGACGAACAGCTCGCGGGCTGGCAGGCGAGGTACCCCGGTGTCCCCGTCGAGCGCGTCCTGGTGCGCGACCGGCCCCGCAGGCAGCTCCTCGACCGGTCGGCCACGGCCCAACTGGTGGTCGTCGGCAGTCGCGGCCGTGGCGGCTTCACCGGATTGCTCCTGGGTTCCACCAGTCAGGCGTTGATCCACCACGCACAGTGCCCTGTGATGGTCGTACGGCCTCCGGGCGGTGAGAGCTGACGAGGGAGTGGCGATGCGAGCCTTTCGGATGCGGGACTGGCAGACCGATCCCGTGCTGACCGAGGTGGACACACCGGAGCCGGGTGCCGGGCAGGTGCTGGTGCGCGTCGGGGGTGCGGGTGTGTGCCACTCCGACCTGCACGTCATCCACGAGTTCCCACCGGGGCAGATGCCGTGGGAACTGCCGTTCACGCTGGGGCACGAGAACGCGGGCTGGGTCGAGTCCGTCGGTGCGGGGGTGACCGGGCTGGAGCCCGGCATGCCGGTGGCGGTGTACGGGCCGTGGGGCTGCGGTGTGTGCGACCAGTGCCTGCGTGGTGTGGACACCTACTGCGAGCGGCAGAGTGAGGCTCCGGTGGAGCGCGGCGGCGCGGGGCTGGGGCTCGACGGCGGCATGGCCGACTACCTGCTCGTGCCTCACGCCAGACACGTCGTACCGCTGCCCGACGGACTCGATCCGGTGACCGCCGCGCCACTCACCGACGCGGGGTTGACGCCGTACCACGCCGTGCGGCGTTCGTGGCCGAAACTGACTCCCGCCGCCCTGGCCGTGATCATCGGCATCGGCGGGCTCGGGCACCTGGCGGTACAGATCGTCAAGGCGACGACCGCCGCGCGCGTGCTGGCCGTCGACACCCGGGCGGAGGCGCTGGAGCTGGCACGGCGGTTCGGAGCGGACCTGACCGCTGAGCCGGGTGACGGGGTGACCGCGCTGGTACGGGAGGAGACCGGCGGCCGAGGCGCCGATGTCGTCATCGACTGTGTGGGAAGCGACGGGACGTTGACGCTGGCGTCCTCGGTGGGCCGGGTGCTCGGGGACCTCACGATCGTGGGGCTGGGGGGAGGTCAGCTTCCCGTGTCGTTCTTCTCCCTGCCGTATGAGATGTCGGTGCAGACCACCTATTGGGGGAGTCGTCCGGAACTCGGGGAGGTGCTCGACCTCGCCGCGAGGGGACTGTTGCAAACCGAGGTGATCCGGTTCCGGCTCGACGACGTGGCGGAGGCGTATCGGCACCTGGAGGAGGGGACACTCACCGGACGTGCAGTCGTGACACCGTAGTCGTTGCTCCCATGTGGATTGAAGGGGGTGGTTCGATCATCTGTTCACAACGGACAGAGCAAGCCACTGTGGACGATCGGTCGACTCGTCGACGGTGGCGGAAGCGTTCACGTCACACGATCGGGGACTCGTTCTCAGGGTTGCGGAAGAACCGTTACGCCATAGCATCTCTTCCGGTGGACGCGGAAGCCAGAAAGGACCGGAGTCCGGACTACGTCACCGGACCCGAGTCGGTCGGGACCACGGCCGAGGAGTTGCCCTCGGCGCGGGTCCGGGCCGACAATGAGACATCCCAGATGCCGACGCTCGGCCAACCCGCCGAACGGGACGAGGCGAGGCCCATGCACGCCGAAGCAGCACAGGCGTCACCGCCCCTGGAGCGGTTGCGCGCACGGGCACGACACGAGAACTTCCCGGTCGCCCTTCGCGTGCTGCCGCCCCGGTACCGGCGGCACCTGCTCACGCTCTACGCGTTCGCCCGGATGGTCGACGACATCGGTGACGCCGCCCCCGGAGACCGGCTCTCCCTTCTGGACGGCGTGTCCGCTCAACTCGACCGGGTGTACTCCGGAACCGCCGGTGACGATCCGCTGTACCGCGGGCTTGCGCACACCGTGTCGATGTGCGACCTCCCGAGGTCGGAGCTCGAACGGCTTGTCGAGGCCAACCGTCGCGACCAGGTGGTGTACCGCTACCGCACCTTCGACGAACTCCTCAGCTACTGCGCGCTGTCGGCCAACCCGGTCGGCAGGCTGGTACTGCGCGTGTTCGACTCCGACTCCGAACGGCGGCGACTGCTGTCCGACCGGATCTGCAGTGCCCTGCAGGTGTTGGAACACTGCCAGGACGTCGTCGAGGACGCCTACGCGGGCCGCGTCTACCTCCCGACCGTGGACCTCGAACGGTACGGCGTGGCGGAGGACGACCTCGTGGCCGCGCGGGCCGGTACGGGTGTCCGGGCGGCCGTCGCGCTCCAGGTGCAGCGGGCCGTGCGACTGCTGGACGAGGGTGCCCCGCTCGTGAACGACCTGCGAGGAGCGGCGAGGCTGGCCGTCGCCGGCTACGTCGCGGGCGGCCGGGCCACGGCGCGCGCGCTGGCCGACGCGGGATTCGACGTGCTCGCCCGCACACCGCGCCCCCGGCGCTCCCACGTCGCCGCCTCGCTGCTGACCTCGCTGGGGTCCGGTGGTGTGCGATGAGGACGGAACAGGCCTACGAAACCTGTGTACGCATCACCCGGGAACAGGCCCGCAACTTTTCGTACGGCATCCGGCTGCTGCCCCCGCCGAAACGCAACGCCCTCAGCGCGGTCTACGCCTTCGCCCGCAGGATCGACGACATCGGCGACGGCGACCTCTCTCCCGAGGTGAAGCTGAAGGGGCTCGAGGACGCGAGGTCGGACCTGCGGGCGGTGGAGTCGGGGCTCGACACCGGCGATCCCGTGGCGTTCGCCCTCGCGGACGCCGCCCGCCGGTTCGACCTGCCGCTGGACGCCTTCGACGACCTGATCGACGGTTGCCGCGCCGACGTGCTCGGCGTGGAGTACGCGAGTTTCACCACGCTGCGGCGGTACTGCCAGCGCGTGGCCGGGTCGATCGGGAGGCTGTCGCTCGCGGTGTTCGGCAGCCCCGACCGGGCACGCGACGAACCGATCGCCGACGACCTGGGCGTGGCGTTGCAGTTGACCAACATCCTGCGGGACGTCGTGGAGGACCTCGACAACGGCCGGGTGTACCTCCCCGCCGACGAGCTCGAACGATTCGGCTGCACGCTGAAGCGCGACGGGAACGGGGAGTTCGTCGACGACACCGAGAACCTGCTGGCACTGCTCGAGTTCCAGGTCGCCCGCGCACAGGAGTGGTACGAGCGGGGTCTGCGGCTGCTCGATGTGCTCGACGGGCGCAGCCGAGCGTGCTGCGCGGCCATGGCAGGCATCTACCACCGGTTGCTGACGCGGATGGCGTTGCGGCCGTCGCTGGTACTGCGGGGCCGAACCGGCCTGCCCGACTGGGAGAAGGCACTGGTGGCCTGTGTGGCGCTGGCGGGAGGCACACCATGACAGCCCCGTGTGTCCAGCCCCGGGCGCGTGGGTCGGGCCGGAAGGACGTCCGCGTGGTCGTCGTCGGCTCCGGGCTGGCCGGGCTCACCGCGGCCTGCGACCTCGCCGACGCCGGGATCGCGGTGACGGTGCTGGAAGCGCGCTCCCGGTTGGGGGGCGCGACGTTCTCGTTCCAGCGCGACGGTCTCACCGTCGACAACGGGCAACACGTGACGTTGCGCTGCTGCACCGCCTACCGGGCCCTGCTCGAACGGCTCGGCAGCTCCGAGGGCCTCGAGACGCAGGAGCGCTTCCGGGTGCCGGTGCTCGCGCCCGGCGGCCGGTTCACCGAACTGCGGCGTACGGACGCGCGGGCACCCCTGCACCTGGCACCCGCGATCGCCCGCTACTCGGCGTTGAGCCCGCTCGACCGGTTCCGGGTGCTGAGGGCCGCCGTGGCCCTGCGCTCGCTCGATCCGGACGACACCGCGCTCGACGCCCACAGTTTCGGCGACTGGCTCGCCCAGCACGGTCAGAACGACGCCACCCGCGACAGGTTGTGGAACCTCATCACCGTGGCCGCGCTCAACGGCGACGTGTCCCAGGTGTCGCTGGCCTCGGCGGCGATGGTGTTCCGCACCGCACTGCTGACCTCGTCCGACGGCGCCGACATCGGGATCCCCCGCTGGCCGTTGGAGGACCTGCATGTCCGTCCCGCGGAGAAGTACCTGCTGGAACGCGACGGACAGGTGCGCACCCACAGCCCGGTCCGGGGCATCACACCCGTGCGTGAGCGGTTCCTCGTGCGGATGGACGACGAGGTGCTGGACGCCGACGCGGTCGTCCTCGCCGTCCCGCCCGAGACCGCGATGCGAGTCGCTCCCGGACGGGCGGGGCTGCAGCGGTGGCGGCTCGCCGGGCTCGGAGCGGTGCCGATCGTGAACGTCCACGTCGTCTACGAGCGGCCCGTCACCGAGCTGCCGTTCGCCGCGGCCGTGGGATCACCCGCCCAGTGGGTGTTCGACCGCACCGCCGCGGCGGGACTCACCTCGGGGCAGTACCTCGCGGTGTCGCTTTCGGCGGCCGAGACCTGGCTGACCACCCCCGCGTCGGCGTTGCGTGACGTGTTCCTCGCCGAACTCGGCAGGCTCTTCCCCGCCGCCGCCACCACACCGTGTTCCCGGTTCTTCGTCACCCGGCAGCGGCGGGCCACGTTCCGCCAGGGACCGGGATCGAACAGTTTGCGCGCGGCCCAGCGCACGGCGTTGCCCGGCCTTGTCCTCGCCGGATCCTGGACCGCTACAGGTTGGCCCGACACGATGGAGGGAGCCGTGCGAAGTGGACACCGAGCCGCCGATCTCGTCACCGCTCACCTGGCGGGGGGTGTGAGCGGATGACCATGACCCTGCCGTCCGAGGTGAGCGCCACCCGGTTGCTCGTGCGACCCGCGTTGCGGGAAGCGGTCGACACCCTGGACCCCGCGATGCGACGCATCGTCAGCTACCACCTCGGCTGGACCGACGAACACGGCGCGGCCGTGGAGGGCGGTGGTGGCAAGGCGTTGCGCCCGGCACTGGCCCTGCTCGCGGCGCAGGCGGTGCGGGCGCGGCCGGAGACCGCGCTGGCGGGTGCCGTGGCCGTGGAGCTGGTGCACAACTTCTCCCTGCTGCACGACGACGTCATGGACGGGGACACCGAGCGGCGGCATCGCCCCACCGTGTGGGCCCTGTTCGGTACACCCGCCGCGATCCTGGCGGGTGACGCCCTTCTGACACTCGCCGTCGAGGTACTGGAGGCGACGGGCCTGCTCTCGGCCGGCCGTTACCTGACCCGCGCGGTGCGAAGGCTCATCGAGGGGCAGACCGCCGACATCGACTTCGAAAGGCGTGCCCTCGTCGGGGTCGAGGAGTGCCTGCACATGGAGGACGGCAAGACCGCCGCGCTGATGGCGTGCGCCGCCGAGCTGGGCGCGTTGCTCGGTGGTGGAGACGACGCCTCCGTCGCGGCGCTCGGACGGTTCGGGCGCAACCTCGGCATGGGGTTCCAGCTCGTGGACGATCTGCTCGGCATCGTCGGCAGTCCCGAGGTCACCGGCAAGCCCGTGCTCGCCGACCTCCGGGTGCGCAAGAAGTCGGTCCCCGTCGCGGTGGCCCTGAACTCGGGAACAGACAGCGCGCTGGCGCTGCGCGAGTTCTACCGCAGGGAGGATGCGCCGAGCGAGGACGACGTGCGCACGATGGCGGCGCTGGTCGACGACACGGGCGCGATCGCCTGGACCCGTGACCGCGCCCACCGCTACATCGCCGAGGCCGAGGCATCCCTCGCCGCGGTGGACCCGCCCTCGGACATTCGGGCGGCGCTGGTCGATCTCACCCGTTTCGTCGTGGAGCGTGACCGATGACCGACGTCCTGACGCGCGAGGCAACCCTGACGCAGGAGCGGGTGCGCCGCTGCGCCGACTCCGCTCGCCGCCACCTGTTGTCCCTGCAACACGCGGAGGGCTGGTGGAAGGGAGAGCTGGAGACCAACGTGACGATGGAGGCCGAGGACCTGCTGCTGCGACGGTTCCTGGGGATCTCCGACGCCCGCGTGACCGAGGAGACGGCGCGGTGGATCCGTTCGCGGCAGCGGGAGGACGGCACGTGGGCGACGTTCCACGACGGGCCCCCAGACGTGTCCACGAGTGTGGAGGCCTACACCGCGTTGCGGCTCGCGGGCGACCCGCTCGACGCCGCGCACCTGCGGCGTGCCCGCGAGTACATTCTCGACAGCGGAGGCATCGAGGCCACCCGGGTGTTCACGCGGATCTGGCTGGCTCTGTTCGGGCAGTGGTCGTGGCGCAGGCTTCCGGTGCTGCCTCCGGAACTGGTGCTGTTGCCCGACTGGTTCCCCCTCAACATCTACGACTGGGCCTGTTGGGCCCGGCAGACGGTGGTGCCGTTGACGATCGTCGGCGCCGCGCGACCCGCTCGGCAGCTGGGATTCAGCCTGCGGGAGCTGCGCACGGGAGTCGAGCGGCGGGGAGACGACTCCGTGATGTCGTGGGCGGGCGTGTTCCACGGCCTCGACGCCGTGCTGCACCGGCTGGAACGGCTGCCCCTGAAACCGTTGCGCAACATCGCACTCGATCGCGCCGAGCGCTGGATCCTCGACCGGCAGGAGGCCGACGGCGGTTGGGGCGGCATCCAGCCACCGTGGGTGTACTCGATCCTGGCGCTACACCTGCGGGGTTATCCGGTGGATCACCCGGTGCTCCGCAAGGCCCTGGACGGGCTGGAGGGCTTCACCGTCCGGGAGCACACCGAGGACGGGTGGGTGCGCAGGCTGGAGGCATGCCAGTCGCCGGTGTGGGACACGGCGCTCGCGATGACCGCACTGCTGGACTCGGGCACACCGGCCGACGATCCGGCGTTGGTCGCCGCGGCGGACTGGATCCTGCGGGAGGAGATCCGCACCGGCGGCGACTGGCAGGTACGCAGGCCGGACCTGTCGCCGTCGGGCTGGGCGTTCGAGTTCGCCAACGATCACTACCCGGACACCGACGACACGGCCGAGGTGGTGTTGGGCCTGCGGCGGGTGCGCCATCCCGAGCCGAGCCGGGTCGATGCGGCCGTGGAGCGGGCCACCGAGTGGCTCGTGGGCATGCAGTCCTCGGACGGCGGCTGGGGAGCGTTCGACGCCGACAACACCCGCGCACTGTGCGAGAAGCTGCCGTTCTGCGACTTCGGTGCCGTGATCGACCCGCCGTCGGCCGACGTCACCGCGCACGTCGTCGAGATGCTGGCGGCGCGTGGCATGGTCGACTGCGAGGCCGCACGCCGCGGTGTCCGGTGGCTGCTCGACGCGCAGGAGGCCGACGGGTCGTGGTTCGGCCGGTGGGGCGCGAACCACGTCTACGGCACGGGTGCCGTGGTGCCCGCGCTCGTCGCCTGTGGCGTGCCCCGCGACCACGAGTCCGTGCGCGCGGCCGTTCACTGGCTCACCGCCCACCAGAACCCCGACGGCGGCTGGGGCGAGGACATGCGCTCCTACGTCGACCGCGCGTGGGTGGGCAGGGGCACGTCCACGGCCTCGCAGACGGCGTGGGCACTGCTCGCGCTGCTGGCCGCGGGGGAGCGCGGTGACCTCGTGACGCGGGGAGTGGAGTGGTTGGTGACCACGCAACGCCCGGACGGCGGCTGGGACGAACCGCAGTTCACCGGCACGGGGTTCCCCGGAGACTTCTACATCAACTACCACCTGTACCGGCTGGTGTTCCCCCTCACCGCCCTCGGCCGGTACCTGGAGAGCGGCCGTGCTGCCGGGCCGGGCTGACGAGGTTCTCGTCCTGTGCCCGCTCACCGTGGAGGCGGTGAGCGTGCGGTGCGGGCTGCGCGGCGGCCGTGTCGTCCGGGCGGGGATGCGCGCGCGGCGGCGCTCGGCCGTGCGCGCGGCACTGCGACACAGTCCCGGGGTGCCCGTGGCCGTGGTGGGCGTGGCGTGCGCACTCACCACCCGCGCACGTCCGGGAGACCTCGTGGTGCCCGACGTGGTGCGCTCGCCACGCGGTTCGCGCCGGTGTCCGGCGGCGGCGGTGCTGGCCTCGGCGTTGCGCCGCGGCAACCGGACCGTCCACACCGGAGAGGTGACCGAGGCCGACCACATCGTCGGGCGCGTGCCCGAGGAGACGCTCGGCGCCGTGGCGCTCGATCTGGAGTCGGGCCTGCTGCTGGATCTTGTGGACGACGGACGACACGTCGTCGTGCTGCGCGCTGTGGTCGACACGCCGGCGCGGCCCCTGCTGAGCGCGGCGACCGTGCCGGGCGGTGTCGCGGCACTGAAGGCGCTGAAGGCATCCGGCCCGGCGCTGCGGAGCTGGGCGGCGACCGTCGCCCGAGGCAAGAACGACAGCGTTGTGAAGGAGGTGCGGCACCCATGAGCATGCCGTGGCACCAGAGTCTGCGCATCGCGCGCTATCTGCTGGCCCAGAAACTGAGGAGACGCTCGAAGTTCCCGCTCATCGTGGAACTGGAGCCGTTGTTCGCCTGCAACCTCAGCTGCCCGGGTTGCGGCAAGATCCAGCATCCGGCGAACGTGCTGAAGCAGCGGATGCCCGTGGAACAGGCGGTGGCCGCCATCGAGGAGTGCGGCGCGCCGATGGTGTCGATCGCGGGTGGCGAGCCGCTGATGCATCCCGACATCGACACGATGGTGAACGAACTCGTGCGCCGCAAGAAGTACGTCTTCCTCTGCACCAACGCCGCGCTGGTCCGCCGCAAGATCGACAAGCTCGATCTGCGACCGTCGCGGTACTTCGCGTTCGCCGTGCACGTCGACGGGATGCGGGAACGCCACGACGCCGCCGTCGACAAGGAAGGCGTGTTCGACGAGGTGATCGAGGCGATCGCCGAGTTGAAGCGCCGGGGCTTCCGGGTCACCACCAACACGACGGTGTTCAACACCGACACCCCGCAGACCCTGATCGAGGTGCTCGACTTCCTCAACGACGAGGTCGAGGTCGACCAGATGATGGTCTCGCCCGCCTACGCCTACGAGAAGGCACCCGACCAGGAGCACTTCCTCGGTGTGCAGGAGACCCGGGAGCTGTTCCGCAAGGCGTTCGCGGGTGGCAACCGCAAACGCTGGCGGCTCAACCACTCGCCGCTGTTCCTCGACTTCCTCGAGGGCAAGGTGGACTTCGGCTGCACCGCGTGGGGAGTGCCGTCGTACTCGCTGTTCGGGTGGCAGAAGCCGTGCTACCTGATGAGCGACGGCTACGCGAGCACCTACGCCGAACTTCTGGAGACCACCGACTGGGAGGCCTACGGGCGGGGCAGGGATCCCCGGTGCGCGAACTGCATGGCGCACTGTGGTTACGAGCCGACGGCCGTACTGGCCACTCTCGGTTCCCTGAGGGAAAGCCTCCGCGCCGCGAGCGGAGCCTGACTCAGCCGAACCGGCGTTGCAGCGCGTCGGTGAGGCCGGGCGCGGCACCGCGCAGCCGCGCGGGCAGCCGCAGCCACCGGGGTACGAAGACCTCCGTACGGCCGCGGTCCACCGCGCGGACGATCCCGGCGGCCACCGCGGAAGCGGGCACCGGGCGCGGGAGCCGCCGGGTGTAGGGCACGCCCCGGCGCGCGAAGAACGGTGTGTCCACCACACCGGGCACCACCACCGACACCCCGACCCCGTGGTCGGCGACCTCGTGTCGCACGCTCGCGGCGAGCACGTTCACGGCTGCTTTCGTGGCCGAGTAGACGGCCTCGTGCTCCACCGCCATGTGCCCGGCGATGGACGACACGAACACCAGATGACCGCGCCTCCGCCGCACCATGCCGGGCAGCACCGCGCGGGTGAGCCGCATCGGAGCCAGCACGTTGACGCGCACGAGCGCGTCGAGTTCGTCGGCCGCCATGTCGGTGACGTGGCCCGCCCAGCCGAGGCCCGCCGCCGCGACGAGCACGTCGACCTCGCCGACCTCCTCCACGAGGAGGGTGACCGTCTGCGGATCGGCCAGATCGGCCACGTGCGGGGTCGCGCCGGTACACCGGGCGACGTCGTCGAGCGCTCGCGCGTCGCGGCCGACCGCGACGACCCGGCAACCGCGGGCGGTGAAAGCCTCCACCGTGGCGGCACCGATGCCGGAGGAACCACCGGTGACGAGCACCCGCGTGCCGGGCCCGATCACGACGTCTCCCGCACGACGGAGCCGGTGACGAGTTCCGCCATCCGATCGGCCAGCGCGTCGGCCGTCCCGGCGGCGTCGGCGCGGGCCGTGACGCACACCGTGATCCACGGCCCCCAGGTGAGCGCACCCCACGCGAGCCCGGTGCCGGGGGCGAGCGCCAGCACGGGATAGGCCCGTGACATCACGGCGTCGTGCCAGCGCACCTCCCGCCGTGGCCCGGGCATCACTGTGCCGACGGCATTGAACCAGTCGCTGCGGTACACGCGCCGGGCCGCCGACCGGTGCAGGGGCGGCGGGAGCGCGCCGAGCGCCTGCACCACGAGGTTCGCGGCCTCGGGCACCCCGGCTTCGGTGCGCGAACGCAGGGCTTCGGCGACGCGCCGGACCCGGTCGGCGAAGTCCATCGGCCCCACGGGCAGGTCGACCGACACGGCTCCGGTGTGGTTGCCCGCCGCCCGGAGACTGTCGGTGCCGCGTACCGACCACGGCACCATGAGCCGGAACCCTCTCCCGGGCGCGCCGCCGACGTCGTGCCACGCCTGCGCGAACGCCGCGAGCACGTAGTCGGCCGCGCTGACGCCCGCGGCGCGAGCCCCCGCCCGCACCGCCCGGCCCGGCAGGAGGCCGAGGGCGTGACGCCTGCGGGGGTCGGGAACGGGTCCGTCCGTCGGGACGTCGGGGGCACGGCCTGCCGCGGCCAGTCGCCGCAGCCCCGAGAGGACGGGACGGAGCCCGGCTCGCAGTCCTGGTACCCCGCTGCCGCCCATCGGCAGTACGGGACGGCTCGCCCACGACAGCCGTCCGGCGTCGTCGGTGTCGGACAGCAGCGCCTGCAACACGGTCATGCCGTCACCGAGCGCGTGGTGCAGCTTCACCAGCAAGGCGCTTCGCCCGTCGGCCAGTCCCGTGACGATCCGGGCGGCGCCCACGATGTGGTCGGCGCGTAGCGGGGCGGAGAAGAACGCGTCCACCGCGGACGACAGGTCGGCCGCTGTCACCGCGTCGACGTTCGCCGAAGCCTCCCGGCCGGGTACGGGCACCCAGCGGGCGGGTCGTGCCGCGGTGGCGGGGGTGATCCGGCCGAGCGCGCCGGGCACCGAGGCCAGCATGGCCGCCGCCCGTTCGAGCGTGGGCGTCGGGCCAGGGTCGAACACGAGTGCCGTGCCCACGTGCTGGGGCACGGCCGGGGTGTCGACGTGCGCGAAGAGGGCGTCGGACGCCAGTAGCCTGCGGGGTCCCGGCCGGGGCGGGGTGGTGGCGAGGAGGCGCATCGCCCGGTCGAGGCCGGTCGCTCCGGTGACGGGGTCCCACGAGGCCGTGGGAAGGCCGAACCCGCGTCGCCGTCGCAGCCAGGCGAGTCCCGCGGTCACCACGGGGTGGGTGGAGAGCACGAGGTCCGGACGCACCTCGTCGAGCAGCCGGCCGAGTGCCCGCCCCGCCCGCGCGCCGACGACCGGACTCGGTGAGACGACCTCGGCGATCACGTCGGCGTCCGGCCAGACCCGCTGCGCCGCTTCGGCTGTCAGGGGCAGCAGCGGGCTCGCCGTCCCGGCGGAGACGACGAGAAGCCGAGGCGCAGTCGGGGTCCGCACCACCCCAGCCTGCCACGCGCCGCGCTCCGTCGCGGGCCGTGACGTACGGACTCACCTGCCCGGACGAGGCTGGGGAACGCGCGTGCCGCCGTGCCCGTGGTGTCGTTGCCGCGTGCTCAGCGACCGGCTGCCGGGCTCGCCTGCGTGTCGTCGCACGAGTCGAGACGGCGCACGGCCAGCAGCCCGAGCGTGAACAACAGCCGGTCGCGGGCGTTCGACATGGACCGGCCGGTGACCGACTCGACACGCTGCAGCCGGTAGATCACGGTGTTGCGGTGGCAGTAGAGCCGCTGTGCCGCACGGGTGGGGGAGCCACCGCTGTCGATCACCGCGTTCAGCGTCGTCAGCAACGTCTCCCGCTCCTGTTCGGACAGGCGGAGCAGGTCGCCGAAGGCCACCTGGGCCAGCCTGCTCGTCAACTCGGGACTGCCGACGAGCAACGCCTCGGGCAGGTTGTCGTCGAGGAGCGCCACTCCCGGAGCGCTCAGCGTTCTCGCCGCCGTGCGGGCCAGGGTGTAGGCGTCGCCGACCTGCCCGAGTGTGGTGATCACCGGTGACGCGCCCACGCGGCCCGCCACCACGGGACGCAGTGCCTCCACGGTGTCGGCCGGTGTGCGGTCGGCGAGCGCGATCAGCCCCACGACGTCGGTCGGGCGCACGTGCCACGACGACACGAGACCGTGTGCGGCGAGTGTGTCCCTCGGAGACCGGAGCGGCTCGTCGGTCGGAGCGTCGACAGGGGCCACCACGCACAGCATCGGTCCGCACGTCGGCAACCCGAGCACCGTGGAGGCCTCCTGCGCGACGGCCGCGTCCTTTCCCCGGCCGTCCAGCAGGGCATTGAGGAAAGCGTGACGTTTGCTCAGCTCCTGGCTGCGCAGGCGCGACTCCTCCAGACGGTAGGCGTCGACGAGCGCCGCCGAGCCGGCGTCGATCACCCGCCAACCCCATCCCGAGGCGTCCAGCAGCTCCCGGTCGTAGCGACCCCGGAACACCTCCCGCGAGGTCGACAGAAGTCCTTCCCAGATCACCTGGCCGCCCAGCCGGTACGCGTGCAGGACGGCTTCCAGCGGCACGCCCTCCCTGGCGCGCTTGCGGCCGGTCTCGCGGGAGGTGTCGTTGGGATCGACGCCGTCCGGGACGAACCCGCCGAGTGCCTGGACGCCGCGTTCGAGGTTCGCCCTGAGGTTCTCCCGCAGCGCGTCGGGGGCCGACACGCCGAGTTCCGCGTAGGAGGGCTCGGCACGCAGCACCATCAGGGTGAGCCGGTCGGCGAGGGCGTCGAGGTCTTCCAGCATCGCGGTGGTGAGGACGCGCAGGGCGGTCCTCGCCGACGAGGGGACCTCGTCGTCCACCGGGTGGCCCGCTGCCGTCGTCATTCGAGTGACCATGGCACGGCCGGTGGCACCGCGTCCAGCACTCTCGTGCGCCGCGCCCAAACGGAGTCGACAACTCTTGCGCGCTCGGCCCTGTGCCCCGGCTGAACTCGCGCCATACGGGTTCCGGTCCGCGTCCGTGACCCCGTGGTCCGGCCGTTGCCGGAATCGGGCGATCCGCCCAGTTCTCCGGGCAAACGCTGGGCGGTGCGCCTATGGCCGTCGTTGGGCGTTCGGCACGAGGCTGTTGCTGCCCCGACCGTCAGGCGAACGGGGCGGCGACGGGGCTCAAGCGGCGGGAGGTGTGGACGTGCGACGCGAGGACACGGTCGACACCGGCGGGACACCGCCGGAGCAACCCCTGTTCGAGCTCCAGGGAGTCACGGTGCGGTTCGGTGGCCTCACCGCGTTGTCGGACGTGTCGCTCACGGCGTGGCACCGGGAGGTGCACGGCGTGATCGGACCCAACGGCGCGGGCAAGACCACCCTGTTCAACGTCTGTTGCGGGTTCGTACGACCCGAGGCGGGGGAGATCCACGTCCGGGGTGAGCCGGTGCCCCACCCCCGCCCGCACCGACTGGCCTCTCTCGGCATCGCCCGCACGCTCCAGGGGCTCGGCCTGTTCCGAGGGCTCACGGTGCTCGAGAACGTCATGGTCGGTGCCGACCGGTTCCGCCGGTCGGGTTTCGTCTCGGCGCTGCTGGGACTGCGGCGTTCGGTGTCCGACGAGCGGGCCCTGCGAGCGAAGTCGGAAGCGGTGCTGCGGGATCTCGGTATCCACGCCCACGCCACCGCGTTGCCCGACAGCCTGCCGTACCCCGTGCGCAAACGCGTGGCACTGGCCCGCGCCCTGGTGTCGGAGCCCGAACTGCTGCTTCTCGACGAACCGGCGAGCGGGTTGGGGCACGACGACATGGGCGAGCTCGGAGAGCTCGTACGCGCGTTGTCCGACCGGATGGCGGTCGTGCTCGTCGACCACCACATGGACCTCGTGATGTCGGTGTGCGACCGGATCACCGTCCTCGACTTCGGCAGGGTGATCGCGTCGGGACCGCCCGACGCGATCGCCGAGGACCCCGCCGTGGTGTCGGCGTACCTGGGGGAGGAGGCTCGCGCATGAGCGGCATGCCGGACGACCGGGCCTCCTGTGAGGACGGTGCGCAGCGGAGCGGGTTGCGCGTGCGGGGGCTGACCGCGCACTACGGTCCGGTCACCGCGCTCGACGACGTCGACCTCGCCGCACCTGCGGGGCGGGTCACCGCCGTCCTGGGGGCGAACGGCGCGGGCAAGACGACGTTGCTGCGCACGGTGTCGGGACTTCTGCGGCCACAGGCGGGACGGGTCGAGCTCGGCGAGGTGGACCTCACCGGGGCGAGTGCCGAGGACGTCACCAGGGCCGGCCTCGCCCACGTTCCCGAAGGCCGAGGGGTGATCACGGAGCTGACGGTGGAGGAGAACCTGCGACTCGGGGCGCTGCTCGGTGCCGCCCGCTCGTCGGTACGGACCCCGCCCGCGATCGCCGACGTGTACTCGCTGTTCCCGTCGCTGCGGCGGCGTGAGAAGCAGGCCGCGCACTCGCTGTCCGGCGGCGAGCGGCAGATGCTCGTGATCGGCCGGGCGCTGCTGTCGGCGCCCGAGGTGTTGTTGCTGGACGAGCCGTCGCTCGGCCTCGCCCCTCGGGTCGTCTCCCGCATCTTCGCGGTGCTGCGCGAGCTGGTCGACACCGAGGGGATCGCGGTGTTGCTCGTCGAGCAGAACGCGCGCAGCGCGCTGTCCATCGCCGACACCGGTGTGGTGCTGAACCTCGGCAGGGTGGTGGCCCGGTCGGACGCCGCCACGCTCGCCGAGGACGACGAACTCCGCCACGCCTACCTCGGCTTCTGACCTCCCCACACCATTGCCGACCGCGGGAGAACCGCATGCAGCGATTCGTCGACCTCACCCTCAACGGCATCAGCCAGGGCGCGATCTACGCCGCCTTCGCGCTGGCACTGGTGCTGATCTGGCGTTCCACACGCGTCGTCAACTTCGCGCAGGGTGCGATGGCCATGCTCACCACCTACCTCGCGCTGGCCGTCATCGAGAGTGGCCAGCCGTACTGGGTGGGGTTCGCGGTCGCGCTCGCCGCCGGATTCGTGCTCGGAGCCGTGCTGGAGCGCGTGGTCGTCCGGCCCGTCGAGGGCGGCCCCGAGCTGAACGCCGTCATCGTCACACTCGGGTTGTTCGTCGCGCTCCAGGCGCTGGCCGCGGTGCTGTTCGGTTCAGCCTACGAGTCCTTCCCCGCGCCGTTCTCACTCACCGGGTTCTCCGTCGGGGGAACCACGGTGGCGTTCACGCCGTTCAACGCGTTCGTCGTGCTCGCGGTGCTCGTGGTGATGCTCGCGCTCGTGGCGCTGTTCCGGCTCACCGACCTGGGGTTGCGGATGCGCGCCTCCGCGTTGCACGAGGAGGTGTCGCGGCTGCTCGGGATCCGCGTGGGGCGCATGCTCACGCTGGGCTGGGCGCTGGCGGCCGTGGTGGGTTCGCTGGCCGGTCTGCTCATCGCCGGTGGGAGCCTGATCCACCCCGCGTACATGGAGCCGGTGATCGTGTTCGGGTTCGTGGCCGCGGTGCTGGGTGGGCTCGACAGTCCTCCCGGCGCGGTGGTCGGTGGGCTGCTCACCGGACTCGCACTGTCCTACGTGTCCGGCTACCTCGGCAGTGAACTCGTGGCGCTCGCGGCACTCGCGATCCTCGTCGTGGTGCTGCTCGCCCGGCCTCGAGGACTGTTCGGCCGTACGAGCGAGAGGAAGGTCTGAATGAGTCAGCCGACCGCGACGGCGGGTACCCTGCGCCGGTTCGTCCCGGTGTCGTCCCCGGCGCGCCACCTCCTCGTCACGGCCCTCGCACTGGTGGCCGTGGTGCTGGTGTGCGAGAACGTCTCCGCGTTCCGGCACGCGCAGCTCGCGGCCGTGGCCTACTACGCGATCGCGGCAGCGGGCCTGACCGTGCTCACCGGGCTGAACGGCCAGATCTCACTGGGGCACGGTGCCCTCATGGCGGTGGGCGCGTACACCACCGCGTTGCTGCTGCGCGACGGTGCTCTGCCGTTCGGGATCGCCATGCTCGCCGCCACGGTGTTCACCGCGCTCGTCGGAGTGGTCGTCGGCGCGGCCGCCGCTCGGCTGAAGGGTCCGTACCTCGCCGGGGCCACCCTCGCACTCGCGGTCGGGCTACCGGGGCTGGCGGTGCACTTCGACGGTGTCCTCGGTGGCGAGCAGGGACTCGCCGTGAACACGCCGGAGCCCGCGCGGTGGTTCGACGACGCGTTGTTCTTCGTCACCGGAGCCGAACTGGGACACCAGAAGTTCCTCGCCTACGTGGCGTGGGGAACCCTGCTGCTCGTCCTCCTGCTGCTGGCCAACCTCGCGGCGAGCCGGTACGGGCGGACGTGGCGCGCCGTGCGGGACGACGAGGTGGCCGCCGCGCTGGCCGGCATCCATCTCGGCAGGGCCCGAGTCCTGGCTTTCGTGGTCAGCGCAGCCTGCGCGGGACTCGCGGGCTCCGTGCTGGCGATGGTGGTACGGCTGGCCGCTCCCAGCGGGTTCACGCTCGTGCTGTCGCTCTCACTGCTGACGGCGGTGGTGGTCGGCGGGCTCGGCAGTCTCACCGGTGCGGTGCTGGGCAGCGCCCTGCTGGTGTTCCTCCCGCCCGCGGTGACCGATCTGGGGACCGAGCTCGGCCTGACCGCCGTGCGGGCGGCGCAGCTCGCCCCCCTCGTCTACGGGATCGTGCTGGTGGCCGCGATGCTCGTCGCTCCGTCGGGAGTGGCCGGCCTCGGTCGCCGCGTCTGGAACCGGGTACGAAAGCGGAAAGGATGACGGATGAGAGCGACACCGAGACCACGGGCGGTACTCGCCGGACTGACCGTGGCGATGATGCTGTCGGCATGTGGGGCGGGTGGGCGAGGTGACGCGGAGGCAGGCGGTGCGGAGACCGGCGTCACCGCCGACACGGTGACCGTGGGTGCCCACTTCCCGCTCACGGGTGTCGCCGCGCCCGGTTACAGCGAGATCCCCACCGGCACCAAGGCGTACTTCGACTTCGTCAACGCCCAGGGCGGCGTCCACGGCCGCACCATCGAATACCTCTACAAGAACGACGCCTACAACCCCACCAACACCAGCCAGGTGACGAACGAGCTCGTGCTGAGCGACGAGATCTTCGCGATGGTCGGCGGGTTGGGCACCCCCACCCACAGCGCGGTGCTCGATCTCCTGCACGACAACGGGGTGCCCGACCTGTTCGTCTCGTCCGGATCACTGCTGTGGGACCAGCCCGACCGCTACCCGGGCACGTTCGGCTGGCAGTCGGACTACGAGATCGAGGGCAAGATCCTCGGCAGGTACCTCGCCGAGAACCACGCGGACGCGAAGGTGGGTCTGCTGCTGCAGGACGACGACTTCGGGGACGACGGGGAGAAGGGCATCCGGGCCTACGTCGACTCGCAGATCGTCGCCGCTCAGCGGTACGCCCCGACCGCCAACGACGTCACCCCGCAGATCAGCGCGTTGAAGGACGCCGGTGCGGAGGTCGTCGTGGGATTCACCGTGCCGTCCTTCACCGCGTTGAGCCAGCTCTCCGCGCAGCGCCTGGACTACCGACCCCAGTGGGTCTACAGCAACGTGGGCTCCGACTCCCAGCTCGTCGGATCGCTGCTGGCCCGGTTCTCCGAGGGGAAGGTCGAGGACGCGAGTTCGCTGGAGGGCGCACTGACCACCGAGTACCTCGCCGGAGTCGAGGACACCGACGACCCGTGGGTCCGGCTGTGGCAGCGGGTGTGGGACGCCCACGGGGGCGACGGTGAACTCACCAACTACCGGATATACGGGATGGCGCAGGCGTACACCTTCGTGCAGGCGTTGCAGGCCGCGGGCCCGGAGCCGACCCGCGAGGGCCTGGTGCGGGCACTGGAGACGGCGGGCGGTGACTTCACCGGTCCCGCCCTCGCGCCCTTCCGCTACTCGACGGACTCCCACGCGGGCGTGTCCGGGGTGCGGGTCGTGGAGATCGGCAAGGACGGTACCGAAGCGTTGACGCCCGTCCTGCTCACCGACAACGGTGACGCGCCCATCACCGCGTCGGACGCCGAGCACGCTCCACCGCCGGAGGACGGGATTCCCGACGTCGCACCGGTGAACTGAGCGGTCAGGCCAGGCCGAGGGCGGCGGTCAGCACGCGCGCCGCGGTCCCGCCGCGTTCGATGGCGACGTCGAGTGCGGCTGGCACGTCGAGGTCGGTGCCGAGCAGCCGCCGCATGCGCTCGATGCCGGGCTCGTCGGTGTGCCCGCCTCGCCTGCCCGCGGCCTGGTGCAGGTCCTCCAGCCTCGCGGCGGCGACGTCCAGGACCCCCGGGGCGTACTCCCACGAGGCCGCCCACGGCCGGTCGAGGATCGCGAGCCGCACCACCGGAGCCGAGTGATCGCGTAGGAGGTCCTGCACGAGCACGTAGTTGCCGTGCGACTTGGACATCTTCGCGCCGTCCACCAGCACCGTGCCGACGTGGAACCACGCCCGCGCGTACGGGGACACGCCCGCGTACGCCTCGGCCATCGCCGCGTGGTAGGCGTGGTGCGGGAAGCGCAGATCGGCGCCGCCCGCATGGATGTCCACGCAGGGCCCGAACGTCGACACCGACATGGCGACGCACTCCGCGTGCCAACCCGGTCTGCCCGGGCCCCACGGCGAGTCCCACACCGGATGGCCCGGCTCGGCGGGCTGCCAGACGGCGACGTCGAACGGGTCGTCCTTCGTCTCGTCGTCGGGTCTGCCGCCGTACTCGCGCGCCAGGCGCAGCGCCGTCTCCTCGTTCAGCCGCGACCGTGCGACCACGTGTCTGCCCCGGAAGTACACGCCGCCGTCGCGCACGTAAGCCGCACCCGACGCGGCGAGCGCACCGGCCAGCCGGATCACCGCGTCGACGTAACGGTGCGCCCTCGGCTCGTGGTCGGGCATGCGCACCCGCAGTGCGGACATGTCCTCGTCGAAGCGGAACTCCTGCAGCGCCGCGAAGTGGTCGTACCGCACACCCGCCGTGCGTGCGGCGTCGTCGATCACGTCGTCCACGTCCGTGACGTTGCGGCACAGGATCGGTTCCACGCCGAGGACCCGCAGGACCCGCCGCAGCGTGTCCACCCACACGAACGTCGCGGCGTGCCCGAGGTGGGTCATGTCGTAGGGCGTGATCCCGCACGCGTAGACGCGGGCGCGGTCGAGCAGCGTCGTCGAACGCCCGTCGAGGGTGATCGCCGTGGCCCCGGTGGAGGGGCGCCAGCGGGTCATCGATTCGAACGTCATGGCCCCA